>NZ_JBSXOB010000040.1:0-82957 GCF_056857915.1 Marinobacter sp. B-12 | reverse complement strand
TGAACAGCCTCAGGCCCTGGAAGAGGACGGCAACAACGGCGCCACCACCTACCACAACGCCTTCAACGCCATCCCGGCGGATCGCACCTGGCGGCCCCGGGTGGAACACCGCCCGATGATGGACGGCCCCCAGATTGCCCTCGTCACCGGCCCCAAAGGCGAAGAGATCCACTGCGACGAACACGGCCGCGTCAAAGTCCGGTTCCCGTGGGACCGCTACAGTAACAACGACGAGCACAGCAGCGCCTGGCTCAGAGTCAGCCAGGGCTGGGCCGGTGGCCAGTATGGCTTCATGGCGCTGCCGAGAATCGGCAACGAAGTCATCGTCAGCTTCCTGGACGGCGACCCGGACCAACCCATCATTACCGGAAGAACCTACCACGCCACCAACACACCGCCGTACGCGCTGCCGGAACATAAAACCAGAACCACCCTCAAGACCCAGACCCACAAGGGCGAGGGCAGTAACGAACTTCGGTTCGAGGACGAAGCGGACAAGGAACAGATCTACGTCCACGCCCAGAAAGACCTGGACTTGCTGACGGAGAACAACCGCACCGAAGTCATCAAAAACGACAGCCACCTCACCGTCGACAACCACCGCAAGGCCCACATCAAGGGCAATGACCACACCACGGTGGATGGCGAGAAACGGGAACAAACCGGCAAGGACCACAGCTTCAACGTCACCGGCACCCTGCACCTGAAAGCCGGCACCGCCTGGCTCAGCGACTCCGGCACCGAACTGCACATCAAGGCCGGCCAGAAGACCGTCATCGAAGCCGGTGCGGAAATCACCCTCAAGGCCGGCGGTAGCTTCGTGAAGATCGACCCCAGCGGCGTTGCCATGGGTGGTGCTGCCATCAAGCTGAATGCCGGTGGGGCACCGGGTAAGGGCAGCGGGCAGACGGTGCAGGTGCCGGAGATGCCGGGGTTGGTGGAGAAGAATGGTGGGGCCGTTGCGCAGGTGGAGATTGCGGACGTTGGCCAGCGGGCGAATGCCGAGCCCAAACCTGTGGTCGCCCATCGCCTGAAGCAGGCAAGGATGAACCGTGCAGTTGTGGTAGAGGAATGTCAGGAGCAGCCGGATGGTTCCTGTCCATTAAATGACTGTCCTTGTGGCAAGTCACAGACGGCGTGAAGGGGGGCTTATGGCAGGGCGTTCAAAGCCGGGCGACGACATTCTTTATCTGATACTGGAAAGCGCGGGACGTAAATCGTTGTTGCAAACGCTTTACGAGCAATGTGAAGCGCCAGTATGGCAGTTGTTATTCAGTGAAACGCGGTGGGCCCCCTATGAGGATGAAAGTCCGCTTTTCATCCAGGTAACCCGAAACGGTGGCTTACATCGGTGGGCCTTGAAAGAACTCGGAAGGACCGGTGAGCTCAGGGGTTTGATTATCGAGTCCGATGCCAGCCTTGAGGCAGTCCTACAGTGGGCGAGGGCGCGTCTTACGGTGACGCTGGGCGACACCAGAAACGGCCTGTTGCGCTTTTACGATCCATTGGTGTGGCATAGACTGGCGCCCCACGATACCGGCAGAGAAGGCACCGTGAAGCGTGTGGTTTACTGGCATGGCGGCCCCGAAGATGGTAGTTGGTTGACCAGCCATAATCCGGAACCGGTAACCATGGTGGGAGCTCCCACGTTGGAAGCGGAACAACTCCAAAACCTGAATCTGGCCCGTGCTTAAGCATCGGGCCAGCAGTCATAAACTTAAGGGATGACATGGATGTCTGAAACAAAATCAGGTCAGAACTCCGGAAGTTGCGGCCCCGCTTGCGAGGGGGATACGCTCATCGTCGAAGTGCTGGGTAAGGATCATCCGGAGGGTCAGGAACTCCGCATACTTCATCATGGCAACTCGGCTCACCACAGTGCCATTGACGACCAGGTAGGCAAAGAAGCTCTGGATTCGAGCGTCCTGCGTGTCTGGCCCTGGGAGAATAGTCCGCAAGCAGATGTGGCGCTTGAAATTGCGACGGATGAGGGTGGCCCTCTACTAATACCGCTATACAGCCTTCCAGATGTAACTCCACGGCAACTGATTCGTCAGAAACTGGTACTTGCGCCATTTGTGCCGCTCACTTTGGTGGAGCGGGAGGAGCCCATTGTGGGCGTGCCGGCACAACAAATTGTCTCGGCAAGGTCGGGCTATCTGTATTTGTTCCGGGATAACCAGTTGTGGCGTGAAATACATATATCCCAAGGTGACGAAGGGCAACTCAGTTTTCGGGATGTACCGCTGAGCAACTACCGGGAAGAAGGTCAACAGCGCCTGACTGCGAACATGCGACCGCCCACCTCAGTACCCCTGGAAGAAATCTGGGTACCAGTGAACTACTATCGCACAAGTGCCACCTACGCCAGTGATGTCAGAGTGGCTTGGTCCGAGGTCCAGTGGTCCGCTGCTCGCATTGATTTCCTGGAAAACGATGGGTCCGCTTTAAACGAACGGGTCCAAAGGATTGTGCAGCGGCCCGATGTCCGCTGGAACCCGCGGTTTGCGGAACTTGTCGCCCTGGATGAAGTGAAGCCTCAGCGAGGCCGCCAACCCCTGCTTGAAGAACAGTTGCCATGCACTTTCGAATTCCTCACCGACCTTGGTGGCAAGTATGGGCTGGATTGTTATCAACTGGCTGTCGAGGAACAGAAAGGCTTCTTTGCCGGCGGGGAGGATGCAGAAGACGCATGGCGCGAAAGTCAGTATCGGAACACAGACCTCGGCCCCACCGCTGCAATACGGAATATGGCGTTGCAGGACCTGGCTGGCGAGACGGGGGAAGTAGCATCCGAGGAAGATAGCAGTTGCTCCGTGTGGGAGAACATTGGCGAATCTGTAGATATCTTTGAGGGCTGCCGTATCAGGGGTGTGTTCGGGATCGTCGTTTACGATGAACTGTATGAAATCCGCAAGGCCATGGCCCGCACCAGCGCTGGAATGCTGTACCAGAAGAATATCCGTGAGTGGTCGGGGCGACAGCCCCATTACCAAAGTGCCGAACTGGTTGAACAGTCGATATTGCCGGAGACTCTGGGTGGGCAGCCAAACCCCCTGAACGAGCATTCCGAACACCTCGACCTGTCCCTGACCGGAAAACTCGAACGGGCCCTGCATCGGGCTTACCGTGCCCAAGGCATTAACACGATCAAGGCTGCACAGCGCAGGCTGCTCGCCCTGGTGCAGGACGACCGCAACCAGACCCGGCTGGCCGACCTGTTTTCACTGGAGGGTGGAGACTACCTGAGTGGCTTCGTACTGACGGGGCAGCTGTTCAATGCCCTGCAGCACGACGCCGAGGCCGCCGACAAACCCTGGCTGGCCGGCAGCAACCCGGACTGCGACACCCGTTGCAGCGGCCGCCTGACCGACCCGGATGACAGCCCCTCCGTGGAAGGCTCCCAGCTCATTATCGATATTGCAAAGAAGGGCTCGAACCATCCATTGCATGGCATGCTGTATCCGAGCTCAAAAACTGTGCCGCTGAATCAGTCCTATGAACCGCCAGAGCCGGATACCAACCCCGGTGATGGCCGGTTCCGCCCAGCAGCCTTTGCCCAACTGGATGTGGACGGCGAGCTGCCGGCACTGGAAGACATGCAGACCTTGGAGGGTGCCTCGATGGTTGCCTTGACCGATCAAGGGGCCTTCGACTCCCTCGCTCACCTGAGAGCGGTCACAAAAGCCCTTGATGGGATCAGTGGCCAACTGATGGATCAGTTCAGCAAGGCGCGGAAGCGTATCCTTGGCGACATGATGCGCATCGACCTGGATATCCACGGCCCCATGGCTCGTGCCCTGAAGGCCATGAACCCCTCCTTGCTTGGCGAACTTCACCTCCTGCCCCAAGGATCGCAGGGTCTGAATATGGTCCTGCTGGGTGTGGAAGACCCGGAGATCGGACTGCGTAACGGCCTGACGGAAGCGGAGCGTGACTACTTCAACCGCAACAATCGAAGCGGCCGGTTCCTGGGGGAAATTCAGGACAACGAAGGGCGAATCATTGGCAGCACCAACTCCAACCGCGTGCCGGGTGGGGTAGATGCCGGAGAGTCCGGAAGGTTCCACGCCTTCATGGCGCCGGTCGGTTCAGAATTGGTGAAGAACTACCGAGATGTGCGGAAGCAGATTAGCCAACAGCGCAGCCTTGGCAAGACTTTGGACGGGCTTGGTTTGCCTTATGTGGTTTTGGGGTTTGAGCTTTGGAACTTGGACAACGTAGCTGATAATTACAACAAGCTTCTGAGAAGCCGAGGCGAGGGACGGGCTAACGCCGAGACTATTTCGGCAGTAGCGGACACTATTTTTGCGTCAATGGCCGTTGCCGAACAATTGTCCAAGAAATTGGCAAACAGCACCGTTATTGTTCGCCAGATGAATCGGGTTGTCTTTGATGTTGAAAAGGCCGTAGTCGCTGGTCGAATCTCCAAGGCGTTTGGTAGCCGCTTGCCGCGGGCTTTAACGCTGCGCATGGCGTCAATTTCGGTATTGGCCATACTGGATGCGGGAATTCGAGCAGCGGATTCCCTTCATTATATGCAAACAGGGCAAATAGCCTCGGCGGTCGCCATGGGGGGCTCCAGCGTTGGCGCCTTATTGTCGGGCTGGGCCAGCGTGTCGCTGATGAGTTCCGGTACTGCAGCGTCCTCCAGTGCCGGGGCCGTGTTGGGCTTGAGCACTCCGGTGGGCTGGGTCGTCTTGGGTGTTGGCCTGACTTTGCTCATTGGTGGGTCTATTGCCGCCAGCCTGCTCGAAGACGACGAACTGGAATCCTGGTTGAAGAATGGGCCGTTTGGCGACTACCGAGACTCGTCGTATGAGCATTTGTGGAGAGAGGCCCCTGAATCCGATGGTCTGACTGTGGATGAAGAAGCACCGGAATCCTCCGGTGGGTCCTGGTCCTGGCTGCCCTGGGTGGTTGACACGCCTGAAGAACCAGCACCAAAACCTGTACCGGAGCGGGAGGCTTTCTATCGACTCGCCAATATCCTGGCCGGAGTCCGGATTGAGGAATCAATTCACCATGTGGATGCTGGTGAGGCGTATCGTTTGGCGGAGGCCCACCTCGAAGGCCAGGCATCATCGGCTTCTCGACAGGAGGTGAGTGCATTGCAAGAGGAACTGACCAAGACCAATTTCCGCGTAGTGGTCAGAAGCAACCTGGCGAGCGTGGTGGGCGATACTGCACTCAAGGTATACATTCGTCGCCTCAAGGAAGAGCATCGTCCAAATCCTCCCTCAGGAGGGACTTTAGTGGCAAAGAGCGAATTGCAGGAATCCACCAATAAACATTGGTGGATCTACCGCAGGGCCTTGCCGGATGGAATGGAGTATTGGCTTCATACTCCCGGGCCGGAAGGGCTGGTGTTTCATGAATGGAAGGTACGGGCACGGCTAGTTGCCAGTCTGGGCACAGACCGGGATTATGTGTTTCCGGCGCCGCCCGTCAGTGATCCGCAGGTGTACCAGGAGAGCAAGCATGGCAGCCATGACGCCCCGGACTTTGCCAGGGACGACGCCCCGTTCTGGGCCAACCTGACCACCAACCGCAGAGCGCTGAGTGCTCGGGCCTATCGTGACCGTAACACCGTAGAGGAAGCTTCCAATGGCTGAGACCGCCTATTACAGCCAGACCGCCTGGGACCCTGAGCGAGACGAAAGGCCACGCCGTCGAGGGCAGTTGGATACCCGCTCAAAAAATTTCCGGTTCCAGTGGGCTGCGGGGCAAAAGCTGCCCAAACAATACCTACCTGATGTGGTGCCGGGGGATTTTATGGAAACTTGGCCTCCAGGGCAGGATGAGGACACCAACTGGTATGTCGAAAAAGGGTCCGGTAAAGAGAAAAATAAGGAGCCGATTGCCTGGGTCAATCAGGAAAGCATTCGCTATGCGACATTGCCGAGTTCGTCTTGGCGGTGGTTGATATTGAAGGCACTTGCGAAGTTTACAGTGTTGGCAGGAATACCACTGTTGCTTTTGAACTTTCTTTTCGTGGTGTTTGTGCTGGGAGCCCCCCCCGGGCCCCATATTTTAAAGTTTGTCATTCCAGCCCTGATGTATGTTGGTGGCCCATGCGCCTTGATTTGGAGTGGAGTGAACCTCATCGAACGCCTCTTCCCCGGCTGGATCTATAAGGATCCCCAAGGCCCCCTATGGGAGTTCAACCGCCGTACCGGGCTAGTCACGGTGTTTCGTAACCCCAAGAATAAGCGGGACGCCGGGCAGGTCGCCTGGCAATCCCCGTTCTCGGAATTCGATGGCTATGTCCACAGCGGCCCTACTCATCAAGGGCTGCCGCTGTATTACGGGGCCATGGTCCACCGATACCGGGAAGAGGCGCTGACCCTGACCGCCTTCCAAGCTGCTTCCGCCAACGACGAAGACCACAAGGCATTATGGAACTTCTGGCTGCAGTACATGGACAGTACCGCGCCCCTGCCGGATATCCCCCTGTTCGAGCCCCACCGCCACAAGGATCCGGTGACGGCTGAACACGACAAAGCTACTGGTCGCCATCCCCGGTATTGGCGAGACATGGATGAAGTCACTTACAAACAGAAAACAGATGAGATTTACAAGAAGTGCCTGAAGGTGTTCGGTTAGGTGCATGTGCTCGGCCAGTATATTGGAGCCCGGATTTCGGATAAGCATCCACTAGGCTGGCAACTCACCAACCACTCGTCTTGAAACGTATTTTTTGGCTCGGATTTAAAACAAGGATGTATGGAATAACGTGGATGGAATCACCCCATAACGACCTGCCAACGATTATTAGGGTAAAGGTTTACCTGAAAGATAAACCTTTAATCTATTCGATGGGGGTGCTACATCTCGGTGCAGTAGGTTTGACCGTCTACTTCATGTATGAGGACACATCAGTTCTTTTCGCGATGGGGCTCGCGCTTTTGATCGGTTTATTGCTTTTCGGTACCTGGTATCCAGGTTTCAGAGCTCGCAACAATGTTATTGAGATCACTCCACAATTTCTGAGAATCGATGATTGTGAATTCAATGAGATTCCATGGTCGGATATTTCTCATCTGGACGTAGTTGATCACTTCAGCACGCGCCTTGGCCGCTTTGTCCATCTTATTATCTATGTAAAAAACAACGATAAGTACACTTGTGCAAGACGGGGGCGTTTCTTCAGCCGGCAAAGGGCTGATGGCGGTATATTCGCCACGGACCTCTATAATTACGCCGAGGACCACAAGACGATCTTTAAGGATTTGTCTGAAGCCTTGGAAAGTAGTCGGTTGGTAGTCTGGCCGGAATGATGTTCGTGTTCTAACAGAGAGTGCGCCGAGAATATTGTAAAGACTCCAAACGACTATTTTGCAGACATCAACAAGGATCGTAACCAATGAAAGGACTCCTACTCATCCTCTGCCTCCTAATCACCCCCATCACCCAGGCCGGTACTTACCGCTGGGTCGATGAAAACGGCCAGACCCACTTCGGCGATCGGCCGCCCGCGAATGCAGCCTCTGATGAAGTAGAGCTAAAAGCACCCGCACCGTCTTCGGATGCCGATGCGCGTGCGCGCAAGCAGCGGATGAATGAATTCCTTGAGCAAACCGAGCAGGAGCGGGCTGTGCGCAATGAAGCGAACGCCAAGCAAGAGGCGCAGGCTGCGAAACATGAGGCCCGGTGCCAGGCTTTAAAAGCGCGCTTGAAGTATTTGAAAAGCGTGTCGGGGATTTACCGGCTGAATAACGACGGTGAGCGGGTGTTTGTCGACGACGAAGAGAACGAGCGCATTCGTCGGGAGTTTCGTGCCAGGGTAAAGCGTGAATGCGGCGCCTGATTCCGTCCTGGTTTGCTTTTGCCCTCTTTACCGCGTTCAACGCCCATGCAGAATCACCGGAACTGTCGCTGGCCGGTGTCTACGAGAAAGGTGTTGCCCTCGAGGATTACTGGGTCAGCGAGAAGCTGGATGGCGTCCGGGCCTATTGGGACGGTGAGCGGTTCTGGTCCCGGGGTGGCAACGAGTATCGGGCGCCGGACTGGTTTACCGAGGGCTTTCCCGATGTGCCTATGGACGGCGAACTCTGGATGGGACGGGGCCGGTTTTCGGAACTGTCCGGAGCGGTTCGCCGGCTGGAACCGATAAACCGGAGCTGGCGCCAGATTCGGTTTATGGTGTTTGACCTTCCGGCGCTCAATCAGCCGTTTTCCGAGCGTGTCCAGGCAATGGAGGGGTTGTTGCAACCATCACCGTCTCTATTTCTGGCGATAGTGGCACAACGCAAGGCCACGGATCATGAGCGTTTGATGTCGGCGCTGGACAAGGTTGTGTCCGAAGGTGGCGAGGGTTTGATGCTGCGGCGTGGTGGCAGCCTTCACGCAACTGGCCGTTCAGATGATCTATTGAAGGTGAAGCGATACGACGATGCCGAGGCAGTCGTGGTGGCGCATCTTGCCGGTAGCGGGAAATACGAAGGCATGCTCGGGTCGGTACGGGTAAGGCGGGATGATGGGCGGCAGTTCCGCATTGGCACCGGATTCAGTGATGAGCAGCGGGAAAATCCGCCGCCGGTCGGCGCAACCATTACCTATAAATATTACGGCTTCACGTCGACGGGCCTTCCACGATTTGCCAGTTTTCTGCGGGTTCGCAATGACGAACCCATGGAGCCGTGAGTCAACGTCGGTGAATTACGATGTCTTCACGTGTCGCCTCGAACCGTATGCTACAGTGAAACTAGCCGTGGTCGTTCTACATCGTTCCATGGTTGCTGAATAGCCGCATTGCAGGGACAGCTCTTCAAGCGATGTTCAGTGAGCAGTATGAATCGTTACCGAAAGCCGAAATAGCAGTATTACTTACTGATAAGGAGGCACCAAATGGAAGCGAAATCCAGTCAGAACGAGTATGAGCAGGTCAGGCAAGACCTGCAGCAACTCCGCGAAGATCTCTCCAAACTCACCAAAGCGGTTGCGGACGGGCAAAAGAGTAATATCAGCAGTCTTCGTGATGAAATTCGCCGGGAAAGCCGGGAGGCTTTTGACCAGGTGCGGCAGCATGGGGATGAAGCCTTCAACCGCGCCCGTGATGCAAGTACTAAGGCGGTGCACGATGTTGAGCACAAAATCGAGGAACGACCGCTCCTGAGCGTTGTGCTTATGTTCCTCGCCGGGTTGTTGGTTGGCCGGTTGTTGGACCGCTGATTATGCCTGACTCCGCCTGGTTACAGGGTGTCCTGCGCAAGGCAGTCGCAGCCATCATCGGTTTTATGTTGGCTTTTGTGTTGCTGGTCGCCCTGCTGATCACCGGATTTTATATGCTCGTTAATGCCACCACGCTGGCGCTGTCACCCATGCTGGGTGAAGCCGGCGCCATGGCGGTGACGGGCGTCTCCTGTCTGTTGCTGCTGGCGTTGTTTTTCTACCGGATGACACGTCCGGCTACATCCAAAAAAACCGCCAGTGGGGGTGATCGGTCTTCCGCGTCACCAATCGATGCTATCAGGGAGCTCGTCCGTAACAACCCGCTGGAAGCCGCCTTTGCGGCGTTCGCGCTCGGTGTGGTGGAGCAGGGCGACCCTCGCCTGAAGTCACTGTTGTTGCAGGGTGGCATGGTCCTGATGAAGGAAGCGGAAGCCGAGCAGGCCCGAGATAAAGACAAAACGGACTCACGGGAAAGTGGCACGGATGCGCCAGTCACATGATCGTCACCTCAGCGTAACCCCCCGCGCCGACAATAACCGTGGAGTACCATTCATTGCACAGGGAGCTTGTTATGAAGTTACGCACGTTATTGATTATGGCATTACTGATGTCTCTATTCTCTGCCGCCCATGCGGCGCCGGATTGGCATGGCAAGGGGGAGCATTGGACACCGCCGGGCCTTGATAAATGGCACGACAAGTGGCCGGATCTGAAGGACAGGCATCATCGGGGTAAACGCGAGGTCCATCTGGGGCCGCGACCCTTCTGGCTGGTGGACGACATGGATGAGGGGCGCCTGAAAGACCGGCTCCAGTCCTGCCGCGCTGACAAAATCCGGCCCACGGATTTTTCCATTGGCCATCGTGGTGCGCCCTTGCAGTTCCCGGAGCACACGCTTGAATCCTACGTTGCGGCCGCCCGGATGGGCGCAGGCATCCTTGAGTGCGATGTTGCCTTTACCAAAGATCGGGAACTGGTCTGCCGTCATGCCCAGAACGATCTCCATACCACCACCAACATCGTGACGATTCCGGAACTGAACGCCAAGTGCACGCAGCCATTTGTCCCGGCGGACCCGGACAGTGGCACCGAGGCGCAGGCAGAATGCCGGACCAGCGACATTACGCTGGAGGAGTTCAAATCTCTGGAAGGCAAGATGGACGCCTTCAATCCCATGGCAACCACGCCTGAGGAATACCTGGAAGGAACAGCAGACTGGCGCACGGAGCTATACAGCAGTCGCGGCACCCTGCTGACCCATAAGGAGAGCATCGAACTCTTTAAACGCCTGGGTGTGAAGTTCACGCCGGAACTGAAAACGCCGGTGGTGGAGATGCCCTACGAGGGCGATTACAGCCAGGAAGACTACGCTCGCCAGATGATTCAGGACTACGTTGAGGCCGGCGTGAACCCGAGGGATGTCTGGCCTCAGTCGTTCCTGCTGGATGATGTGCTGTTCTGGATCAATGAAACGCCGCGTTTTGGACGACAGGCGGTGTTTCTGGATCAGGAGCCGCTGACACCGGAGAATTCCTCCCTGGCGTGGATGGAAAGCCTATCGGCGCAAGGAGTGAATATCCTGGCCCCCGCACTGTGGAAGATGTTGACCCTGGATAGCCATCAACAGATCGTGCCGTCGGAATACGCTGAAAATGCCAGGGCAGCAGGGTTGGATATGATCGCCTGGACGGTCGAGCGTAGTGGCCCACTGGCCAATGGCGGTGGTTGGTATCACCAGACCATCACCGACGCCATCAATAACGACGGCGACGTGTTCAACGTGATTGACGTGCTGGCCCGGGATGTTGGGGTCATTGGTGTCTTCTCGGATTGGCCCGCCACCACCACCTTCTATGCCAACTGTATGGGATATGCTGGCAGAGGTCACTGACCGTAGATGCGCGCCTCAGTCATCCGTTTGAGGCGCGCAGATTTCGGATAGTTGGCAGATCTGGCCGCAGGCCTTCCAATGTTTGCAACAGAGCTGTGCCTCGAAAAGTTGTCATCCCGACATTAACTAACATGAAATGAAGGTGAACAGATCGTATTGCGCATTTAACCCACATCCCGCCAATTTGTAGGTAGCCTGAGTTCAGGTAATCGGTATGACGCTTTACCGGTTAATCCAATAGGAAATCAATTGTTTCCGAACTCAGAAGGATGGATGCGATATGAGCTATAAATCCGGTTTTGCCTATGTAACGGTTCTGGCCTCGGCCATGCTGGCCGCCCCAGTCGTATCAGCCCAGGACAACACCGATCGCGACAGCTCCGGCGTGTACCTGAGCGGCAGTTATGGTGGTTACAAATCCCATGGCGGCGAGTTTGATGATGAAAACGACCTGTTTGGCGTAGGGTTGGGCTACCAGTTCAACCAGTTCTTTGCCCTGGAAGCCGAGTACATTGATTTCGGCAACTTTGGCGATGACGATGTTGATGGCAAGCTGAAAGGGACCTCCCTCGGTTTAATGGGGCGGTTGCCATTGACGGATACCTTTGGCGTCTATGCCAAGGCCGGCGCGTTTGCCTCGTCGTTTGATGTGGACGCGTTTGACGAGAGTGAGACCTACGATGAGGTTAATCCGTTCGTTGGTGCTGGTGTCGATTTCCGGGTCACTGAGCAGTTGACCGCGTTTGCGGAATACAACCGCTACAACGTAGATATCGACGAGGACGATTTTAACGGCCAGGTCACCAACGACGGGCCGGATTTCGATACTGGTCGTGTTGGTATGCGCTTCCAGTTCTAACAGAGGCGCGTAATAGGGCCCGGGGCGGGGTTGCCCCGGGCTTTTTTCATCAGGTTCCTTTTTCCGTCTTACTGAACGTTTTCCAACTCGCCAAACCGCTCTGCGAACAGCGCTGACGACAGGTAGCGCTCGGCGGAATCCGGCAGTACCACCACGATATTCTTGCCCTGGAATTCCGGCAGTTTTCCGATCCTGACCGCAGCTACAACCGCTGCACCACAGGAAATGCCACAGAGGATGCCTTCCTCCTGCATCAGCCGGTGCGCCATGTCCATCGCTTCCTGATTGCTGACTTTTTCCACCCGGTCCACCAGGTCCATATCCAGGTTGCCCGGAATGAAACCGGCGCCAATGCCCTGGATCTTGTGGGGCGCTGGCGTCTGGTCCTGGCCACTGCGGGCCTGGCTGATGATTGGTGAGTCTTCCGGCTCTACGGCAACGGTGGTAATGGCCTTGCCTTTGGTGTTGCGGATGTAGCGGGTAACGCCGGTTAGGGTGCCGCCGGTTCCAACCCCGGACACGAAGATGTCTATCGCGCCGTCGGTGTCGTTCCAGATTTCGGGGCCAGTGGTGTCTTCGTGGATACGGGGGTTGGCCGGGTTCTCGAACTGCTGTGGCATGAAGCAGTTATCCGGGTCTTCAGCAACGATTTCCTCGGCTTTGGCGATGGCACCTTTCATACCCTTTGCCGGCTCCGTAAGCACCAGTTCCGCCCCCATGGCCTTCAGTACTTTGCGGCGTTCCAGGCTCATGGATGACGGCATGGTCAGTTTCAGTTTGTAGCCTCGCGCGGCGGCCACGAAAGCCAGCGCGATGCCGGTGTTGCCGCTGGTGGGCTCCACAATAGTCATGCCGGGCTTGAGAGCACCACGTTTTTCCGCGTCCCAGATCATGGCAGAGCCGATCCGGCATTTTACGGAATAGGCCGGGTTGCGGCCCTCAATCTTGGCCCAGATGGTGGCCCCTTCGTTGACTCGATTAAGCTTGACCAGCGGTGTATTGCCAATCGACAGCGAGTTGTCTTCGTAGATCTTAGCCATGGTGTCGTCTCCTTTGCGTTTTCCCAGTCGCAAAAGGATAGCATCAGCTAGCCCTGCCTGGCTGCCTGATCTTCTGCGGGGCTTTCGATGGTCAGTGCTTCCAGACGGTTGCGGCCGTTTTGCTTGGCGAGATACAGCGCCTTGTCAGCCAGGCGAAGGAATTCCGCTGGCACCGTGTCTTTGCCTGGCGTGCCAGTGGCCAGGCCGATGCTCACGGTAAAGCGAATCTGCTCGTCGTTGCAGCAGGTGGTTTGCCCGGCCAGGCCCTCGCGGAATCCTTCCAGGCGTGAAACCAATTCCTCACGGTCGCTGAAGCTGGTGAACATGACAAACTCCTCACCGCCGAACCGGGTAAGGCGGTCGGTGTCACGCCGAAAGTGGGTGCGCATGGTATCCGCCAGCGCCACCAGACATCGGTCTCCCGCGTCGTGGCCGTAGGTGTCATTGATTTCCTTGAAATGGTCCGCATCCACCATCGCCACTGCAAACCCGGCCCCGTGCCTCTGACACCAGTGGAAGCTCTTGCTGAACTCACGGTCGAAATAGCTGCGATTGCCGATTTGTGTCAGGTCGTCAGTGACGCTGAGATGCGCAAGACGGTCATTTGCCGCAGCCAGTTCCCGATTCAGACGACCGAGTTTTCGATTCCAGTAGCACAACAGCCCCACAAGCACCACGGCACCCACAGTGAGCTGGAACATCAGGGTGTAGTCGACGGTCGGTTCCAGTAAGCCTGCCCATTGCTGTTCAACGCTTTTACGTTCTTCGTCCGTCAGGCTGGACACCAACTTTTGCATGATGTTGAGCAGCTCGGGCTGGTCATTCCGAGTGGCGACTCCCGGGGTCCAGTCTGCGGGAATTCGTCCGAGCACTTTCAGGTCCGCCAGGCCGAGCTCCTGCATGTTGTAGCTGGCTGTGGACAAAGTGCCAAGATACCCTGCCAGCTTCCGTTCCTGAACCATGCGCAGTCCGGTTTTTTCGCTGGGTACTTCCACCAGATTGAGGTGGGGGTTGGTTGTTCTCAGCAGTTCCAGAAAAGCGTAGTCCTTCACTACGCCGACCGGCTGGTCCGATATATCATCCAGTGTATTGATATAGGGGGCTTCCACACGCCCCAATAGCACGCTGGGAATCTGGATATAGGGTTCTGTGAAACTCAGGTATTCCAGCAGCTCCGGTGTTTCCATGGCCATGGGCAGTAGATCGCATCGGCGCTCTTTGACGGCCTTGGTGGACTCGGCCCAGCTATCTACGGGAAGAGGAGTGAACTTGATATTGGAACGCTCGGTAAACAGGGCGAAGATGTCGGCGGAAATTCCGAGGTGTTTATTGTCCTCGCTGAGCCCCTCCAGAGGAAGCCAGTCAGGATCCACGCAGATGGTCAGTCTTCGGTTTCGATCGGCCAGCCAAGCCTGTTCGGCGTCGGAGAACGTTAACGGACCCGTGCCGGGCGGCTGGTTACGACGGGTAGAGGTGCCGAGCCAGCGATTCTCGATAGTGCGCATCTCCGTTTGGCTGATAGCGCCCAACGCCGCGTCCATAATGAAGGCGAGCGGCTCAAGCGCGGGACGCACCCCAAAGCGCAGGTCTTCTCCCGGCATTCCATCAAGGGTCATTTCACCGGCAATATCCACTCCGGCAATGCGAAGTTCCCTCACCCAATAGTTACCATTAGGCAGGGCTGCCAACGCAACATCGACGGAGCCCTCTGCCAGGGCCTGGAACATGGCCTGCTGCGCCGTGAAAGAGAACACATTGTCGCCCAATGCCTCACGAAGGGCCCCCTCATAGTAGATGCCTGAGCCAATAGCGACCTTTAGTCCCTGCAAGTCTGCCAGTGAGTTGAATAGCAGGTTCTTGTCCAGCGTGAAGGCGACGTTGGGAATGATGTGGTAGGGACGGGTGAACCGAGTGAACGCCTCACGCTCTTCGGTTTTCGAGATATTGGCCATGATATCGATGTCACGATTCAGAAACCGGGGGTACAGTTCCGACCATTGTCCCGGGACCGGTATAATCTGCAGCCCGGTCAGATCCGATATCCGGTTCAGCACGTCGACGGACAGTCCTTGCAGCGCATCTGCGTCGTGAAAGCTGAAGGGCGCATAGTCACTCATAAAGCCCACCCGTACCGGACCGGCCTCACTGATATAGCGCTGATGGGCGTCACTCAGGGTAAAATCCGACGATTCAGCAACGCTGGTCCCGCCGTACTCCTGCCACCGGTTGAACAGTTCCTTGATGCGCTCATCGGGTATGGCAGCCAGGCCGCCGCTGACCACTTTAAAGAGCTCGTCGTTTTCTTTCAGAACACCAAGCCGAAAGTCTTCTTTCGACCATTCTCCCAATGGTGCGGGGCCAGCAATTTCCAGAAACCGGAAACCGGCCTGGTTAGCGTAGTAATCCAGGGTCAGTTCCGGACCGATGATGCCGTCCACCCAGCCGAAGGCCAGTGCCCGGATCAGACCGGGAATGGAATCGTAGGTGACCAGTGACACGCCCGCCGTTTTAAGGGCATCGCGGAAATAGACGTCACGCACAACGCCAATACGGTAGTTATTGAGGGATTTCAGGGAATCGATGTTTTTGAGCGGGTTGGCCGTGTCATGCATCAGGTGCATCTGGCGAATGTGGTACGGCTCGGTAAACTGTATGGTCCTGGCGCGGTCGTCGTTGTAGGAGATCCCTTCAATGACGTCGATGTCGCCGCGCTCAAATGCACCGAACACTTCTGGCCAGGTGCCTGCCCGAAACTCAATGTCCAACCCTGACTGACGGGCCACTTCGCGGACAATATCGATCGAAAAGCCGGATGCTGTGCGGCCCACCATAGACGTGTACGGTTTGTTGTCGGCCACGATGCCAACGGAGACGGGAGTGGGCCAGGCGAACGTCGACAGTAAGGTGAGCGCGAGTACACCGTAAATGCTAGCAAGCAGTGTGATCAGTGATGGCTTTGGCCCGGCAATTACAGCGCTCATCGGGTGATTCACAATTCTGTGGTGATTAGTTAATGAGTGTAGTCGTTGGCGGGTTGGTTGCCCAATGATGAGCTGATTTGTGGCCTGCCATTGCCAGTGTGTGATGGTAGGATGTCACGACATCAGTAAGTTACGGGAACGACCATGGGCCTTTTGTTTGAACAGATCGACAGCCAACCTTCATCGTTGGGAGAGATCACGCTTCGCCGTCGTCGGATTCCTGCGTTGGGTGACCGGGATATCTACGAGGTGAAGCTGGGTGAAGAGTTCCTCATGTCCAGTATGTTCGTGGACGCGGAAGTCGCCCTGGCGGACCTGGGCCTGAATGCGGTGGAGGGCGAACAGTTGAAGGTGGTGGTCGGCGGCTTAGGGCTGGGCTACACCGCGGAAGCGGCGCTCAAGCACGAGCGGGTGAGCGAGCTGCTGGTTGTGGATGCCCTCGACACGGTCATCCACTGGCACCAGCAGGAAAAGGTTCCGTTGGGTAAAGTGTTGAATGCTGACCCGCGCTGCCGCTATGTACTGGGCAGTTTCTTTGATCTGGCGGTATCGGAATCAGGTTTCGATACCGAAACGTCGGGCAAGGTGTTTGACGCCATCCTGCTGGACATTGATCATTCCCCCAGAGCCCTCCTGAACGAGTCCAATGCCAGTTTTTACAACGCCGAAAGTTTAGGCAAAATGGCGGCCCACCTGCGCCCTGGCGGCGTCTTCGCCATGTGGTCCAACGACCCGCCGGACGAACCGTTCATGGACGTGTTGGAAACGCTGTTTACGGATGTGGACGCGAAGGTAGTGTCGTTCTACAACCCATTCCAGAATCGGGAGTCCACTAACACGGTGTTCCTGGCCAGAAAGCCGCTCAGTTGACGGAGCGGCCGGTGTAGCTTGAGAAATCCGGCCGTTGCGGTTGGTGTTGATCATCCGTCATATAGGCGGACGTCAGTATGAACTCGGCGGTGGCCCGGTTGCAGGCGACGGGAATGTTCCACAGCGCGGCGATGCGCAGCAGGGCCTTGATGTCCGGGTCGTGGGGTTGGGGCTCCAGCGGGTCCCAGAAGAACACCAGCAGGTCAATTTCCCCTTCCGCGATCTTGGCGCCAATTTGCTGATCGCCCCCGAGCGGGCCACTGAGCAGGCAATGGATGTCGTCCCGGCCCAGATTTTCCTTGAGCAACCGGCCAGTGGTGCCGGAGGCGTAGAGTCGGAGGGAGGCAAAGCGGGTCTGGTTGTCGGCAACCCAGTCCACCAGTTCTCTCTTCTTGTTATCGTGGGCGACAAGAGCGACGGATTTAACGGCCATTTGCGGTAAAGTCTCCTTTTTGAGGTGTGTCCGGTAGTGGGCTCCAGTGTTTCATATTCGTGATAAACGCGGAACAGGAAATAGGTGTTATGTCGACAGATCACGCCATCAACTGGGCGGAGACGCCCGCCGCCGTGTGGCGCCGCCATCGTCAGGGGCTGCGGGCCATTCGGCGGCTTGACCCGGTGGGTTGGGCCGACCTGACCGGCATCGAGCGACAGCAGATGGCCCTGGCCCGCAATACTGAGCGCTTCCTGGCCGGTGAACCCTCGAACAATACGCTGCTCTGGGGAGCCCGGGGCACCGGCAAATCATCGCTGATAAAGGCACTGCTTAACCGCTACCTGCAGCGCGGGCTGCGGATGATCGAAGTGGACAAGGACGATCTGGTGAACCTCCCGGAAATCGTCGACGACATCGCTGAATTGCCCTGGCGGTTCGTGATCTTCTGCGACGACCTTTCCTTTGAAGTGGGAGAGTCTGGTTACAAGGCGTTGAAGAGTGTGCTGGAAGGCTCGCTGGAGCTGCCGCCTGAGAACGTCAGGGTGTACGCCACGTCTAACCGCCGGCACCTGATGCCGGAATTCATGGACGATAACCTGAAAAGCGAGATGCGCGGAGGTGAACTCCACCCGGCCGAGGCGATCGAGGAACAGGTCTCCCTGGCGGACCGGTTTGGCCTGCAGTTGTCGTTCTACAGCTTTCCCCAGGATGTCTATCTGCAGGCCATTGATGCCCTGTTTCCACACGTGGGTGATCGTGAGGCGTTGCATCTTGAGGCCATTCGCTTTGCCACCAGCCGGGGTGCCCGTAACGGCCGCACGGCGCAGCAATTCTACCGCCAGTTTGCCGGCGACCCGGACGCCTTTGGTCAGTAGGCAGCCGGTTACTGTCGCCGCGCCAACCTGATGAACCGGTGGTGGATCATCCGTACGCCGATGAACACCAGTCCCAGCACCACCGGGATGGCAATGCCTAGAACCAGCGAGGTGTTGACGTCGAATCCGGCGTCATCGGCGGACTCCAGCGCCAGTTTCAACAGTGCCAGCAGGTAATAGCTGATGACCACCACGGAAAACCCTTCCACCGTGTGCTGCATCATCAACTGGATTTTTGAGCGCCGGTCCATGGAACTTAACAACTGTTGGTTCTGGCTCTGGATGGCCAGTTCTACCCGCGTGCGGACCATGTCCGAAGCCCGGTCAACCCTGCGCGACAGGTCCTCCAGGCGCTCCTTTACCGATTCGCAGGTTTCTACCGCCGGTGTCAGCCGGCGAGTCATGAATTCGGTGACGGTAAGGTGCCCCGACAGCTCGTCTTCACGCAGTTCCTCCAGCCGGGTCAGCACAAGCTGGTGATAGGCCCGTGTGGCTGAGAAGCGAAAGGTGGCGTGGGCGCGAAAGGCTTCGATGCGGGCCGCGATGTTGGTCAGGTCCGCCAGCACCTCACGTTCATCGATGTCCTGGTTGTCCGCCAGGGACTGGGTAATCAACGCCAGCTGTTGGTCCATGTCGTTCAGCGAGGGTGTCATTTCCCGTGCCAGTGGCAGTGCCAGTAATGACATCAGGCGATAGGTCTCGATCTCCATCAGGCGCTGGGTCAGTCGGCCGAGCTGGCTGTCGGACATGTCCCGGTTGAGGACCATGAAACGGCCAAACCCATCGCTGTGAAGCCGGAAGGTGCCCCACACCCGGGCCTTCCCTTCCCAGGGGCTACTGCCCACCAGCCGTTCTCCCTCGAACCAGTGGCGAATCTGCGCCAGGTCGGTTTCCGGGCCGTTCGAGGCTTGTTGCAGGTCAATATGAAACGCCGCCACCACCGTACCGGTGAGCTTTTCCAGCCAGCCTTTGGGCAGCAACGAGATACCGGTGTCCTGGAAGGGGTGATGGTTATTCCCAATACCCAGATTGATAAAGGTATAGGAAGCAAACTCCATGTGCATTTCACGCCGGATACGCAGGGAGCCAAAGGTGGCCTCGTAGCAGCTGACGTCCTCCAACGGCTCGGGTTGTCCCAGCATGATATGCAGGTCTTGCCAGTGTCGGAACTGGACGGCCCGCTGCTCCGGGGTGGTCAGCAGGGCAATATGGGTAACCTGCGCCGGGCATGGCAGCACGTGGAACGGCCGGGAATGGAGTTCGTTGTAGAGTTCTTCCCGGAGAGGGTGCAGGTCCAGCTGTTTGAGCGGCGGGTTCAAGACTTGGTCCTTTGACGGCGATTGGTTGACCTATAGCGGAACAATAAAGGCTCGCGGGTGCTTCCGAAAGACGACTTGTGGCTTAAGACTCTGGTCGGGGGCGCGATGGCAACATCACCGAAAAGCGCACGCCACCCAGATCATTGCTGGCCATCACCTGGCCGTTGTGGTGCTCGGCAATCAGTCGGACGATCAACAGGCCCTGGCCCAGATGCCCTTCCTGCTGGCCGGTCCGCACGGATACGAAGGGGCTGAAAATATCACTGGCGAGGTTCTCCGGCAGAGAAGAGCCCTCGTTGAATACACTCAGTTCCAGTTGTCGGGCGTTCTGCGTTAGCCGTACTTCAATGTTTCCCTGCGCTGGTGTGAAATCCCGTGCATTGTCCACCAGTTTGTCCAAGAGCTGCACCAGCAGTTCCGGGGAACCGTGGCACCGACAACCGTTGGCCGGTCCGATGTAGTGAATGCGGTGATCGGGGTCCAGCTCCTGGTAGGCGAGGGTGGTTTGGGAGGCGACTTCGGCCAGGTCAAAGGTTTCCTTTTCGGCGTGGTCAAAGCTTTGCTCCAGCCGGGCTGCCTCGCTCATCCCTTGCAGTATCTGGCTGAGGCGGTCGGTGGCGGAGCGGGCTCGCTCGATGTAACTGGCCTGATCAGCCGGGTCTGTGGTTTGCCCCAGATTCTCCAGGGAAGAACGCACCACCGCCACGGGGGTTTTCAGTTCGTGGGACAGGCGCCGGGAGAAGCTTTCCAGATAGTCTGTGTAGCCCTGCAGACGGTCCACCATTTGGCTGAATTGCCGTGACAGGTCGCCCAGCTCGTCCTTCGCTTTTGCGGGTGGCAGGGTGCCCAACACACGGCCGTCGTCGTCAACACTGGCGCTGACCGCCCGCTGCAGCCGGGTAATGCGCCAGGACAGCCAACTGGCGTAACCCAGCAGAACCAGCATCAGGCCGACAATCAATAGCACGCTGCGGGAAATGACCGAGCCAAGGGTGCTGCCGGACAGCGCGAGCAATTGGTCCAGCGATTCCTCCAGCACCAGCATCCGGCCATCACTCAACGATTGTTTCACCAGCATGTAGGTGTCGCCGTCCCGGTGTCGAACCAGCCCCTGTGATGGCAATTCCCCGGCGTCCATGCGATGGGTTTCCGCATTCAGGCGTGAAGGCTCAGGCTGATAAAAACTCACCAGTGCCCGCAGGCCGTTCAGGCTGATGCGTTCCAGGATCTGCAGGGGGCTAAGGCTGTCGAATTCGGGCTCATCGGTTTCGGAGTTGCGGGTCTGGCGAGCGATTACCCAGCCGTCCGGCTCCAGAACCCAGGTGCCCTGGCCGGGAGCAATCATAGCCGCAAGTCGGTTTTCGAGTTGTGGCATTCGGGTGACGATCTGGGTCGAGGTGGGGCCGGCCGAGACGCGTTCTTCACCGCTGTTTTCAAGCCTTTCCGCAGGCCATGTCACCTGGAAGCCAAGGCGGGACGAGGGAGCCGGTCGCGGCAATCTCAATTCAGCCTGGTAGCCGTTGCTGACCGCCTGCCAGTAGCCGCTGATGCGATAGTCGGTTGCCCCTTCGCGCTCCGGATCTATGGCGTTGATCGCCCCTGGTGCCTGAGTGCGAATCAGGCGACGGGTTGTCTGTTTCTTGTCGATAACCTGGAGTTGGATCTGGTCATGAGCTTGGCGGGGGTTGCCGGGGTTGAAGAAGTCAGCAGTTCTGCCACTGACACGAATCAGAAGGTAGAGATGGGTTTGATCGACGGCTGCCTGCCAGGATACCTCGGGTCCGTCTTTGTCGATGACCCGTTGTGTGCCTTGCCACTGTTGCCGGGATTCTTCCTCGTCGTACCCGGGCCAGTCGTCGCCGTAGCCATCCAGATTCGGGCTGCGGGACAGGAGGTCGGCGTAGATAACGCTGGTGCCCGTGGCGACCGTTGGGGTCTCGGCAAGCTGTTCCGCTGCAAAACCGGCCGTACGTCCGGCCTGGCTCTGCAACTGACGGGCGGCCTGGTCGCGCAGGGCCTGGTCCAGCTCCAGCACGAACTGCAGGCCCGCCCAGGGAATCAGCAGCATCAGTAAGCTGGCAATGAAGAGTTGGCGCTTAAGGGTCAAAACTCAGGCCTCATGGGCATTCCAGCGGTAGCCCATGCCGTAGGCGGTGTGGATGCCATCAAAGGCGTCGTCGATCTGCAGGAACTTGCGGCGTATACGTTTGATATGGGACGTCACCGTATTGTCGTCCAGCACCGTGCTGGCGGCCTCCATCAGCTGGTCGCGGCTGCGCACGTGGCCCGGGTGCTGAACCAGGGAATGCAGCATCCAGAACTCGGTGACTGTCAGATCGATGGGCTGGTCATTCCATTCTGCCGTCATGCGATCCACATTCAATGCCAGGCGGCCCCTGTGCACCACTTCATCCGGTTGCTTCAGGGCTTCGGCCCAGGCATCTGCCCGGCGCAGTAGAGCGGTAACCCGGGCCAGCAGGTGGTCCATGCTCATGTCCTTGGTGACATAGTCATCGGCGCCCAGTCGCAGGCCGTGAACGGAATCGATGTCGCTGTCCCGGGCGGTCAGGAAAATGATCGGCAGGGTTTTGGACAGGCTGCGCAGGTCCTGGCACAGGGTAAAGCCGCCTTCAGGCTCATCGCCCAGTCCCACGTCGATGATGGCCAGGTCCGGCAGGGCGGTGCGCAACACCTGGAAAGCACTGGTGCGGTCACCATAGGCAGACACCCGGTATCCCCGGCGCTCGAACGCGTCACGGTAGTTCTCCCGGATGGCGGGTTCATCTTCAATCAGCACGATGTGTCGCTTCATAGCCTGCAATCATTCCCCTGTTAATACGGGTTCCTATTTAACCATGGCCTGTGACCAGAACAAGGTAAAGCAGAGGGTTTGCCACAATTCATCATTTTTTCACCGCCGGATCGCCAGATTGTGGCACCGGATCGCCGCTTCCATGGGCTGAAATAGTCGGCAGTTGCCACCAGGCGTGCTTTTTCAACCACAGTGATACAAGGAAGCGAAACAATGCTGTTGACCAACCTGGGACCCTATTCACCAACCGCCCCGAATGGTGGGCGGCAGATTACTGGTAGTCTGACAGGGAGCAAGGTTTCTCCCCGGCTGCGACGCTGGCTGGAGGACATTTCCCTGTGGCTGGCTGTGCTGCTTTTCCTGTTTGTGCACCCGGTGTACGCGGAGGCCTCCGAAACCGGACGCGAAGGCGCCGGTGAGTTTCATTTTGTCGATGATGCCGGCCAGCGCCTGGGCTCGGCAACCCTGCTGAACACAAACTACAATGTAACCGTCAGCGGCTTGATTGCCGACACCCGCTTGCGTCAGAGCTTCCGTAATACCAGCCAGCAGTGGCGGGAAGGCGTGTTCGTGTTTCCGCTGCCGGACAATGCGAGCGTGTACGGCATGACCATGACCGCCGGTGAGCGGGTAATCGTGGGCGAGATCCACGAAAAACAGGACGCCAAACGCCAGTACACCAAGGCGAAGGAGGAGGGCCGCAAGGTGGCCCGTGTGGACCAGCAACGGCCCAACCTGTTCACCACCCGTATGGCGAACATTCCCCCCGGTGAAACCATCACCGTTGAACTCAACTACCAGCAGGCGGTGCGTTACCAGTCCGGTGAGTTCGAACTGCGCCTGCCCACCACGTTGACACCCCGCTACATACCTGGCCAGGTACTGGACAATGAGCCCGCGCAATGGTCCGGCGGTTGGGCCACGCCCACCACGGAAGTGTCGGACGCCGACCAGATCAGCCCTTTTACGGTGCGGCCAGAAGATGTGGGTCCGGATAGCCATCGCGCAACCATTGCCCTGGAAATCAATGCTGGCCTGCCGGTAAGCCGTGTGTCGAGCCCCAGTCATCGTGTGACCAGTACCTGGAATGGCAACACCGTGGAGGTGGCGCCGGAATCCCGGGCCGTGCTGATGGATCGCGACCTGATCGTGCGCTGGGCGCCGGCCCGGGGGATGGAGCCCGCGGCCGCCGTGTTCCAGGAACAGTGGCAGGGTAAGGGCTACCTGCTGGCGTTGGTGGTGCCCGGCCTCAATGGCAATCAGAGTCTGCCACGGGAGCTGGTGTTCGTGATCGACACCTCCGGCTCCATGGCCGGCGAGTCGATCCGACAGGCCCGGCAGGCGTTGTTGCGAGGGCTGGGCACACTCGATGCCGATGATCGCTTCAACGTTATCCAGTTCAACAGTCAGACCCACTCACTGTTTATGGAATCGGTGCCCGCCAGTGGCAACAACATTGCCCGGGCACGTCGATACGTGAAAGGGTTGAACGCCGATGGTGGTACCGAGATGGCTCCGGCACTGGATGCCGCACTCGAGACGAACGGTGATCGTGGCGAGGAGTCCCGCGCCAGGGTCAGGCAGGTGGTGTTTATTACCGATGGCGCTGTGGGTAATGAAAGCGCGCTCTTCGGGAAAATTCGTGATGGGCTGGGCAGCAGCCGGCTGTTCACCGTGGGCATCGGTTCTGCCCCCAACATGCACTTCATGCGTGAAGCTGCACGCTATGGCCGCGGTACCTACACCGCCATCAGTGACCTGTCGGATGTGGCGCGCCCGCTGGACGAGCTGTTCGGTAAGATGGAGGCGCCGGTGCTGACCGATATTGCAGTGAGTTGGCCGGGCCAGGCCGCTGCAACCGAAGCCTTCCCTGGCCGAATTGGCGATCTGTTCAAGGGAGAGCCCATGGTGCAGGTTGTGCATGGCCTGCCGGCTGAAGGCGCACTCGAGGTTTCCGGGCGTCTTCCGGATGGCAGTCAATGGCAACAGTCGCTAAGCCTCGAACAGGCCGCCAACGGCAAGGGCCTGCACCGTCACTGGGCAAAACAGAAAATCGATAGTCTGATGGACAGTGGGCTGACCGGTCAGATTGATGACGACGCGCGCCAGCATGTGATCCGTCTGGGGCTGGAACATCAGTTGATGACAAAGTACACCAGCTTCCTGGCCCAGGACAAAACCCCGTCCAGGCCGTCGCAGGAGGTCCTGGAAACCGACAGCGTGCCCACACTGCTGCCCGCCGGGAGCCAGGGCACCATGTTGCGATACCCCCAGACCGCAACCATGTCTCCCCTGCTGATCGCCATTGGCCTGCTTGGGCTGATGTTCTCGGTCGCGATCACGCTCCTGAAGAGGAGGGTGTACCCATGAACCGATTGATTCTGCTGTTGGCGACGACGTTCGCGACTGTCCTCGCGGTTGGCCTGTGGATTCCGTTCAAGGCGCTGGTGGCGCAGGAGCTTCTGGAGCTGGCCTGGGCCGAGAGCCAGGCTCGGCAGCAGGAAACCCGGCCCTGGCCCTGGGCAGACACCTGGCCAGTGGCCCGCTTGATGGTGCCTGAAACAGGACAGTCACTGATCGTACTGGACGGCGTGCACGGCGAAAGCCTGGCTTTCGGGCCGGGACAGGTGGTGGGGAACGACGGCCGGGCGGGGCCGGTGGTGATTGCCGGTCACCGTGATACGCATTTCCGGGGGCTACAACATCTGGAAACCGGCAGCCGGGTAAAACTGCAGAGTCGCGATGGTGACTGGCGTTCATTCAGGGTGGATCGTATTCGCGTTGTCGATAGCCGGCACGAGCAGATCAATACCGCACAATTGCCCAGGGATTCGCTGTTGCTGGTGACCTGTTATCCCTTTGATGGCCTGCAGAACAATGGTCCGCTACGCTATGTGGTGGAGGCCACAGCCGAGTCACTGGTGACGGCCGATAAAGCCGATAACGCCCTGGCCCGGGAGGCTGTTGCCGGAACCTGATTTTGGCGTACACTTGTGCGCCAAAAAATTGCATCAGGGTTGTCTTCAATGGGAATGCCAAGAAAGCTGTTGGCCTGGCTGATGGTGCCGGTCATCTGTCTGCTCGCACTGGTTCTGTATGTCGCCCGGCCATTTAATCCGGACAACAACCGCTTGCTGGCACAAGCGATTGCCCGCGTCGGTCGTTTTCTCCTGGGTATGGAACGCCCCCTGGAAGGGGCCGACAACATGCCGCAGGACCGGCCCACAGTCGTTATTGCCAATCACCAGCACAACGATGATCTGTTCGTGATGGGGGACTTGCTACCGCCCCGCACGGTCACAGTGGGCAAATCATCTCTGATATGGATCCCGTTTTTTGGCCAGGTGTTCTGGCTCGGAGGCAATGTCATCCTCAACCGGGGGCGCTCCCACAAGGCTGTTGCCGTGATGCAGGCGACCAGCGAGGCGATCAGCCGTGACCGCAAGAGCCTCTGGGTCTTTCCGGAGGGCACCCGCAGCCGCGGCCGGGGCCTGCAATCCTTCAAGAAAGGGGCTTTTCACGCCGCCATCGCCTCTGGTGCCCCTATCACTATGGTCTGCACCAGCCAGTACTACGATCGTACCCTGGGGTGGTCTGGTCGTCGCGAACCGGTGGCTATTCGGGTGCTTCCACCTATTGAAACCGCCGGGCTTACAGTTGCGGATATTCCGCAGTTGATGGCCCAATGCCGCCAGCAAATGGAAGCGGCCATCGCAGACCTCGAACCAACCGCCTGAACGTGTCCCACGAAACCGCCTGCCTCTTTGCGGAAGTGCTTGAAGCGCCGGGTAAAACAGGGCAGTCTTTCGGGGACTGTTTCGCTGCTCGGAGATGCATGCAATGAATCTGATTCTGTTCCTGATTATTGGTGGTGTGGCCGGTTGGCTTGCCGGCCTGATCATGAAGGGCCGAGGCTTCGGCGTATTGGCTAACATCGGTATCGGTATTGTCGGGTCCGTTCTGGGCGGTTTCGTTTTCCGCCTTCTGGGCCTGGCTGCGCAGGGCGCCATCGGTGAACTGGTTACCGCCACAGTGGGTGCCGTGTTGCTGCTGGCGGTTGTCAGCGCGATCAAGAAGGCCTGATTATGATCGTACCTGTCTCTGCCGTTTTTGCAGCCGTTCTCGGGCTGCTGTTGCTGGTGTTGTCGGGGATGGTTTCCCGTTTCCGCCTGAAATATAAAAAGAGCCTGGGTGTCACCGACGACCGGGACTTCGAGGCGGCTGTCCGCGCCCAGGCGAATCTGGTGGAATATGCCCCCCTGGGGCTGGTGATGCTTGCGATTGCCGAGTTGAACGGTGTTCCCAGCGGGCTGGTGTACTGGACCGGGATGGCCTTTGTGGTGGGGCGTGTGTTGCATGCCTTCGGCATGATCAATGGCCGGGGTGGCCCCCATATTGCCCGTATGACAGGTATTCTGTTGACCTGGGTTGGTATCCTGGCCATTGCCATATTGCTGCTCTGGAACGTATTCCAGGTCTACGGCTGAGTCTCCCGCGGGGGCGACGCGGCCCCCGGATCTTTTGTTTGTAAGGCCGGGCTCCTAGAGCGCCCGTGCCATTTCCATGGTGACGTATTCCAGTTCCAGCCGGCGGTTGGCGGCGCGGTCTTCCGGGCGCGCCAGCGGGCGATCGCTGCCCCAACCGCTCACCAGAATCTGGCTTTCCCTGACGCCCTCGCGAATCAGCAGTTTGGCCGCGCTGCTGGCCCGCAGACGGGACAGGAAATGGTTGTATTCACTAACGCCGAAATTATCGGCATGACCATGGATCCGCACGGTGACACCTGGGTTGTGTCTCAGGTAAAGCGCGTGCTGGCGCAGGATGGCCAGGTCCTGCTCCTCCAGACGATGCTTGTTGAAGCCGTAGTGGAACCGCAACCGGTGTGGTTTGCGGGGTGTGTCGTCCGATGCCAGTGAGGGCATTGGCAAGCCTGATTCGATGGCCGCTCTGGCAAGTAGATCCGGGTTGTCCAGTATGAGTACAGTCATGGCAGTTTCCTTGGTTGCACGTCCTGTTTTTCTTGTTGTCCTGGCAACTATTGGCTGTGGCCGGAACAACGGCAATTGGCGATTGGTCGAAACCCATACTTCGTGCTCGTTTCGAGCATCGTGCGATTCGCCCCTTTGCGGCTGCCCTGATTGAATGTCATTTGTATGACCATCGTGTGACAACCGCAGAGTAGCCTGTTTGTGGTGCCACGCACAGTTTGTTTTGCCCGTGGCCGGCTAAATCGCTTCAGGAGTCATTACAACGCGAAAAACTGACCATGCTGTGGTAAAAAGCACATCTTCAGGGACAAATTATGATGAATTGTGACGGCCCATGCTGATTATCCCCGCCGAAAACACCGTGAACTGGAAGCGCCCACCCTGGGTTACCCTCGGGCTGATCACGACGTGTCTGCTGGTATTCTTCTTTTACCAGGGCGACGACAACCGGCTGATTGAGGAAGCTGTTGAGCAGTATCTTGAATCGGATCTGAAGTCGCTGGAAGCCCCGGTATATGAGGACTATCTCGAACGCCAGATCGAGTTTGAAGACAATCAGAATCGGGTCTACGACCTGCAGAACTTCCAGCAACTGCAGGAAGAGGGCGGGGACTTGTGGGTTGCCTACAGTCTGCTGGCAGACCGTGAGTTTTACCAGTACATGCTGCAGAACCGGGACAGGCTCTGGGCGCCGGCCGAGCGCCGCCTGTGGCTGGAGCAGCGTGGGGGTATTCAGACCCGACTAATGGATAGGCTCAGCGCCAATCAGCTTGGGCTGGTGCCAGCGGAATTTTCTCTCTACACGCTGATTACCTACCAGTTCCTCCACGGCGGTTGGGGGCACATTATTGGCAACCTGGTGTTCCTGTTCCTGCTGGGGTTTACCGTCGAGAAGGCCTTGGGGCCAGGGCGTTTCCTGCTGGCATACCTGTTGTGTGGTGCTCTGTCGGGTGTGGTGTTCACCGCGTTTTCCATGGGCAGTCACATACCGCTGGTGGGTGCATCCGGGTCCATCTCCGGGCTCATGGGCATGTACGTGGCCATCTACGGCCTGCAAAAAATCCGCTTCTTCTATTTCGTGGGTGTGTACTTCAATTATTTTCGGGCCCCGGCCTTGGCGATCCTGCCAGTGTGGCTCGGCAAGGAAATCTACGATTACTGGTTCGCCGGGGCCACCGGCATTGCCTACATGGCTCACGCGGGTGGCCTGGTGGCTGGCGCCGGCATGGTCTGGCTTCTGGGTAAGAGCTGGTTGCAGGTAAAGGAAGAATTTTTCGAGCCAGAGGAAGATGAGCAGGACGAGCGTTTCACCACCGGCTACAGCCAGGCCATGGCCAGCCTCGGGCGCATGGATTTCGACCTGGCCCGGCACCAGTTCGAGGCGCTGAGAGAGCACTATCCGGAACGCACCATCCTGTTGGAGCACCTTTACCAGCTGGCGAAACTGCGCCCGGATCTTCCGCAATACCGCGAGCGAACGCAGGCATTGATGAACGAATCCCTCAGCCGTCGCCAGCCGGAGCGAATGGTCGAAATCTGGCAGGAATATCTGGGCAAGGGAGAGGGGCACGCCCCGCTTGACGCCGAGGATCACAACCGGGTGTTGTTCACCTGCCTTCGAAATGACGATTTGAAAGCCGCGGAGAAAGCTTTCGAACGCCTGCGCAGCGCTGGTAACCAACTCCTGGCTAGCGAAGCCTGCCGTTTGCTGGCAGAAGAGTTCGAAAAGCGCCAGATGACGCCAAAAGCTCGCCACTACAGGCAGTTGTTACAAGAAGGCTAACTCACGGTTTGACGGCCGAGTGTTGGGCAGGCTTTCCAAAACCGTGCGTAGCCATGGATGGCGGAGCCGAGCGTACAGGGATGTATTCACAGCGTGTTTTGGAAAGCCTGCCCAACATTTGGCCTTACTCCTGAACCGCAAACGAAGCCTTGGGCCCCTTCAAAGGCTCCCGGTTCTCAACCTGCTGCAGGTACACATCGACCTGCTGGTGCAGGGGATGGTTCAGGCATCGCTTCTTGACGAAATTCAGGAACGCCGACGCTTTTTCCCACTGCCCCAGACCATTCGCCAGCGCCTGGGCGACCAGCAGATAGGCTGGAGCCAGTTCCTCGCTGTCCGGGAAGCGCTTGTGGAAATCCTGCAGTAACTTCAGTGCCGGTTTGAAGTGTCCGCGCTGGTACAGGCAACGGGCGCAGCGTACCGACAGTTCCGGGTCTTCCAGCCGGAATCCCGGCTCCACAGTCCCGATAGCTGCCAGCAACCCGGCTATACCCTCGCCATCGTTTCGTTCCGCCAGCATGTTCAGCAACCGGGGGTGATACCGATAAAGCTCCGGAATATCATTGCGGGCGGTCAGCAACTGATGCAGCTGCCCCAACCGCAGGGCATTCTGGGAATCCCGTTTCAGGGCTTCCTTGAGCATCGACTGGACCCGGTCGTAGTTGCCGTCCTTCAGGTTCATGTCAATGTCGGCGTCAAACCGCTGAGTCCGGTCACGGTTCTGCATGTCGCCGGCGTTTTCATCATCCTGCAGATCACTGGCAAACCCCAGTTCCTCCTGGTACTGGAACAGCAGGTAACCCAGCATGTGAAACAGGATCAGCGTAAAGGTGCTGTTGAGAAAGCCCGCCAGTGTGCGGGCAACACCCGGCGCGAAGTGAGTGAGCGCGAAGTCCTGGGCGGCGCCGGACGCCAGGGTCAGCAGGATCAGGTAACCATACAGCAGGAAATAGGGTGTGCCGATGCGCGAGATCAGCACCGCCAGGTTCATGGGGTTCACCGCGGCCATGACCGAGCGCTCCATGGCCAGCACCATAATGCTGGCGGGCAGGGCGAGGATCACGAAGGCCACGGCCAGGAACATCAACAGCGGCCCGCCGACCATGGCTGCGGCCGCCACCATGCCGCCCATAAGCGCAAACACCAGTAGCTGCAGGATTACAATGTCAAACCCGCTGCCGGTGAACGCCACTGCTACCGGAGGCGGTTTCATATGGCCCTCAGCGGTGTGGCTGATAACGGCATAGGTATACTTCAATAGTGCCAGGGCCAGCACCAGCGTGATAATCAGGCCGATGAGGTTGCCGCTGACGAGAAGTGGCACCAGTGTGCAAATGGCAATAACCATCAGCGGGTCGGTGTGGAACGGGTAGCGGAAGAAAGCACCAATCCGGTTCCAGAATGGCACTGCTTCCGTGGCGGCACCGAGGTAGCGCATGGCACGGCTGCAATGGGGGCACAAGGCGTGTTGTTTTCGAGTGTCCGCATCCGGCATGCAACGGGTGCAATAGTGTATCTGGCAGTCACCGCAATGCCATTTTGCGGGTTCGCCGGGGTGGTAATGGCAGTCGTGTTTCACAATGGGCCCGGTTCTGGTACATCAAGGGTTCGAGGGGCAATGATGGCAGAAGGTCGGGTAGACTGTCACCGAATTTGCTGCGTACCAGTATGGGTGGACATCGCATTGACGGAGGTTTCTTGGAGCAGGCGGCGGATCTGAACGCAGTTGGGCCGGATAGCACGGGTCGCAACGACAACCGGTACACCTGGCAGGGCATTCTGTCCCTGGCCCTCAAGCACAAGCCGCGGCTGGTGAGAGCGAACATGCTCGCCATCCTGGCCACGGTGGTCAGTGTGCCTATTCCGCTGCTGCTGCCGGTGCTGGTGGACGAAGTGTTGCTTGATGAAGCGGGCCCGGTACTGCCTGTGATGCAGGCGATGCTGCCCGAGGCATGGCACCTGCCGGTGGTTTACATTGGCTTGATGGTGGTAGCGGCGTTTCTGCTAAGGTCGTTGTCGCTTACCTTCAACGTGCTCCAGTCCCGTGAGTTCTCCAAGATTTCCAAGGATGTGGTGTTCCGTGTCCGTTCGCGTCTGCTGGGCCGGCTGCAGCGAGTGGCTATGTCGGAGTACGAAACCCGTGGCTCAGGTGGCATCACCAGTCATTTCATCACCGACCTGGACACCATCGACCAGTTTCTGGGCACTACGATCAGCCGGTTCCTGGTGGCAAGCCTGACAGTTCTGGGCACCGCCATCGTATTGATGTGGGTGCACTGGCAACTGGGGCTGCTGATCCTGCTGTTCAATCCGTTGGTGATCTTTGCCACCATGCTCATCGGCAAGCGGGTCAAGGAACTCAAGCGTCAGGAGAACAGCGCCTATGCGGATTTTCAGGGTGACCTGACCGAAACTCTGGACGCGATACACCAGCTCAGGGCGGCCAACCGGGAACAGCACTACCTGCGCCAGTTGATCAGCCGCGCCCGCACGGTTCGCGACCACGCTATTCAATTTGAATGGCGCAGCGATGCCGCCACCCGCGCCAGCTTTGCGCTGTTCCAGTTTGGTGTCGATACCTTTCGCGCGGCCGCGATGGTGACGGTCCTGTTCAGTGACCTGAGTATCGGCATGATGTTCGCGATCTTCGGCTACCTCTGGTTCATGCTCACGCCCGTGCAGGAAATGCTGAATATGCAGTACGCCTGGTTTGCTGCCAATGCGGCACTGGGGCGCATTAACCGCTTGCTGGAGCTGGAAGAAGAACCCCGTTATTCAGCGCTGGAGAACCCCTTCCGGGACAGGCATACCGTTGGCCTGACTCTGAAAAACATCCACTTCAGCTACGGTGAGGAAGCCGTGCTAAAGGGCATTGATCTCCACCTTGGTCCGGGCGAGAAAGTGGCGGTTGTGGGTGCCAGTGGCGGCGGCAAATCCACCCTGGTGCAGGTCATTCTGGGTATGTACACACCCCAGCAGGGGCAGGTGCTGCTGGGCGGTGTTCCGGTTCAGCGCATCGGACTTCCGTGTCTGCGTGAGCATGTGGCCACGGTGCTACAGCACCCCGCCCTGTTTAACGACACCGTGCGACAGAACCTCACCCTGGGCCGCGACAAGACCGACACCGAACTGTGGCAGGCCCTGGCCATCGCGCAACTGGACAAGACCGTGGCGGACATGCCGCACCAACTGGATACCCTGATTGGTCGCCAGGGGGTGCGCTTGTCCGGTGGCCAGCGCCAGCGGCTGGCCATTGCCCGGATGGTGTTGTCGGATCCCTCGGTGGTGATCCTGGATGAGGCCACCTCTGCCCTGGACGCCGAAACCGAGTTTCAGCTGCATCAGGACCTGGAGGCTTTTCTGCGTCAACGCACCACCCTGATCATTGCCCATCGTCTGAGTGCCGTGAAACAGGCCGGTCGCGTCTACGTTTTCGAGGACGGCTACATCACCGAGGAAGGGCATCATGACGAGCTGATCGCCCGCCAGGGCCTTTATGCCCAGCTTTATGGGGATCGACAGGCCTGAGGGCGATATGGGTATTCACCGCCGCAATACTGAACATTCACGGAACCGCAGTTGAAGTCTCGTCAATCGGTGCAATAGTTATAGGAGACTTTCAAAATCAGGGTCTTTGCATCAGTCTATTGCCATCTGCGGTAAGTACGCTGATGCAAAGGCTACTGCTAAGCCTTCCGAAATCTTCGGATCATCAAAAGGAGGCACCTCATGTCGAAACAAAGCCTGAGTAAAGACAGTCTCAATACGCTCTCCAGCCTGGAAGCTGGCGGCAAGACTTATCACTATTACAGCCTGCCCAAGGCTGCCGACACCCTTGGCAACATCGACAAGTTGCCGTTTTCCCTCAAGGTGTTGATGGAAAATCTGCTGCGCAACGAAGATGACGCCACCGTGGATCGGGGCCATATCGATGCGATGGTTCAGTGGATGAAAGACCGTAAATCCGATACCGAAATCCAGTTTCGTCCTGCTCGTGTACTGATGCAGGACTTCACTGGTGTCCCCGGTGTGGTGGATCTTGCAGCCATGCGGGAAGCGGTAAAAGCCGCCGGTAAGGACCCGGCAATGATCAATCCGCTGTCGCCGGTGGACCTGGTGATCGACCACTCGGTGATGGTGGACAAGTACGGTGATCCGTCTGCCTTCAAGGACAACGTCACCATCGAGATGGAACGCAACCAGGAGCGCTATGAGTTCCTGCGCTGGGGCCAGCAGGCGTTCGACAACTTCCGCGTGGTGCCGCCGGGGACCGGTATCTGTCACCAGGTAAACCTGGAGTATCTGGGCAAGACCGTGTGGAGCAAGGACCAGGATGGAAAAACCATTGCCTACCCGGACACCCTCGTGGGAACAGACTCACACACCACCATGATCAACGGCCTTGGCATCCTCGGCTGGGGTGTGGGTGGTATTGAAGCGGAAGCGGCCATGTTGGGCCAGCCCGTGTCCATGCTGATTCCGGAGGTGGTCGGCTTCAAGATCACCGGTAAACTGCGGGAAGGTATTACCGCGACGGACCTCGTGCTGACCGTGACCGAAATGCTGCGCAAGAAAGGTGTCGTCGGTAAGTTTGTGGAATTCTACGGTGACGGGCTGAAAGACATGCCCGTTGCGGACCGTGCCACTATTGCCAACATGGCGCCGGAATACGGTGCCACCTGTGGCTTCTTCCCGGTGGATGAGCAAACCATCAAATACATGCAGCTGACTGGCCGTGAAGACGATCAGCTGGAACTGGTCGAAGCTTATGCCAAGGCCCAGGGCCTCTGGCGCCAACCTGGCCAGGAGCCGGTGTATACCGACAACCTGGAACTGGACATGGGCGAAGTTGAGGCCAGCCTGGCCGGCCCCAAACGTCCCCAGGACCGGGTTGCCCTGAAGAACATGAAGGCCTCCTTTGAACTGCTGATGGAAACCGCCGAAGGCCCGGCGGAATCCCGTGAAGACAAGCTGGAATCCGAAGGCGGACAGACCGCCGTGGGCGTCCAGGACAGCTACGAGCACGCTGCCAGCCAGCCGATGGAAATGAATGGCGAAAAAACCCGTCTTGACCCGGGTGCGGTTGTTATCGCGGCTATTACGTCCTGCACCAACACCTCGAATCCCAGCGTAATGATGGCTGCCGGCCTGATTGCCCAGAAGGCCGTGGCGAGGGGGCTCAATACCAAACCCTGGGTGAAAACTTCCCTGGCACCGGGCTCCAAGGTGGTGACCGATTACCTGAAGGTGGGCGGCTTTCAGGACGATCTCAATAAGCTTGGCTTCAATCTGGTGGGTTATGGCTGCACCACCTGTATCGGTAACTCCGGTCCGCTGCCGGATGCGGTCGAGAAGGCCATCGCCGATGGTGATCTTACCGTGGCCTCGGTGTTGTCCGGTAACCGGAACTTCGAGGGCCGGGTGCACCCGCTGGTGAAAACCAACTGGCTGGCTTCACCACCGCTGGTGGTTGCTTATGCCCTGGCCGGCAATGTGCGCCTGGACCTTTCCAATGATCCGCTGGGTGAAGATCAAGACGGCAAGCCCGTCTACCTGAAGGACCTGTGGCCAAGTCAGCAGGAAATCGCCGAAGCGGTCGAGAAGGTTAAGACCAGCATGTTCCATAAAGAGTATGCGGAAGTCTTTGACGGCGACGCTACCTGGAAGGCGATCAAGGTCCCCGAGAGCAAGGTGTACGAGTGGTCGGACAAGTCTACTTACATCCAGCATCCGCCGTTCTTCCAGGGCCTGAAGGAAGAGCCGGACGCCATTAACGATATCAAGGACGCGAACATTCTGGCGTTGTTGGGGGACTCCGTTACCACCGATCATATTTCACCGGCCGGGTCGTTCAAAGCCGACAGCCCGGCGGGTAAATACCTGCAGGAGCGGGGAGTGGAAAAGAAAGATTTCAACTCCTACGGTTCGCGCCGGGGCAACCACGAGGTGATGATGCGTGGCACCTTCGCCAACGTGCGCATCCGGAACGAGATGCTGGATGGCGTTGAGGGTGGTTTCACCAAACACATCCCCACCGGCGAGCAGATGCCCATCTACGATGCGGCCATGAAGTATCAAGAGGAGGACACACCCCTGGTGGTCATTGCCGGCAAGGAATACGGCACTGGCTCCAGCCGTGACTGGGCTGCGAAAGGTACCCGTCTGCTGGGCGTGAAAGCCGTGGTTGCCGAGTCCTATGAGCGTATCCACCGTTCGAACCTGATCGGTATGGGCGTAATGCCGCTGCAGTTTAAGGATGGGGTCGACCGCAAGAGTCTGAAGCTGACGGGTGAAGAGACCATCAGTATCAAGGGGCTGTCCGGTGATATCAAGCCGGGTCAGACACTTGAAATGACGGTGACTTATCCAGACGGCAAGACTGAGACCTGCGAACTGCTGTCCCGGATCGACACCGCCAACGAAGCGGTGTACTACCGCCACGGCGGCATCCTGCACTATGTCGTGCGGGAGATGCTCAAGTCGGCGTGACTCATTGGCCCGGCGGGGCAACCTGCCGGGCCTCTCAATATCCTGTTTCCCATTACCCCGCCACTGGCAGTTCCAGCCAGAACGTAGCCCCCATGCCCGGAGTGGATTCATAGTCCACCGTGCCATTCATGCGCGTCATCAGTTCCCGCGTGATGGCCAGGCCGAGCCCGGTTCCGCCACTGGCTCTCCGGTCCGACGCATCGGCTTGTGAGAACTTCTGAAATATCTGCTCCCGAAAATCCGGGGCGATGCCCTCACCATGGTCTCTGATACACAAACGAACCGACTCTTCGTGCTGAGTGACGAAAATGTCGACGGAGGACCCTGCCGGAGAAAACTTGATGGCGTTGGACAACAGGTTGGTGATGGCCTGGTTCAGACGCTGACGATCCACATGCACCGTCACGGCTGGTAGTTCAGACACCTGAAGGTCGATGTCACGCTGTTGGGCAAAGGTTGCGATGTTCTCAACACTCTCGTGAACAAGATCCTGCAGAACATAGTGCTCGCTACGGAAGGGCATTTTGCCGGCCACCAGTTTTTCCATATCGAGTAAGTCGTTGATCAGGAAGGTAAGCTGCTGGCTGTTCCGATAGGCAATGTGCGCCAGTTTCGAGGCTTTCCCCGGCAGCTCGCCAACGGCATTGTTGGCCAGCAGCCCGAGGGAACCGGAGATCGAGGTCAGTGGAGTGCGAAGCTCATGGCTGACCGTGGAAATGAACTCGTTCTTCAGATGGTCGACTTGCTTCCGCTCTGAAATGTCCTCAGTGATCAGCCAGATAACGGGTTCATTGCCGTAATTGTCCAGTTGCAGACCGTGGAGCATGATGGGGGCCGGCTCGTCGTGCCCAGGCGCCATGTAATAGCCTTCAAGACCGCTGACTCTGGCGTGCTCCCGAAGAGTTTCCTGAACCCCGGGTCGGTTTGCCAGCGGCTCTCCGTGGACATCAAGCGGCTGGTCGAAGAACTCCAGCGACTGGACGGATTTGCCAAACTGGCTTTCGAACGTCGGGTTTGCCCGGAGCAGTCGATTGGAATGAACACTGAATAGCCCGATGCCCATGGGTGCCAGTTCGAACAGCCCCCACAGGCGCTGCTGCATCTCGCGATCCCTGGACATCAGGCTGGTGAGCCAGAATACTCCAACGGTGACAATGCCCAGCAGCACAAACAGGCTACCGCGAAAAAACCAGGGGTGTCGGGGGTGATTGGGCCAGCCCCCGGGCGGTTCTGCAAATACCATCCAGGAAATGCCTCTCATTCGAATCGTGCTGGTTACCGGATTTTTCCACTGGAACGGTTGTGTTGAGAAAAACACGGATTCGGTGTCGTGAATGTCGGATGAGGACGACAGGGCGACATTGAAGTCACCTTCCAATCGATCCAGCCCGATGGACGAGTACAGTTTCTCAAGCTCCAGAATCACCGACACGACGCCCCAGAATTCGCCAGAAGCCTGTTCGAATATCGGAATACGCCCGGCGAGCCCCTCTCCGCCCTGAACCAGATTGATGGGGCCGCTGAACACCACGCGGCGGTTGTTGAGGAGTGTCTCGACCTGGTCTGGCGATAAACTTTGCTGCGCTACGTCAAGCCCAATCGCAGCCTGGTTGCCTTCAAGTGGGTAGATATGGCGAATGACAAAATCCGGGGCCAGACCAATGTTCCGGAGCTCCGGGGCCAGGACGAGAATGACCGACGCCAGTTCGCGAAACCGTTGGCCGTCGATATCGGGCTGTATTGCTACATTGGCGGCTAGCCCCCACACCGTTTGAACGTTCTGAAGTATGGTGCTTTGCAGTTCAAGGCTAATGTCATCCACTTCCTCCTGCCAGTACTGACGGACGTCGTTGCGATGGCTGGAGGAACTGGCGGTGTCCAGGGTAATTGCGACAGCAATAACCAACAGCAGAGTGCCCAGTCTGGCGGCCCAGATAAGCCGATAAAAGACGTCGGCTCGGGTCAATGTCGTCATTATGTGTTGCCCATGGGTGGTCTACTCGGGTTTTATGTCCAGCCAGAAGGTAGAGCCATACCCTTCCGTCGATTCAAACCCGACACTGCCTCCCATCTGGGACATGATCTCCCAGGTAATAGCCAATCCGAGACCGGTGCCGCCACGGCCGCGGGTATCAGAGCTGTCGGCCTGGGCAAATTTCTCGAATATCCTGGGTCTGAACGTTTCCGGTATGCCTGTGCCATAGTCTCTTACGTCGATGCGAAACGCGCCTTCGTGAAGGCGCGTGGCGATAATGACATCGGCACCTTCCGGGGAAAACTTGATGGCGTTGGACAGCAGATTGTCGAGCGCCTGTCCCAGGCGAAGGGCATCAATAACGGCGTTGACCCAGGGATGATGATTTTCAAACAGAAGGGAAACCTGTCGATCAACGGCATAGGTTGTGAGTCGGTCTACACTATCCTGAATAACGGTGCCGATGTTTTGCCTGCGCATCTGCATGTCCATTTGACCGGATACCAGCTTTTCTATATCGAGAAGATCGTCAATCAGATGTCGCAACTGATCGCTATTGCGGGCCGCGATAGCCACCATGGCTTTGACCTTGTCAGGCAGGGGGCCAAAAACCCCGCCCGCGATCAACCCAAGGGAGCCTGATATGGAGGTCAGAGGTGTCCGCAATTCATGGCTGACGGTGGATATGAACTCGTTTTTCATTCGGTCAATCTTACGGCGCTCTGATATGTCCTCAACCAGCGACCATACCAGTGGCTCACTGCCGGCACGCTCCACCAGAACGCCCTGGAGGAGGATCGGGAACCGGGAGCCATCCTTGCGGATAAACTCCTGTTCCATGGGGCCGTATCGCCCGTGTTCCTTCAAATCAGTGATGGCCTGTTGAGTCTGCTCCGCGTAACTCTCGGGCGTTGCGCTCCAGTAGTTCAGCGCCAGGAACTCGGAGTAGGAGTAACCGCTGTGTTCCAGCAACGCGGTGTTAACGTCATGGTTTTGCCCGCTTCTGAAATCGGTCAAAAGAATGCCGATCGGTGACAGATCGAATAAGGTGCGGAGCAGGTGCTCTCGTTCCGCAAGGGCAAGCTGGGAGCGCTTTTTGCCGTCAATATCGGCAATGAATCCATGCCAGATGGTGCTGCCATCCGGCCGTCTTTCGGGGGTTGCTCGGCCCTCAACCCATTTCCAGGATTTCCCTGGCGCTGCGACCCGATACTGGCACATCCAGACGTCCAGAGATTGGTGTGACTGCTTAATGGACTCTTCCAGATCTTCAAGGTCCCCAGGGTGTATGACATTGAGAGCAGCACTTGCGTCTTCCTCGACGTCTCTGGGAGAAAGGCCGTAAATATCACGTATGCCTTCGCTGCTGTATGGAAACCTTGAACGGCCATCCGAACCCGTCTGATACTGATAGAGCATGCCGGGCACGTTCTCCGATAGCTTGCGCAGCGTATCTTCATGGGAATGTTGCTGGAGAAGGGCTGCCATCCATTGCGCCAGCCACACGATAAACAGGCGGTCCAGATCCGTGAACGGTCTGAGCCTTGGCGATACCGATGAAAAATTAAGTGTGCCGAAGAGCTTGCCATCAAATTCTATCGGCGCTGCAATGTAGCTTTCGAGGCCCATTTGGGCATAGCACGGTTGGTGGCGATATCGGGAGTCGCCCATGTGGCTGATCGCCAGATGGTCGCCTTTTTCGAGCATCAGGGCGCAGTAGGTTTGTGCCACCGGTAGTGACAGACCGGTCTCCAGGGGAGAGTTGTCAGGCGCTCTGAACCAGCGAATTGTGTAAACATCACTGGTGATTTCGCTGACGATCCCGGTCTCCAATTCAAGATGGTGGCGGCCGAGATCCAGGGCCATGTCTATTTTTCGTTCCAGGGGGGCGGACGCGTCCACTGTCAGGTTGTTCAGTGCACTCAGAATCCGGGTCTTTTCGATTTGTTCCTGGCGGGATTTGTTCGCCTCGAAGTCATTGATTTCCTCATCAACACACCGGGCCAACTCCTCGAGAAGCGCACATTGATCGTGGTCGAGCGATCGTGGCCGGGTGTCTATGATGCAGAGAGTGCCCAGGTTATAACCCTCATGACTGTGGAGCTGGGCACCGGCGTAGAAGCGAATGTGTGGAGGCCCGGTAACGAGTGGGTTGTCGGCAAATCGGGGATCCTCAAGGGTGTTCTCGACAATAAAAAGGCGATCGATAAGGATGGCGTGGCCGCAGAAAGACATATCCCTGGGTGTTTCCCTGGCCTCCAGCCCCTGGCTGGATTTGAACCATTGCCTCTTGTTGTCGACCAGTGACACCAGGGCAATGGGGACTCCGAAGGCGAGCTTGGCCATTCGTGTAAAGCGATCAAATCGCTCCTCCCGTGGTGTATCAAGCAGGTGGGTGCGCTTCAGGGCAAGAATTCGTACTGCCTCATTAAATGGACTTTCGGGTGTTTTCATCGGTCCGTTTCCTTGTCAGCGTGGGTCAGCAGTGTTTCCCGCGATGCCGGGATATCGACCCAGAAATGCGCACCCTTATTATTGTAGTAGCCAACACCAGCGTTCATTAGTTTTGCCAATTCCGCACAAATGGCAAGCCCTAGCCCCGTGCCCTTTACCGAACGGGTGGTGCCGGTTTCGGCCTGTGCGAATCGTTTGAACACGCTGTCGGCAAAGGAATCCGGTACTCCGGAGCCCTGGTCACTGACGGTGATTCGGACGCAGTCTGCCGAGTGAAGCCCGGCGCTTATCCTGACCACCCCCGCCTGGGGCGAGAATTTGATGGCGTTGCTGACGTAATTGTCCAGAATCTGCCTCAGCCGGTGCTTGTCACAGAGCAGGGGCGGCAGATCTCCGCTGTCTGACACGAGCCGGACCTCGTGTTCGGCCGCCATGGTGTTGTTGTCCTCAACGGCGCCTTGCAATATCGGTTGGATGGCTTCACTTCGGATTCGCACCTTGAGACTGCCATCGGACAGTTTGTTGAAATCGAGCAAATCCGACACCAGCAACTGCAGGCGTTCTCCATTTCTCAGTGCAAGGTTTGCCATTTCCCGGCTTTTGTCATTGAGCTGCCCGGTTACGCCGGACGTCAGCAGCTTCAATGCACCGGTCAACGAGGTGAGCGGTGTGCGAAGCTCGTGACTGACGGAAGACATGAAGTGATCCTTGAGCCGGCCCAGGTTGTCCCTCTCTTCCAGCAGCTGGTTGAAGGCGCTGGACAGATTGCTGACCTCGGGAATGCCGGATTCGTTCAGTCGCATGGCGGAATCCGGGTTTTCGGCCATGCGCCGAATGCGCCCCGTCATTCGGTCAAGTGGTGACATGGTGGTTCTGACCAGCAGAAAACTCACGGCGGCGATGGCAAGGGTAATCAGCAGGCTGATGTTGAAAAACTGAATAAACGACTGCCGGGCTGGCGTGGTTGCCTGCTCGTAAGGAACGGCACGAACGAATACCCAGCCCAGCCGCTGCAGGTGGTTGGTTGCGTATATCAGCAGCTGGCCGTCCTGACCACTGACCTGTCCGAAGGTAATGCCGGACAACGCTGCGTCCGTCAGGGTGTCTGTGCCAGGGTCTGGCAGGGATTCGATATTCTGTGAGCCCTTGCCGGAATCAACGTACAGAAAGTTCTCCGTGTCGATGATCCTCTCGATACCCCGAGAACCACCGAAGCCCCTGTGGCGATTTTCAGGTAGCAGGCTGGTTTTGCCCAGGTCCAAGGTGCCACCAGCGAATCCAAGCAGGTCGCCATCGTCGGTTTCGATGGGTGCCAGAAAGGACAGCAAGGGCCGGCCTGTCGTCCGTCCGATGATGGGTTTGCTGACGATGGGGCGTCGGGCTTCCAGAGCTTCCTGGAAGTGGGGGCGATCCAGATAACAGGTTCCAATACGTTTTGGAACGTAAACATTTTCCGCTACAGCGCACCCTTTGTCATCGAAAATGAGAAGCGCCGCCGGGAACAGATTCCGGAGCGTCGTCTGGCGAGCCAGCGCGTCAGAGAGAGCAGGTCGGTCGGGAAGACGGTCGTTGTCGGCCAACTGCGATGCAAACGCCGACAGGGAGTTCAATCGGAGCTGCAGCTTCTGGTCGACCTGATCTGAGGTTCGTGCAGCTTCGAGAATCTGGCGTTGGGTGAGCAGGTCTTCAAAGTCCTGCACCAGGGCCTGGTAGGCGATCGCGATAACGGCCGAAACGGTTGCAAGGCTGCCGATGACGATGATGACGGCCACCCGGCTGCTGAGGGAAAGCGATTTACGCGACCGCAATGAAGTTCCTCACTGTTGCGTTTTAGCGGATAATGTTCTGTGATGGACGAAGGTTAGCCTAATTCACCCGGTTATATTAGTAAAAATTCGAGGCGCTAGATCTCTTATGGGTAAAGATCCAACAACGGATATTGCGGATAAACTCGCCCACTTGCGCCTGAGTTTTCGCGGCAAGGCGGAGGGTGAACTCGATCAGTTGAGCGAAGTTGCTTCGAAGGTTACCGGGGGGAATCAGAAGCAGCGCCTGTTGCGTGAAGATGTGATGTCGGCCTACCAGCTACTTCATCGTCTGGCCGGTTCTGCGGGAACCTTCGGTTACACCATGTTGGGGGCGGAGGCCCGTAGGCTGGAACAACGCCTTAAGCCATTGACTGAACAAGACGCCAGCAATGGCGATACCAAGCTGGTTGTTTCCGCTGAGGAACGTCAAAAAACTGTAGACACGCTTGTGCAGGCTGGGCGATTGCGTGCTCTGCTGGATGAACCCGTGGTGCCTGCCATCCCTAGCGCGAGCAATTCTGAGTGGTTGAAGGGTAATCATGGCCTGCCAGTCTCTGATATTCATGTTGTTCTGTGCGGGCTGTCAGAGGGGTCGCAGGTCTTTCTCGAGTACGCCCTCTCAAACTACGGTTTTTCAGTATCGCGCCAGGAGGTCACCGCTCTGTCGTTCAGCCAGGCGCATCTGATGTCAATGGTCGTGACCGGTGAAGACAGGCTTTCCGACGTATCCTCGGCGCTTGATTCGCTTTTTGGAGGAGATGAGTCACTGAAGCCTCCGCTGATTTGCGTGGGAAACAGCGACGACTTCCGCGCCCGGTATGTCTTGGCCGATAAAGGTGCGGATGCACTGTTTCATGAGCCAATTGATATAACCATGCTGGCGGAAGGTATTGAACGTCTGGTCAGCGAACAGAGCAGGACAGTCTCCGGGAAAATCCTGATCCTGGATGACGATGAAGACCTGGCTGAGCACTATCGGGCGGTTTTGGAGGCTGCTGGCTTTATCGTTCGCGCTATCAGTGATCCGGAAACGGTTCTGTCTGAACTCTCGGAATTCTTCCCGGACATAATGCTGCTGGATGTTCGTATGGGTGCCTATTCCGGGCCGACGGTGGCAAAGCTGATACGCTTTGACCCGGAATGGGTAAGCCTGCCGATCATTTATCTTTCGTCCGAGCAGGATAAGCAGGTTCAGCTCGACGCTATGGCAAAAGGCGCTGATGAGTTCCTGACCAAGCCCATGTCCGACAGCCATCTGGTACGTGCCGCTCAGATTCGCTGTTACCGCGCCCGTCAACTCAACGAGTTATTGATACGGGACAGCCTTACAGGCCTGCTGAAACACTCATTTATCAAGCAGGAGGTAGAGAAGGAGCACGCCCGTTGCAAGCGACTGTCGCACTGCTCGGTCGTTGCTATGCTTGATCTGGATCATTTCAAAAAGGTGAATGATCAGCATGGCCACCGAACAGGTGACGTTGTCATTAAGGCGCTTGCCAGTCTGCTCAAGCGGCGCTTGCGCTCAACTGACCTGATCGGACGATACGGCGGGGAGGAATTTGTGGTGGTATTGCCAGAGTGTACAACGCAGGAAGGGCAGTCGGTAATGAACCAGATCTGCCATGCGTTTTCGGATCAGCTATTCACCAATAATGGAGTAAGTTTGTCGGTCACCCTCAGTGTCGGTATTGCATCGCTGAGTTCTTTTGGGTCTGGCAGCGATGCGCTCAATGCAGCGGATCAGGCCCTTTACGAGCGAAAGGAAGCGGGCCGTAACGGAGTAACCATTTTTCATCAGGGATGAGGCGTAACGTAATGAAAGCACTGATTCTGGACGATGACTCCCTGTTGGCCGATCTGATGGAGACCGTGGTTGGTGGGCTTTATCCCGGGGTCGACATTTTTGTAACGGCGTCTGTCAGGAGTGCCCTGATGCATTGGTCAGAACACGGCTCAGACCTGATGATTATTGATTGGAATTTACCGGATGGTTCCGGCCTTGAGGTTGTTCGGACGGTTCGCGAGAAAAGCAGAGAGACGATCATTGTCATGGTCTCCGGTCGGGCTGACCGGGACTCCGTTCTGAAAGCCGCACGTCACGGTATCAATGGTTATATCAGCAAACCCTTTGATGTGGCGATGGTGCACGATAGGCTGACCGCTCTGATGGATCCAGCAGCCCTTGATCGGGAGTCGCGACCCGATCTGGAGCACCTGCTGCAGATCTCGGTAGAATCCGTTATTCAACTGCCTTCCGCCATTGATACGGCCCAGGTTATCGAGTTGATGGAACGGAAACAGGATCTCTCCCCATCGCAACTCGCGGAGCGATGGAATGACGAGGTTGCACTGACAACCCGTCTGCTTGATGTGGCCAACAGCGCCTCGTTTCAGAAGACCGGTGAGCCGGTCCGCAGTTTGCGTGACGCGATTGCAACCATGGGTGTGGATATGGCCCTGCGGCACGCTATGGCCATGTCGCTGGATATCAGCGGCCATTTGCGGGATTCCCGTTTGGCGGGAAAAGCGACAGCCTTTCTCGAAACCGCCGAAAAGGTGGCCCAGGAAGCCGTGCGAATTGCACTGCGGGTTGGGAGCGATCAATCCGAGGTGCATATGGCGGCCCTGCTCAGCCGGGTAGGCGAACTGGCGGTGCTCAAGGTAATGCAGCAATGTCTGGATCGCAAAGGCCTGGTTTCGGATGAGCAGATTGAGGACGGATTAAAGGCCTGGGCTCAGAATTATGGGAATCGTCTCAAAGTGCAGTGGCACCTGCCTTTGCAATTGAGGGAGCTGATTGGCGCTGTCCATTTTCTGCCGCGTGAAGTCACGAGCGAGTCGAAACTGGTTATGCGTGCTTCCGCCTTGATAGCGGACGGGCAGAATCAAGGCGAGGAATGTTTGCGCTTGCTGCGCAGACTGGGGGTGGAAAACCATGATAGGGGGTCTGACGATGGCTAACCCGGTTGGAGAGCTTCACCGAATTCTTTACGTGGAAGACGACGCCGACATTAGGGCTGTGGCGGAATTGGCACTGGAAACCGTTGGGGGATTTTCAGTAAAGAGCTGCAGCTCCGGTCAGGAGGCGCTTATTGAAGGGCCGGATTTTGAGCCCGAACTGATTCTGCTGGATGTTATGATGCCGGGGATGGATGGCCCGACTACGTTTCAGGCGTTACGGGAAATTCCGGCATTGAGCGCGACACCTGTGGTGTTCATGACCGCTAAGGTGCAAACTGAAGAGGTGGCGTTCTACAGGGAATTGGGAGCGGTTGACGTGATACCCAAACCGTTCGATCCCATGACTCTTGCCGATCAGATACGTGAAATATGGACGTCCAAGGTGTGAACATGGTTACGAAAGAATCGCCAGAGGAACTCAAGCGCAAACTGAATCTGGAAACGTCCCGGATCAACTGGCATGACCTGCAGGTTTATTATGCCCGTGGCCATGTCGTGAAGGTGGTCCCGGAGCTGGACCTGCTGGATGTAGCGGCTGAGCTCTCTGCGGACAACAAGACCCAGTTTGAGCGTTGGTTGGCCGACAACAAAGTGGGCGACGTTGCTCCGGATCTTGCCCGCCACTGGTATGACGAAAACTCGGAACTCTGGGCAGTGGTGATTGCGCCCTGGGTGCTGGTGCAGGACAGGTCCGGGCATGTACTTCACTGATTATCCTGGAATCAGGTCGTGAAACTGCACTACTTTCATGGGCGTGGCCCTTTACGGGCATTGGTTATGGTACGGGAACAGCGCCGGGTTGAGCTTTTCATCAAACCCGTCGGTGAGGACATCTGGGCATTGGTGGCACTCAGCGGCGCGGTGGACGGCCAACCGGAGAAACACCGCTGCCAGGGCCCCTATCGTTCCATTGCCCAGGCTGAAGCGGTGCTGCGCAGTGTCGCGGGTGCGCTGATGGGACAGGATTACCAACCCCAGCCCAACGACTATGTAGTCTGGTCAGTGATGGCCCAGCGCCTGGCGCGCACCATCCGTACCGATCGCGATGCCAGTGCCGGTAAGTTCCATTTTGATCCCGATCAGTACGAACCTATCGGCTGATCTTTCCCACCCATACACATTTTCCGAGGACTTCATGCTGACCGGCGCACTGCTGATCCTGGCACCGCTTTTCCTGGGTTTTGCCCTGGCGCTCGAGAACCGCCATCTGATGACGGCCATTCACTACGGCGTTGAGGGGCTGGTGTATTTTATCCTGGCACTCTTGGGACTGAGCCTCGGGCAGATGGAGGGTGTTGGCGGGCAGTTGGCCAACATGGCATCCCAGGTCGCGGTGCTCGTGATGGTGCTGTTTGTGGCTAACATGGTGGGGCTGTGGTTGTTTCATCGCTGGCAGCCTATGGCAGCGCGGGAGGATCACGTGGACCAGCCTCGTGGCTACCGCCGCCTGTTCCTGGCAGGGTTGAAGCCACTGTTGGCGGTTGTGGTGGGTGGTTTGGCCGGTTTCTACTGGTTGCCGGATCTGCCCATGGCCGAAGACGTGGCGACCTGGTCGTTAATGTTGCTGCTGTTTCTGATTGGCCTGCAACTGCGCAATGCCGGCCTGTCCCTTCGTAGGCTGCTGCTCAACCGGCAGGGACTGGGTATTGCGTTGGCGATGGCCGGCAGCTCTCTGCTCGCCGGTTTTGCAATGGTACCGTTACTGGATGCTGCCTGGCATGAGTCATTGGCACTGGCGTCCGGGTTCGGCTGGTATTCCTTGTCCGGTATAGTGATTGGCGATGCTCTGGGGCCCTCCTGGGGCGGTGTCGCCTTTCTCAATGACGTGATCCGGGAGATTATTGCGCTTGCGATCATCCCACTGTTGATTGGCCAGCGGCCGGCCATGGCCATTGGCTATGGCGGTGCGACTGCCATGGACTTCACTCTGCCGGTGATCCGCAGCAGTGGTGGCCTGGACTGCGTGCCCGTGGCCATTGCCTCGGGGTTTATCCTGTCGTTCCTGTCTCCCATCCTGATGGCGGTGTTTCTGTCCATGGGAGGATAATGTTTCAGACCAGGAATTTTCTGACGTCGATTTTGTAGTCTTCCGGGTCCACTGAACTCAGAATCCGATCCTGGGTACCCGGTTCGGCCAGATCCAGGGTGTCGACGGTGATGGGCATGCGAAAGCGGGTGTTGTACATCACCCGCAGTATGGGCAATCGCTGGTCCTCGTCGTTGGTCTCGATGACGACGCCGAGACGCCCGCTTTCCAGAAGTACCAGCGAACCAATGGGGTAGAGTCCCACACAACGAATAAACTCTGTTACCAGCCCTGCATCCAGATGGGTTCCGCTCCATTCCAGCAGTTTTTTGAGGCCCTGGGTTGGGGTCATGCCTTTATGATAGACGCGGTCGGAGGTGATGGCATCGTAGACGTCGGTAATGGCAACCATGCGGCCGTATACGGAGATTTCATCGCCTCTCAGGCCTTCGGGATAGCCGCTGCCATCCAGGTGTTCGTGGTGCTCAGCGGCAGTCATGATGGTCAGTTCGCCAATGCCCTCGGTGGATTTTAGAATGTCCCGTGAGTGCCGGGCATGGGCCTTCATGACTTCGAATTCCTCCGGCGTCAACCGTCCCGGTTTGTGGAGAATGTCGTCCGGCGTGAGGATTTTGCCGATGTCATGGAGCAGTGCACCAACGATGGTCTGGTGCAGTGCGTCCGGAGGAAGTTTACGGTAGTTGCCAAACAGGGACATCAACACGCTGAGATTGACCGAGTGCTCCAGTAGGTAGTTGTCCTTCTCGCGGATACGGCCCAGGCAACTGAGGGCATTGGCGTTGCGCAAGATAGAGCTCTGGAGTTCGTCGGCCAACTGCTGAATGGGGGCTATGTCGATGGCTCCGCCAAGCTTCACGTTATTCATCAGATTGCCTACCAGCCCCTGGGCCTGGTTGTGCACCTGCTGGGCGAACACCATTTCCTCGGCAACCGCTACCCGTTTGAAAACGCCGGGCAGCTGCTCACCAGCGCGCTGAAGCGCGGACTCGTTGCGGCGATCGACCTCATGGGCCGGTTCCGAATCCTGGGAATCCAGGCCCTTGGAGACATCGATGTAGACGTAATTCACTCCCATCCGGCGGATTTTTTCAACAGTGTCCTCTTTTTTGATCACGCCGCGACGGCGCTGAGTGTTGTGAGGAATCCAGTCGTTGTTCAGGTCGGTGATGTACATGCCGACCTTGAGTGCCGAGACGGGGATGCGTTTGATCATTGCCGCTGGAAGAACGTTCTCAGACTGTTGTCATAGGTTGTAGCCAGTACATTCTCCAACGGTAGTTGTTTCACCTCGGCGATTTTCTCGGCCACAAACGGTATGTAGAAGGGCGCGTTTTCCTTGCCGCGATAAGGAACCGGGGTCAGGAACGGAGAATCCGTTTCCAGCAGGATCTGTCCAATGGGCGCCATGCGTACTATGTCACGCACATTTTCCGCTTTGTTAAACGTGGTGATGCCGTTAAAACCCAGGCACCAGCCTTCGTCCAGTGCGTATTGCGCCAGTCCGGGGCCGGAGGTGAAACTGTGGATCACGCCACGTTGCTTAAGAGTACCTTCGAACTCCTTCAGGATGTCGATGGTGTCGTCATCGGCCTCGCGGCTGTGGATGACCACGGGCCGGTCGGTGTCACAGGCGATCTGCAACTGGCGGCGGAACACGTCACGCTGAACGTCCCGGTCCGCGTTGTCGTAAAAGTAGTCCAGACCAATCTCGCCCACGGCGACGATCTTGTCATCGCCAGCGTGCGCGCGGATTTCCGCCTCGGCGGCGTCTGTGTATTTTTCGGCATCATGGGGATGGACCCCTTGCGTGCCATACACCCAGGGTGCTGTCTGACTCAGTTCACGCACGGTAGCCAGGTTGTCTGGTGACACGGCGATGGTGATCACGCGCTCGATATTGACCCGCTGCGCTTCCGCCAGGGTTTCCGCCAGGGGGCGATCCTTGAGGTAATCCAGATGGCAGTGGGTTTCAATAATCGGTTGATCGAAAACGGGAATGTCGCGACGTTTCTTGCTCATTGTCGGTTACTTCACTCCATCGCAACCAAAGCGTTGGCTGCTATCCTGAGAACTTTGTCACAGTAGTTTATCAGCTTGTTCGATTGTTGACCTACATTGCTGTCATAGGGAGAAGTACATGCACATCATTGTTGTTGGTGCCGGCGTTGTTGGCGTAACCACGGCGTACGAGCTGCAAAGCCGGGGTCATCAGGTAACCGTGCTGGAGCGTCACAGCACAGCGGGGAATGAAACCAGCAGGGGCAACGCTGCGCAGCGTTCCTACGGCGTGGTCTATCCATGGGCGGACCCGTCCATGGTGTTGAAGGCCATACCCTGGCTGTTCAAGAAAGACGGACCGCTGAAAATGTCAGTACCGCCGTCCATGGAAACGTTGCGTTTCATGTTCGCAACGCTGCGCTACGCCTGGTCGCCTGGCCTGTTTGGCCTGAACAAGCGTGCCATGATACGCCTTGGTATTCATAGCCGTGAACGCTTCCTGGCCCTTGAAAAGGCGCTTGATCTGCCGTTCGACGGCGGCCACCAGGGTCTGCTTCACCTCGCCAGCACCCCGGAGACCCTGGAAAGCTACCGCGAAACCCAACGGTTGCTCGACGAACTGGGCATCCCCTCCCGACTGCTCACTCCCGAACAGGTTCGCGAAGCCGAGCCCGGCATGGTCGGGGATGGCCCGCTCTATGGCGCCCTGAGCTATGACACGGATGGCACCGGTGATTGTCATCTGTTTTCCCGTGAGCTGGCCAAGGCCTGCGAAACCAAGGGGGTGCAGTTCCGCTACAACACGGAAACCGAACATTTGGTGGCAGATGATCGGCGGGTAACGGGGGTGACCATCCGCAAGGACGATGGCACATCGGAAACCCTTGAGGCTGACGCCGTGGTTATCAGTGCTGGTTGCTGGTCGGGGCACCTTACCCGCCCCCTGGGGCTTGAATTGCCGATCTACCCGGTGAAGGGCTATAGCTTTACGGTGCCCTTGAAAGACCCTGGCCGCGCACCGGTGTCGACCATCCACGATGACAACTACAAAGTGGTCTCGACCCGTCTGGGTGAGAGGCTACGCGCCTCCGGCTTTGTGGAATTGGACGACTTCAACCGCGATATTCCGGAAGCCCGGCTGGCCACCATTCGAAAGTCCGTGGAATCCCGTTTTCCCGGCTGCGCCGATCTGGAGTCCGCCGAAACCTGGACCGGTTTTCGCCCCATGACTCCGGACGGCCCTGCCATCATTGGTCGCGGCCCCCGGGAGAACCTGTTTCTCAATACCGGGCACGGCACCTTTGGCTGGACCCTGTCGGCGGGCAGTGCTTCGGTGATTTCCCAGTTGATTGATGGGGAAGCGCCTTCGGTGTGTCTGGATGCGTTTCGGCCTGGGCGGTTTACCGAATGACGATACCTCCGGCGGCGGGGTTACACCACGGCGCTGACACTTTTTACCGGCGCTGGCAGCGCTTGAACGATTGGCTGGCGCAGCATCGCGAGTTCTGGCAACCGACGCCATTCGCCGATCCGAGCCCGGCCTGGGCGAAGAACTGGCCGGCATTGGCGGGTCGGGTTGCCCGGCTCTCCGACAGCGACTGTGAGCAATGGGACGATGATCCAGTCGCGCTGGCAGAGTGGTTGGCCAGGGAGTTGCCATCTCTACGGGACGTCGTCGAACTGACCGACAATCCGCCGCTTGCCGCTGAATCCGCCGATCAGAACACCTTGCCTGAGGTCCGGGCGACGGATATGCCTGGCCGTAAGCGGCTTCAGGCCGGTGCATTTGCAAGTGCTATCCATCCCCTGAAGCACAACGTGCTGGACTGGTGTTGCGGCAAGGGCCATCTGGCCAGAACCCTGGCGCCCCTGTGCCAGGGCGATGTAACCGGGTTTGAATGGAGCGCGACCCTGGTAGACGACGGCAACCGCCTGGCCCGAAAGTTCGGGGATGCGGTTACCCTGCAGTGCCAGGATGTCATGGCCGATAACCTGACGATGCCTACCGACGTTCACGGTGTTGCCCTGCACGCCTGTGGCGACCTTCATCGCAGGTTGATGCATAAGGTGGCTGGCGAGGGCCTGCCAAGGGTGAGCGTTTCACCATGCTGCTATCACCTGACGGAAGCGTTGGCCTACCAGCCTCTTTCCAAGCGCGTTCGGGCTGCGAAGAACGGTCTGGAGCTGACCCGCAACGAGCTGCGACTGGCCGTCAGGGAAACCGTGACCGCACCGAAACGTGTGCGGGAGCAAACCCGCAGGGTCAGTTGTTGGCGCCTTGGGTTCGATGGTCTTCAAAGACAGCTTCGAGGCGTGGATGCCTACCTGCCGGTGCCGTCGCACCCGTCGCGACTGACGAACGGCGATTTTGCCACCTTCTGTCGCTGGGCTGCCGGCAATCGGGGGCTGGAAATGCCCGCGGACACAGACTTTGGTGTTTGGGAACGTCATGGCGAGCGGCGACTGCAGGAAGTGCGTCGCCACGAGCTTGTGCGCCACCTGTTCCGGCGGCCACTGGAACTGTGGGTGGTGCTGGATTATTCAATGTTTCTTGAGGAACAGGGCTATGACGTTCGGCTGGGGACCTTCTGCGAGCGTCAGCTGACCCCCCGCAATCTGCTGATCGACGCCACAAAGAGGACTCCGGCCAGCTAGAGTGCTCAGGGCTTTCGGTACACCACGTTTTCCACACAGCCGTCCCGGAAATACACGTAGGTCAGTTCATACAGCGCGCCATAGTATTTCGTCTGGTATACCCAGGTTTCCTGGGGTGTGGGGTAAGTTTCCGGAGGTCGCCCGAACGCTTTCAGAACATGCTCCTTGGTCATGCCTTTCACCACCTGTTCCCGTACCAGATAGCGCCTCAGGTCGGTGGAGTTAATGAAGCGGCAGGTGTCGCCGGTCGACTTCTGTGTGCTCTTTTCCGGTTCTTCCACTGTTTCATCAGGCTTGGGTGACGGAGGGAGATTCTGGCCAAAATTGCCGCCAATCCGGTTGTCACGGATGGTGATTTCCTTGGAGTCCTCCCCGCAGGGTTGGTCCGAAAAGCGAGTATCACCACCGGCATCGCATCGGTAAACCTGGGGCCACGCAGCAGCGGGTATACCCCAAGTGAGAATAAAGACGAACAACATTCGCTTCACAGTATTCTCTCGCGAGCATGAAATTAAGGGCGCCTGTCCGCCTATAAAAAAGGCGCCCGAAGGCGCCTTTCCGTTGAGCTGATCTGCACAGGACGTCTGTACAGGAACTCTTTACAGGAACAACGTCGACGTTTAACGGCGAACCTGAATACGAGCCTCAACCCGACGGTTCTCAGCGCGGCCAGCAGCGGTCTCGTTACTGGCAACCGGCTCGGACTCGCCGTAACCCACGGCATTCACACGATCCTCACTGATGCCCAGGGCATCGGTCAGCCGGGTGGCAACCGCTTCAGCGCGGCGCTGGGACAGGAAGCGGTTGTATTCCGCCTCGCCAATGCTGTCACTGTGACCGGCGATTTCCACATCGGTTTCCGGATATTCGAGCATGAAATTGGCAACCTGACGAATTTCGTTATCGAAGGCGTTGCCAATCACCGAACTGTTGGTCGGGAACTGTACGTTCAGTTCGATGGTCTCGACGGTTTCTGTCACGCCTTCACAACCCATGGCGTCCACGTCTGCGCCTGCGGTCGTGCCTGGGCACTGGTCTGCGCTGTTAACCACGCCATCGTTGTCGCTGTCCAGTTCACAACCACGGCTGTTCACACTGGCGCCCGCCGGTGTGTTGGGGCACTGGTCGGCGCTGTTGGCAACGCCGTCACCGTCGCTGTCACGCTCGCAGCCATTGCTGTCGACGCTGACGCCCGCAGGTGTTCCGGCACACTGGTCGCGGCTATCGGGCACACCGTCGTTGTCACTGTCTGCGGCTTTGCGCGGTGAAGGCTTCGAGTCTGCGACAGTGCGAGAGAAGGCAAAGCTCAGGCCCAAAGTTGCCTGGGTATCGAAGGTGCTCTCATCGATACCATGAAACTCACGCAGGTCGGCTCGAATAGAAACGCTGTCACTGACGTTGTAACGAAAGCCCGCCCCGACGTTGACTCGCGTTTCATCGTGATTGGAACCAGCGGTCTGGTAGCTCAGCACATCGTCGCCGAAGTCAGCGTGACCGGCGCCGGCCGAGACGTACGGATTCCAGGCTTCATCCTGGCCGGCAAAGTAATAGAGGCCGTCCAGTCGAACTTCTTCAAAGTCGCTGCTGCCATTCACGTACTTACGATCGGCATCGGCCCTGGAATATACGCCTTCCACGGCCCAGTTGGGGTGGAAGCGAAACTCCGCGCCAATGCCCAGCGTTCCGGTTTCACTCAGGTCGCGCTTGTCGTCAAAAAGCTGGAAGCCGGCAAACGGGTTCAGATAGATCGTTTGCTCGCGTTCGGCGAGTGCGGGTGTTGTCAGGGATGTCGTCAGAGCCGCGATGGCCAGTGGACGCATGATGTTCATGCAGAACCTCCTGTTCAATTATCGTTTTTAAGTTACTCATGCCGTACTTTCGCATAAAGCATTGCTGCAGCGTACTTACGTGAAATTTAAGTTAAAGGATTCAAAAAAAACAGAAAAAGAGAGGCAGGGTTACGTCCGCAATTATACTCAGTCCCTTGACGACATGGCTGTAAAATACAGGTGGGCACTTTTCTTGCTGAAATTCAGGGTATCACCGTTGTCGAAAGCCACTTCGAAGGAACGCTCGTCCTCCCCCGTCACTGAGCCCGGACCGAAGATGGCATGACTGAGGCGGGTTCTTGCCCAGAGTGGTGTCGTCTCTTCGGTCGTTGCTGCCACACTTGTCTGTAGTGTGACGCCTTGAAGACGTGCATAGCGAAGACCGGTCGGGGTCAGTGGCACGGTTGCCGTCAATGCGTCAGCGCTTTCGTTAGCATGCTCGTCCAGCCAATGACCAAACTCCCGGGATAAAGGAAAACACAGCTCGTCCATAAACCGGCTCGGCCCCTGGTCGCCGTCAAGATGCCGTTTTTCACTGAACGGGCGGGTAATCAGATGGAGTTGATTCCGGGTGCGGGTCATGGCCACGTAAAGCAGGCGGCGTTCACTCTCCAGGAAGGCCTTGGGATCGTTCTGGGCTCGCGGGCTATAGGGCAGGTATTTCTCCTGCAGTCCCGGCAGTATAACGGTCGACCACTCTAGGCCCTTGGTACGGTGGATGGTGGAGAGCAAGGCGCCGCCCTGGCGATTTTCGCCTGCCTGTTTCTTTAGCGCCTTCAGGTGTTCCAGTGCGCCGTCAATGCTGACATCGAGTCCCGATAGGTACAGCCGGAAGCCGCGGATAGTCTCGATGCGTTCGTCCGCGGTTTCATGGGTCAGTGCCAGGCTGCGAATGCCCTCGTAGAGTTCGGTTTCCTCCGCATAGCGGGAAATCAGGTCTGCCACTGAGCCTTTAAAGCGCTCCAGCTGTGCCAATGTTTCCCCCAGCTTGCGGAGCTTTTTGGCCGCCATGGGGGCCAGGGCATCGAAATCCATGGCCAGTAGCCGTTCGTGCCAGCCGTCGCCGAACCCAGCCAGGAAACGGGCCAGCTGTTCGAGTTCGGGCTCCTTGAGGCCAACATGGGGGAAGCGCAGTATTTGCCGGGCAATATCAAGCCGGTCGTCGTCCGGCAGGTTGCGAATACGCCCCGACACTGCCATCAGCAGGCTGGTAATGGCCTGAACCTCGCGGCTGAACAGGGCACCTTTGCCGGCGTCGATGCGATAGGGCACCTGGCGGGCAAGCAGTTTTAATTCGATGGGAACACTCTGGCTCCACACTCTGAACAGGATCGCTGTGTTACCAAGGGCATCATCGTCCATGGGTTGCAGCAGTTTCAGAACGGTATCGCTGTCATTGTCGTGCTGGTGCAGAGTGATCCCTGTCGCCGGTGTGGTCGGGTGGGAATGACAAAGCACATCCTTGCGACCGGTGTTGTGGCAGATCAGATGATTGGCCAGCAGCGCCACCTGGTGGCCATACCGGAAGGTATAGCTCAGGGTTTGCTCCAGCGGGCTTTCAAACTCTTCGCTGAAACGCTTGAGAATGAAATCGGGCCTGGCGCCCCGGAATTCGTAGATGGTCTGGTCGGGATCGCCCACCACGGTGACCCGTGCACGGTCGCCGGCCACGTATCGCAGCAACAGATGCTGGATTTCATTGGTGTCCTGATACTCGTCCACCAGTACCAGATCCATCTTGTTGCCGACCAGACGCTGTAAGGGCGGGTTCTGGTGGATGGCCATCACCGGTTCGTAGAGCATGTCAGCGTAGCTGATTCGGCTCTGGGATTTGCGCCACTGTTCAAAGCTGTGGAACAGGTCGATAAGGTAATGGTGCTTGTCGGAATAACCCAGTTCCTCGAAGACAATGTCCACCGGGGACAGGGTGGTTTTTACCAGATCGATGAAGTTAACGGCGGTTTCGACAAAGTCTTTCTTGTTACGGCGGATCTCGTCGGCCAGGTCCTCGGGCGCCAATCGCCGCGTAAGCTGCCAGGCCTGATAGCTGATTTCCTGGTCGGTGAGGATCTTGTCTGAGAATCCCGGAAGAAAACCTTCCCGCACGAACCGTTTGTACAGCCGTAGCCCCATTGCGTGGTAGGTGCGAATTTCAGGTGTCGCCAGGCCCAAATGACGTGTTACGTCCTGAAGTTTGTGCTCAAAATCCACCCGGGCGGCGCGATTGAACATCAACACCAGAATGCGGTCCGGGTCGTGCCCTTGCTCGAGCAGGTAGCGGATGCGCCAGGCTAGAGTGGACGTTTTTCCACTGCCCGCCACGGCGGTAATCACCGCATGCTCAAAACCTGCGGTGATGATGGCCCTTTGCTCGTCAGTGAGGTAATCGGGCAGGTTGGAGGTTTCAGGTATTTGGGGTGGGGGCGACATGCTGCGTATTGTACCCGGCGACTGGTAGTGCTGATACCAGTGCCGCATAATCCTGTTACTTTCGTGCACGGCATCTGGAGTAAATCGCTCATTGGGTGCCGGAGGGTTTGGATAGCCGCTCCCAAAACACGCTCAAGCACATCCATGTGGCGCTTGGGCTCCGCCATCCATGGCTCCGCACAGTTTTGGAAGCGGCTATCCAAACCCTCCCTCTGATTTTGGAGAATGATGTTATGGCTACAACTGCAGAACCGGTGAACGTGCTGGGTGAGAAGTTGGAAATTTGTGGTACGGATCCGGAAACCGGGTTTTATCGGGATGGGTGTTGCAACACTGGCCCGGATGACCTGGGGGCCCATGTTGTCTGTGCAGTCGTCACCGATGATTTTCTGGAATATTCCAGCGCCCAGGGTAACGATCTCAGCACGCCTCGGCCTGAGTTTGGCTTCCCGGGGTTGAAAGAGGGGGATTCCTGGTGCCTGTGTGCCTCCCGCTGGCAGGAGGCGTTTGAGGCCGATAGTGCGCCGCGTGTGAAGTTGCGTGCGACGCATCGTTCAGCGTTGAAGTATTCAAAGCTGGAAGATCTTAAGCGTCACTCCGTGGATTTGAGCTAAGTGAATGGCGGATCAAATCGGGCCTGATCTGGCCGGGTGGCAGGAACTGCAAGCCAGATTGCGGGCTGCCGGGCATCGGCGGTTGGTGGTTTTAGAAGGGGATCGCGCCGCCTCTCTCGCGTGGCTGGGGGAACTTCTTCCAGCGTTGTCGGTAGCGCCAGGAGTCTGGACTGGGCCGGTTGCGGATCAGCCGGAATCCTCGCTGGCATTGATCAAACCGGTCGAGGGACGTCGCTGGCTGGGACAGGAACTGGCTTGCGTGGTCTGGGATGGCTGGCGGGGGAATCCGCCGGACGGCTTTGCGGCGTTGTCGGGAACCCTTGCGGCCGGTGGTCTGTTTTTCTGGCTGATGCCGAAGCTGGAAGAGTGGGGCGGTTTCGACGATCCGGATTACCGGCGTACCGGGTTGGATGGAATCGATCGGCATCCGTTTGCGGCTCGTCTGGCCGGGGTTGTGGCCGGTGATCCTGATATTATTCGCATCAACCCGTCTGTTGACCCTCATCCGCCACTGCCAACGGTTGTACCACCCGGCGATGCCTTCCGGGTAGGCGCCACCGATGACCAGCGCGCGCTTGTGGAAGAGGTGGTTCGAACGGGGCTGGGGCGGCGTCGGCGACCGCTGGTGGTGACGGCGGATCGGGGGCGGGGTAAGTCTGCGGCACTGGGCCTGTCGGCGGTTCGTCTTCTGAATGAAGGGCGGCGGCGTGTGGTTGTGACGGCGCCGGGGCCGGATGCGGTGAAAACATTGTTTCACCACGCCCGCCTGGCCTGCGGGCAGACCTCTGATCCTGGCATGGGCACGGACAATGTTGCGGTGGGCGATCAGGGGCGGCTGGAATATTGGCCCCTGGATCGGCTGCTTGCCGAAAAGCCGGAGGCGGAGGTGGTGATGGTGGATGAAGCCGCCGCCGTGCCGGCAGACCTGCTCAAGCGGATACTGCTGGGTTGGCCAAGGGTGATTTATGCGTCCACGGTGCATGGTTATGAAGGTTCCGGTAGAGGCTTTGCCATCCGGTTTCGCTCGGTACTGGATGCTGAAACGCCTCACTGGCGCAATACATCGCTTACGTCGCCCATACGGTGGTCCGTCTCTGACCCCCTGGAACCGTTAACGCGGCGGATGTTTTTGCTGGATGCTCAGTCGCCATCCGTCAGTCATGACGATGTGAATATCGCCGTTGAACGCTGGAACCCGGGCACCGCAGAAGACAGTGAACTGGAGGAGGCCTTCGGTTTGTTGGTGGATGCCCACTACCGTACCTCTCCCGGTGACTTGCGCCAGTGGATGGACGACCCAGTTGCGGTGAGTTGGCGCCTGACGCGCGGAGGTGTTCTGGTCGGCGTGCTATGGGCGACGGTGGAAGGGGGGCTGGACAGCGAGCTTGCTGAGCAGGTCATGTTGGGCAAGCGCCGCTTGCGGGGACATCTTTTGCCCCAGTCCCTGGCGACCCACAGTGGATTTGCCGAAGCAGCCTGCCAGCGCCTGTTGCGCATCGTGCGGGTTGCCGTGAGTGCCGAGGTTCGCGGTGAGGGGGTGGGTCAGACACTGGTGGCGGCTGCGAATGATTATGCGTGCAAGCAGGGACTGGACGGTATCGGTACCAGTTTTGGCGGCAACGCCGGGCTGTTGTCGTTCTGGCAGCGGTGCGGGTTGGAATCAGTGCGGCTTGGCCTGAAGCGCGAAGCCAGCAGCGGCGAGTATCCCCTGCAGTTGCTTGCCGGGGTGTCTGCACAGGGTAAGGCGCTGACTGATCATTTACGTCGCAGGTTGACGGAGCACTGGCTCACCCTCGTACCGCGCAACTGGATGGACGCAGAGCCGGAGTTGATTCTGCGGATAACCTGCAGCCTTCCCGCTGGCAGACCGCTCAATAAGGATGACTTCAGGGACCTGCACAGTTTTGCCAACGGTCATCGTGGCTTCGATCTGGCCTTGCCGGTACTGAGGCGGCTGTCATTGCAGGCAGGCGTCGTCAACGGGATGACTGACGAACGTTCGCGCTCCCTCTGGGCCAGGGCGGTGCTACAGGGCTGGTCGTGGCCCGATCTGCAGGCAGACGGTGAATGCGTGGGCCGGGAGGCAGGCGAAGCGGAATTGCGCTCGTTGGTGGGCGATATTTTGCAGAACCGGCCGGACTTGTGAACCGCTCGCTTTCATTGCTGCCAGCGACTGACCAGAATACCCGCAAAAATAAATCAACAGAGACTGAATCACCATGGCCCAGGGAACCGGCACCATCCTCGTGAGATTTCTGGCCGTCCTGGTCGCAAGCGTGCTGATGACGGCGTGCGCGACAGGCACAGATCCATCCAATCTCGAACAGCGTCGCGCGTCGGTGGCGGATACGCCCTTGATGGCAGCGGTCGGCAACGGAAACCTCGAACGGACCAGGTCGCTTGCAGCCTCTGGCATGTCTTTGAACACACTGACCGAGGTCGGCACACCGCTCTCGGCGGCGGTCAGGGCGGGCGAGGACCGAATTGTATGGTTCCTGCTCAGCGAAGGTGCAGCGCCGGACCTGGCCACGGTGAGTGGCGTCACGCCCCTGATGATCGCCTCAGGGAATGGCCACCGGCGGATCGTGCAGCTGTTGTTATCGGCCGGCGCCCGCGTAAATGCATCGGACGCTGAGGGTACAACGCCGGTGATCCGTGCCGCCCGTAACGGTCATCTTTCCGTGGTGAAGGTGCTGTTGGCCGCCGGGGCGAACGTCAATGTGCATCAGGGCGGTCATTCGCTGCTGATGCACATTGTTGAGGGTGGGGACTTGCTGACCGCCGAGATGCTGCTGGCGGCGGGTGCAGACGTCAACTATCGCGGTAGCGATGGGCGAACGGCGCTGGATCTGGCGCGGGCCAGCAACAACCGGGATATCGAGATGTTGCTGATCCAGGCTGGCGCCCAGCTATGATGCGGTCTTGCGGCCCGTTCAGCGCAGTGCCATGGGGTCGTTGCTGTCGTCCAGTTCCGGCTCGAAGTGCTCTTCAACGACTGCGTCAGGCACGTCACTGACGCTCGGGAATGACCAGGCGGGCTTATGGTCCTTGTCGATCAGCCTGGCTCTGATACCTTCCCGCAAATCTGGTCGCTGGGTACAGCGGGCGGCCATGGTGTATTCCATCCGGAAGACGTCTTTCAGTGACATTTGCTGCGCCTTCTTTAGCTGGGTCCAGACCAGCCAGGCGGTGACCGGGCAACCGCTGCGCAGGTTATTCACGCAGCCTTGCCACCAGTCGCTGTCGATCTCCGCCGCCAGGAGATTTTCAACAATGGCCGGTAGCTCATCGCCTGCGCTGAGCCTGGCGATGTCCTGTTCATGCCGCGCCAGTTCACTGGTTGGCAGTGCCCTGTAGTCGGGATGCTCAAGTTGCTTGACGAGCCGGAACAGGCGGTTGTCATCCGCCGCTGATTCACCGGTCCAACGCTCCTCCTTCAACCGCTCGATCAATGATTCCACCTGATCGGGGAGGATGGCCATGTCAGCCAGGCCAACCCTCAACGCGTCAGAGACGTTCAGCCGGGCTCCGGTCAGGCCCATGAACAAACCGATGCGGCCTGGCAGCCGATTGAGGAACCAGCTTGCACCGACATCGGGAAACAGGCCTATGGTGATCTCCGGCATGGCCAATGTGACATCGGGCGTTACCAGGCGGTAGCGGCAGGCGGAGAAAATGCCAAGTCCACCGCCCATCACCACGCCGTGGCCAACGGCGATCACCGGCTTGGGGAAACAGTGGATGGTATAGTCCAGGCGATACTCACTGGCAAAGAATTCGGCCGGTGCGTCCGGGTTTTCGTCGCCGGACAGGGCGCCATAGAGTTCGCGGATATTGCCTCCCGCGCAGAACGCTCGTTCACCGGCGCCGCGGAAAACAACCAGGCTGATGTGGTCAGCTTCGGCCCACTGATCCAGTACGGCCTGGGTTTCGTGGATCATCGACGCGGACAGGGCGTTCAGGGTGGTCGGGGAATCCAGGGTGATCAAACCGATGTTGCCTTCCCTGCACGCGATTTCCTGAACCTGAATGGGCATGTCGACTTCTCCGCATCGAATGGGGTGATAAAAGGTGGCTACAGGTGATGGGAATAGTGACGTAAATGATGTCCGGCTACGTACGGTTTATTGATCCATCACATTTGTGCTTTGTTCCTGCTGTGCTATAAATTCGTGCAACTTGCGCACCGGCAGGGTCCTGTCGGGCTATAAAACGATGAGAGGGTAAAACCAATGAGACTGAAATACCACACCCTGGCCGCCGTGTTTGTGTTGGGGGCTGCCGCTCCCGCCGTTACCATGGCCGCTGGTGATGCTGAGGCCGGTAAAACCAAGGCCGCTGTGTGTGCAGCCTGCCATGGCAAGAATGGCATCGCTGCCATCCCGGGTTACCCCAACCTGGCGGGACAGAACGAGCAGTATCTGGTGTCTTCGCTCAAGGCGTACAAAAACAAGCAACGTAACGGTGGCCAGGCCGCCATCATGCAGGGCCAGGCGGCGGGCCTCAGTGATGAGGACATTGCCAACCTGGCGGCCTACTACGCAAGCCTTCCGGCGGATGGTGGGGAATAATCCCCATCATCGTCAGGATGTGGCGGGCGTTGCTTCGCTGACAATTCGGTAACTGGGTTCGTAAGCGCCCGAACCGGGCAGTTTCATACGGTCCTGGGCGACGAACTCTTTCAGCATCGCTTCCAGGGGGGCCAGTAGTTCAGGGTCGCCGGAGATTTCAAACGGCCCTTTGGCCTGCACGTGGCGTATGCCGCTTTCCTTGACGTTGCCGGCGACGATGCCACTGAACGCCTTGCGCAGATTGGCTGCAATCAGGTGAACTGGCTGGTGACGGTGTAGCTCCAGCGCCCGCATGCTTTTATGGGTGGGCTCAAAAGGCATTTGGAACACCGGGTCGATCCTCAGCATCCAGTTGAAGTAATAAGCGTCCTGCATGGCCCGGCGGAAGGTTTCCACGTCCTTCATACCCTGTTTCATGGTATGGGCAACTTTGTCCGGATCGTCAATGATGATCTCGTACTTGCTGGCAGCTTCGTCACCTAGTGCATTGCGAATGAACTGGTCGATCATCTCGAAGTATTCCGCATTTTCCTGTTGGCCGGTAAAGACGACCGGAAAGGGAAGGTCGGCATTGTCCGGGTGCAGCAGGATGCCCAGCAGATAGAGAATTTCCTCTGCCGTGCCGACACCACCGGGGAACACAATGACGCCGTGGCCTGTCCGAACGAAGGCTTCGAGGCGTTTCTCGATATCCGGCATGATCACCAGTTCGTTAACGATCGGGTTTGGCGCTTCGGCACCGATGATGCCCGGTTCCGTCAGGCCAATGTAGCGGCCGTTTTTCACCCGCTGTTTGGCGTGGCCAATGGTGGCGCCTTTCATTGGCCCTTTCATGGCGCCAGGGCCGCAACCGGTGCAAATACTCAATCCTCGCAAACCAAGCTGGTGGCCCACTTCCTTGCTGTACTGATATTCGCGCTCGTTGATGGAGTGACCACCCCAACATACCACCAGGTCCGGATGACGCCCTGCCTGCAGTACGCGGGCGTTACGGAGGATGTGGAAAATCAGGTTGGTGATGCCCTCAGGGTCGTCCCGGCGAAGACCGACCGCGGACTGGGGAATGGAGTAGGAATAGATGATATCCCGCAATACCGAAAACAGATGCTCGCGGATAGCGCGCAACATCTGACCGTCCACGAAGGCGTGGGCGGGCGCGTTGACCAATTCCAGTTTCAGGCCTCGAGGCTGCGGCACCAGGCGAACGTCGAAATCCGCATGGGCTTCCATCAGGGTTTTACAGTCATCGGTTTCAACGCCGGTGTTGAGCACGGCCAGGGCGCATTGCCGGAACAGCCGATAAAGCCCTCCTTCGCTTCGGTCTTTGAGCCGGTTGACTTCAAAGTTGGAGAGGATTTCCAGGCTGCCTTCTGGAGATACCAGGGCATTGATGGTGGATTCGGTCATGAACGGAAGAACTCCTGAATGTGCTGCGGGCCCTTGGCGATAGGGCGTTCCTTTTTGTTTCAGTATAGCGGGTCTCGGGAATGCCCGATTTTGAGGCAAACCGTGAAACCGTTACACTAAGCGCTTTACTGTAATTACGCTACCCGACAGACGTCCGATTTATGAAACTCCTTATACGCCCCGCCGCTGAAGTGGCCATCAAGAGTAAACCCGTTCGCCGGCAACAGATGCGGCACCTGCGGCAAAATATCCGCAAACTGCTGGCACGTCTGGACGATGATATTCACGTTGAGGGTTCCTGGGATCGGGTTGACGTGGCGATCCCTGACGGGCGTGGTCTGGCAGGCCCGGTGATTGATGAGTTGTGTCGCATTCCGGGTATTTCGACCATCCAGGAGATCGGTGTATTTCCCTGGATAAGTATGGACGACGTGGCGGAGCAGGCGGTGGCAGCGTATGCAGGCCGTATCCGCGGCAAAACATTTGCGGTTCGGGTCCGCCGACAGGGTAATCAAGAATTCCGCTCGATTGATCTGGAGCGTTTTGTTGGGGCCGCCCTTTTTGAAGCCTCCGAGCCCAAGGGCGTAAACCTTCGCAACCCGGATATTGAAGTGCGCCTTGAGGTCCACGAGGACCATTACCACATTGCCCACCGCAAACACCGTGGTGCTGGCGGCTACCCGTTGGGCGCGGTGGAAACGGTGATGACATTGGTGTCCGGTGGTTATGACTCCTCGGTGGCGGCCTACCTGATGATGCGTCGGGGGCTTCGCTCCCATTTCCTGTTTTTCAGTCTTGGCGGCCCCGCCCATGAAATTGGCGTGCGCCAGGTGGTGCATTATCTGTGGGATCGTTACGGCGCCTCCCACGGCGCCAAGTTCATTTCCGTACCCTTCGAAGGCGTAGTCGCTGAAATCATGCGTTCAGTCAACCAGCGCCACTGGGGGGTGGTACTCAAACGCCAGATGCTGAAAGCTGCTTCTGACATTGCGGCCGCCAATAACGCCGCTGGCCTGGTGACCGGTGATGCCGTGGCTCAGGTGTCCAGCCAGACTCTGTCAAACCTCAATGTGGTGGACCGGGCCAGTAACGAGGTGGTACTGCGGCCGCTGATTTCCATGGACAAGGAAACCATTATCAACATCGCCCGGGACATCGGTACCGAGCCGTTTGCTCGAACCATGCCGGAGTACTGCGGTGTGATTTCCCGTAAGCCGGCCACCCGTGCCAAGCTGCATCGGGTAGAGGAAGATGAGGCCGCTATGGACGCCCGCGTATTGGAGCAGGCCATCGCCAGCCGTCAGGACACACCGGTCAACCGCCTTCTGGAAACCACCCGGACGCCAGAAGAGGTGGAGCTTGTTCATACACCGGCTGTGGATGATGTGATTATTGACGTGCGCCACCCTTCGGAGGGGGAGCAGTCACCGCTGCAGCTCACCAGCAATCAGGTGATGGAGATACCGTTCTACGAGCTGAATGAGCGAATCCAGTCTATGCCGGACGACAAGCAGTACCTGCTGTACTGTGACCGCGGCACCATGAGCCGGATGCATGCCTGCCATCTGAAGGCCGAGGGGCACACCAATATCAAGGTGTACGCCCCGGCAAGTTGATGCCTACCCTTCCAGTCCCTTGAAGAACTGCTGCACGTTGGCGCTCAGGGCTTCCAAATCGTAACCGCCTTCCTGCACAACCAGTGTGGGCAGGCCGGTGCGACGGATGTCAGAGCCCAGGCGGCAGAATCCTTCAGAGGAAACCGATACCTTGGCCTGGGGGTCGTTGTGGTAGATGTCGAATCCCAGGGTAAGTATCAGCACATCTGGCTGGAACAGACGGATGGCAGCCAGTGCCTCATCCAGTTTGTCGAAAAAATCCTGCTCTGACGATCCGTGGGGCATCGGCAGGTTGATGTTGTAGCCAAACCCCTCCCCTTCACCACGCTCGTCTTCATAGCCGCTGACCACCGGGTAGAAGTTGGTGGGATCACCGTGAATCGACACGTAGAGAACATCGCTGCGATCGTAGAAGATCTCCTGGATGCCCTGGCCGTGGTGCATGTCGGTGTCCAGTATGGCAATCCTGGGATAACGGGGCTTCAAGTGCTCTGCGGCAATAGCGGCATTGTTGAGGTAACAGAAGCCGCCGGCGGCATCTTTTCGGGCGTGGTGGCCCGGCGGTCGACACACCGCGTAGGCGTGGCGCTCGCCGGCAACCAGGGCGTCAGCAGCGCCGAGCGCTGTCTGGGCAGACCAGTAGGCGGCGTCCCAGGTGTTTGCCCCGATGGGGCAACTGCCATCGGCCTGGTAGCGGGCAGCTTCGGCAAGGATTCCCTTGAGGGCATTCGGTGACCGAACGAAGATGTTGGAAATCACTTCGTCACCCCAGTCTTCCATCTTTGACCAGCGCCGATGTGCGGATTCCAGGAAGCGCAGATAGCCCAGGTCGTGGACCTTGGAAATCGCTCCGGCACCCTGGTCTGCCGGCTGCAATACCGGAATGCCCATGGCCTTCAGCCCTTCCAGCATTTGTGCGGTGCGATCAGGAACTTCCTGGGGCTGTCGCATCTGGCCGCGGGTGAAGTAGGTTTTCGGAAGATGCTGATCCTGAGAGGGATGAAAAAACGCCTTCATGTTCCTGCCTCCTGATAATGACATGGTTCGAGTATAGGCCCCCGCCGGCGCTGGTCAAAACACCATAGTCTGACTTTACAGTGGCGGTTTCTGCATCCACTATGAGAGACATATCACACTGACGCAAACCCCAATTTACACATTCCGAGAACATTCTGAAAAGGAGCCGATATGATCGAGTCACCACTGCTTCCCAAGCTGATTGGCTACATCGGCGGTCGCTGGTCTGAATCGCCGGACGGTAACACCTTCGATGTCTATAACCCGGCCACGGGTGAGGTGGTTGCCAGTGTGGCATCGATGTCCGAAAGCGAAGTGTACAACGCAGTTGAAGCGGGAAAGTCTGCGCTTCGTTTAACCAGTCCCTATTCCATCGAAACCCGTCGCAAGTGGCTGGAAGACATTCGTGATGCACTCAAGGCCAATAAAGAGGAAGTGGGTCGTATCCTGTGTATGGAGCACGGCAAGCCGTTGAAGGAAGCGCAGGGCGAAGTGGACTACGCCGCCGGGTTCTTCGATTACTGCTCCAAACACATCCAGGCGCTGGACGCCCACACCATTCCCGAAAAGCCGAAAGACTGTACCTGGACGGTGCACTACCGCCCGATTGGTGTTACTGGCCTGATCACGCCCTGGAACTTTCCCATTGGCATGATCGCCAAGAAGCTGTCCGCCGCCCTGGCGGCCGGTTGCCCGTCGGTGATCAAGCCGGCCAGCGAAACGCCGCTGACCATGATTGCGCTGTTCGCGCTGATGGACAAACACGTCGACCTGCCCGATGGCATGGTTAATCTGGTGATGGGCAAAGCCAGTGTGATCGGCAAGGTGCTGTGCGAAAGCCCCGACGTGCCCATGCTCAGCTTCACCGGCTCTACCGAAGTGGGCCGCAAGTTGATACTGGATACGGCCGATCAGGTGAAGAAGCTGGCCCTGGAGTTGGGTGGCAACGCACCGTTTATTGTCTTTGACGATGCGGACCTGGATGCCGCAGCCGATAACCTGATCGCCAACAAATTCCGGGGTGGCGGCCAGACCTGTGTCTGCGCCAACCGGATTTTCGTTCACGAGAAAGTGGTGGATGAATTCGGTCAGAAACTTGCCGACCGGGTCAATCGCATGACCGTGGGTAATGGTTTGACGGAAGACGTTGACCTTGGCCCACTGATCAACAAAGCCGGGTTCGACAAGGTGAAGCGCCACGTGGAAGACGCCCTTGAACGGGGCGGGGAGCTGGTAGCCGGCAAGAAGCCGGCAGATCTGGGGGATGGCCACCTGTTCTTCCCGCCGACGGTCATTTCCGGCGTGACCCGGGACATGTGCTGTTCCCGTGAGGAAACCTTCGGCCCGCTGGTGCCCATGGCCATCTTCCGCACGGAGGAAGAAGTCATCGATGCCGGTAACGACACCGAATTCGGTCTGGCTTCCTACGTGTTTACTGCGGATGCGGAACGCGCCCAACGTGTGGCCGCCGGGCTGCGCTTTGGTCATTGCGGCTGGAACACCGGTACCGGCCCCACGCCGGAAGCGCCGTTCGGTGGCATGAAGGCGTCCGGCATCGGCCGCGAAGGGGGGCTGGAAGGCCTGTTCGAGTTCGTCGAGGCCCAGACCGTCCCGCGTGGTTTCTAGGGTTCCGGCGTCAACAGGACCTTAACGGAGTCATCCACCAGGGTGGAATCGAGGTAACCGATACTGCCCAGGGTGGATGACACCACGCTCTTCATGCTGTTCGCCGAGGATACCTCCCTCGGCGGATGGCCCTTGCCGGTCAGAACCTGCCGCGACCAGAACGACTTCAGCCAGGCATCGTTGCGCTTGGTGATCAGGTCATTGAACTCATCCCGCATACTGTTGCCCGCTGGAAGCTGGAACGCGACCACGCGCTGGCCGTCAGGCATTCGTGAGCTGCGGTTCAGGTAAATGTCCTTCACCTGCTGCACGGTGATGGAATCCGGGCCACCGTGGTGGCCGATGATCACCAATTCCGCCCAGGAGACGCTGCTCAACAGGCATAACGCGATGAGCAATGCGGGCATGGATACGCGTCGAATCGCCATGGTGTCCCTCCTGATCAAAATGCGGCATCAAGCCGGACGGTGTATACGTCGGTGCTGTCGAATCGGCCACCGGGATTGCCGGCCAGGGCATCCAGCTGGTTGCCAATCAGGCCCCCGGTGGTTTTGCCAAAGCCCCTTGCGTGGGTCCAGTCCACCTTCATGGCAACCGAAGTGGTCATGTCCCAGCGGAAGCCCAGGCTGTAGGCCTGGCGGCGTACGTCCAGCACCTCAAGCGGTGTGCCGTCGCGCTCGTAGTTGTCCTGGCTTTCGACCCAGGAGGCCGTGATATAGGGCGTGACTTCCTTTACCCGGTAGCCGAGAGTGATGTAGGCGGAGTCGGTGTCCTGGTAAAAGCCGTCCACCTCAACCCGTGTCAGTTCCGACATCAACAGCCAGCTGCCATCGTCATAGGACAGGCCCACTCCCATGAACTCGGTTTTCTCTTCGTCGCCCAGCGGTGGTGTTCCGCCGATGGTGGCTTCTGCATGGGCGTACACGCCACGGAAAGTCCACAGGTAATTGGTCCAGTTGGCGGTCAGGCCGGTGATATTGCGCAGTTCCACGCTCACGCTCCGGCCGAGGGAATCGGCATCGTCGTCCAGGTGGCCGGCAAAAGCGCGGGCCTGGATAGAGGAACTGGAAAGGTTCAGCGTGTAGGCCGCATCGGCACCCAGGTAGCTGCGGACCGGCACCGGATCGTAGACCGCCTCCGGTGGACGTGCCCAAGGCTGGCCATAGCCGATTTCCAGAGTCTCGGACTCCATAAACAGCGGCAGGCGCATTTTACCGGCTCTCAGTTCGGAGCCATTGGCGAATTGGTGTCGCAGGTAGCCCCATTCCAGTTCGGTGTCCCAATCCTCGTTGCCACGGGACACCAGCTGCATTACCGCGTCGGTGTTGCGGCCCAGGGCAAAGGTGGTCTGCAGGCCAAACAGGCTGAGTGTTTCAAGGTCGGATTGTTCCGTTGCCTCGTCGTAGCCGGCGTCATTATTGGAACGGGTATAGCCGGTGCTGAAAAAACCGTTAAGGCGAACCTTTTCCAGGCTGGATTCGGTCATCTGCTTTTGCATGGAATCCAGCCGTTGTTCCAGCTGGTCAATTCGCTGGCTGTCATCGGCCATGGAGGGAAACGACAGGGTGGCGGTCAGTGCAAGGGACGTAAAGGTAACGCGAGCAGTGCTTCGGTATACGGAGTACATCGTACATCATCTCCTTTGATGTCTGGTCGCAAGATGCGGGCGCCTTCCTGGCTTCAGGGGACTTATGTCTTGCCCCTGCAAATTGTCTGGTGCGGGAAAACGGTGGCCAGCGGAGGAACTGAAGGTTCTTCCGGGCAACCCGCGGCGGCGAGTATACCCAAGTTGACGACAGTTTCATAAAAAGTGTTCACATTTTCTGTATCGGCACCCTACATGTGTGCGGTAAACCCAATACACCCCCACCCGGCAAACCCTCCTTTCTCCTGTTATAATTCCGCACCTGTTCATTTAACCAGTAGCGACCGGATCTCTATGGATGTCTCCCACATTATCGACGCCCTGAACGACGCCCAACGTGAGGCGGTGACGGCCCAGAATGATCATTTGCTGGTGCTGGCCGGTGCTGGCAGTGGCAAGACCCGGGTACTGGTACACCGGATCGCCTGGCTGATGCAGGTGGACAAGGTGCCGCCAACGGGCATCCTCGCGGTGACCTTCACCAACAAAGCGGCGAAGGAGATGCGTTATCGCATCGAGCAGATGATGCACATTCCGGCCCGAGGCCTCTGGTTCGGCACCTTTCACGGCATTGCCCACCGGTTGCTCAGGGCGCATTATCAGGACGCAGGCCTGCCGGAGAACTTCCAGGTGCTGGACAGCGACGACCAGTTGCGCCTGATCAAGCGCGTGATGCGTGAACTTGAGATTGATGAAAGCCGCTGGCCGCCGAAGCAAGCCCAGTGGTTTATCAACGGCCAGAAAGATGAGGGGCTGCGAGCGGAACATATCCAGGAAAACCCCGGCGACCATTTCACCAGCACCATGCTGACGGTCTACCGCCAGTACGAAAAGCTTTGCAACCTGAGCGGACTGGTGGATTTTGGCGAGCTGTTGCTGCGCTCCCACGAACTGTGGCTGTATCGTCCGGAACTGCTGAGCCATTACCAGAGCCGTTTCCAGCAGATCCTGGTGGACGAGTTCCAGGACACCAACACCATCCAGTACGCATGGCTGCAGATTCTGGCCGGAAACCGGGTGCCGCTGACGGTGGTGGGGGACGACGACCAGTCCATCTACGGCTGGCGGGGCGCGAAAATCGAAAACATCCAGCAGTACCAGCGGGACTTTCCCAACGCCCGTATGGTGAGACTGGAGCAGAACTACCGCTCTACCCAGATGATTCTGAAAGCTGCCAACGCGGTCATCGCCAACAATCAGGGGCGCTTGGGCAAGGAGCTGTGGACTGATGGAAAAGATGGTGAGCCCATCAGCCTGTATGCGGCTTTCAACGAGCAGGATGAAGCCAACTACATCGCTGACACCATCAGCAGTTGGGTTAGTGAGGGCAACCTGCGCAGCGAGTCGGCGATTCTTTACCGCTCCAATGCCCAGTCCAGGGTGCTGGAAGAATCCCTGATCCGACAGGGCATTCCTTACCGGGTTTATGGCGGCCTGCGATTCTACGACCGCCAGGAAATCCGCAACGCCATCGCCTATCTGCGTCTGGTGCACTATCGCCGGGATGATGCAGCGTTCGAGCGCGTGGTGAACATTCCCGCCCGCGGAATTGGTGCCAAGAGCCTGGCGGACATGCGGACGTTCGCCACTGAGCGCAGCATCTCATTGTGGGAGTCTGCCGAGCGTTTGCTGGAGGCTGGGCAGGTAAAGGGCCGTGCCAAAACCGGTTTGCAATCCTTCATGGGCATCATCGAACGCCTGACGGAAATGGTGGACGACGCGTCCCTGCATGGGCTGATGAAGAGCACCCTGGAACTGAGCGGCCTCAGGGATTATCACGCCAACGAGAAGGGTGAGAAAGGTCAGGCGCGGGCAGAGAACCTGGACGAACTGGTGAATGCCCTGTCGGACTTTGAAGCGGAGGAGGGGGTTGATCCGTTATCCGAATTTATCGCCCAAGCGGCTCTGGATGCCGGCGAGGCCCAGGCCGAGGTCAACGAAGACTGCGTCCAACTGATGACCCTGCACTCTGCCAAGGGCCTGGAATTTCCGCTGGTGTTCCTGGCGGGCGTGGAGGAAGGCCTGTTCCCTCACAGTATGTCTCTGGAAGAGCCGGGGCGGATGGAAGAAGAGCGGCGCCTGGCTTACGTGGGCATCACCCGGGCCATGCAAAAGCTGGTGCTTACTTACGCCGAATCCCGCCGTTTGTATGGTCAGGAGAAATTCCACGCGCTGTCGCGCTTTGTTCGCGAGATTCCCGGTGACTGCATCCAGGAAGTGCGGCTGCGCAACACGGTCAGCCGGCCAGCCATGATGGCCCGGCCCAATGAGGGCCTGTTCAGCCAGGAACCGGACGTGGGCACGGGGTTCAGCCTGGGCCAGCGGGTACGTCATCCCAAGTTTGGTGAGGGTATCGTGATGAACTCCGAGGGTTCTGGACATCATACCCGCGTACAGGTGAACTTTGATGAGGGGGCTAAGTGGCTCGTTCTTGCCTATGCGCCTTTGGAGGCCTGCTGAGTTCGGGAGTTGGCCCAGTGCATACGGCGGCCTTTGGAAAGAAAGGCTCCAGCCATCTTAGGTCGCTTACCTTCCGGCATCCATGGCTTCATAAATTTGTTTAAAGGCTGCTCCGTACACGCGCTGGTGGTGAAACCATAGAATAGCTATGGTCGCAAAGCGAACGTCCAGGCGGATAGACCAACATTTCCCCCGGGAGAAATTCCGCCTCTTTATAGAAAGATCCGCAGTAACGGGGCAGAACCCGAATCATTGCCTTCCGCAACCGAGAGTATTGATTACTGGTTGAGCCGTTAATCCACTTCTATCAGCTCATGTACTTTCACCAATGAGTGTGCGGAATGCCACGTTCACTTGTTTGTCGGTTATATTTTCTTCGTTCAGGCGCCCGAGTATTTGCTCGGCCGCCAGTCGGCCCATGATTTCCCTGGGGGACTGGATCGTTGTCAGTCGTGGGGTTACGTGCTGGCCAAGGGGTAGGCCGTTGAACCCTGCAATCGCAATGTCTTGTGGCACGCCAAGACCCAGCCGTTGGGCGTGTAGCAAAGCCCCTGTGGCGAGGTCGTCATTGGCGAAGTGGATGGCGTCAGTTCTGGGATATTGCGCTAGAACCCTGTCAAGTGCAGCCGCCCCGGCTTCCAGACTTCCGAGCCTGTCCAGTTCAATTATCGGCGCTTCCAGCCCGGCTTTCGCCAGAACTTCCTTGTGCCCCTCATATCGCATGCTCGCCCGATAATCCCTGTCCATACACGCGCCCACATAGACGATAGAGCGATAGTGCCTGTCCAGAAGGTGTCGGGCCATGCAGGCGCCCGCTTCCCGGTGGTCCAGTCCCACATTCAGGTCTAGCCCCTCCCCAAGCTCCATGATTTCAACGATTGGCTTGTTCCAGGCCTTCAGCAGGTTCTGGCAGGCTTTGCTATGCCTCAACCCTGCAATCACCAGTCCTGAACAGGACCACCCCAGAAAGGTTCGCACCAGCTGGTGCTCCCTCTGAAGATCATAATCAGTATTACCCAGCAGTATCTGGTAGCCCTTTGCTTCGAAAGTTTCCTGAAGCCCCTTGATCACTTCGATGAAAACGGCGTTGGCGAGTGACGGAACGATAACCGCAATAAACCGCGAGCTGGCCGAGGCGAGACTGCCAGCGATCAGGTTGGGCACATAGCCCAGCCGATCCACCGCTTCGGTGACTCGCAAGCGGGTTTCTTTGTTCACACGATCTGGGGTGTTCAGAGCCCTGGACACGGTGATGGGTGAAACCCCGGCCGCTTCCGCCACCTGTTTCAGGGTTGGTTTGTCAGAACCTCGCCGCTTGCGGGGCTCTGGAGACGGGGCTTCCTTGTTAGACATTGGTCGTAGTCCTCGCGACGGTAACTTGCTGACTGCAATCTTATCAACTAAAAGGATGGTAGCGCTAACATGGTAGCGCTACCATAAAACAATCAAAACAAGAATCGGGAGACCAGCAAGTGACAAGCTTATCCGAAGCAAAGCCCCGCGTTGGCGTGATAGGTCTGGGCGCCATGGGGATGGGAACAGCCACGGCGCTGCTTGAACAAGGGTTTGAGGTAACCGGGTGTGATGTCAATGAAGCGGCGCGAGCTGGCTTTGAACGAGCGGGAGGTCGCAGTGTAAGTGAGCCGGCTGACTTGTCGGCCACGAGCGATGTTGTGTTGTTGGTGGTAGTGAACGCGGCCCAGGTCGAACAGGTGCTTTTTGGCGAGTTCGGAATTGTTGGCGGTTTAAAACCGGGCAGTCTGGTCATTCAGTGCGCGACGGTAGCGCCTGCGGTTGCCCGAGCTATTGCTGATCGGCTCGGCCAGGAAGGTATCGAGATGCTGGATGCGCCAATCAGCGGCGGTGCCGCCAAAGCGAGGGCAGGCCAGCTTTCGGTGATGGCTTCAGGAAGCTCGCATGTGTTTGAGCTTGCCGAGCCGGTCCTTGACGCTATGGCGGCGATTGTTTATCGATTGGGTGATGCACCGGGAATCGGCTCGAGTATGAAGCTGGTCAATCAGCTGCTGGCCGGGGTTCATATTGCCGCAGCTGCCGAAGCCATGGCTATGGCGATCCGTATGGGATTGCCGCCCGAGGTTGTTTACGAAGTCATTACTCACTCGGCCGGTAACTCCTGGATGTTCGAGAACCGCGTCCCGCATATTCTCAAGGGCGATTACACCCCTCTCTCAGCCGTCGATATCTTCGTTAAAGATCTCAACATTGTGCACGAGACCGGGCGGGAGCTGGCTATGCCAACCCCCGTGGCCGCCAGTGCGCTTCAGCAGTTTACGGCCGCCAAGTCGGCCGGGTTCGGGAAAGAGGACGATTCAGCGGTCATCAAGGTCTATGAACGGCTTGCCGGCATCAAGTTGCCGGATGCCGCCAACGACAGTGGCGAGGAGTGAGAATGAGTATTGTGCTAGGTGCAATCGCCGATGACTTCACCGGGGCAACCGATCTGGCCAACAATCTGGTTCGCAGTGGTATGCGCTGTGTTCAGGTAATTGGCGTGCCTGAGGGCAAACCCGATCTAAGCGACGTTGATGCCGTCGTAGTGGCGCTTAAATCACGTTCATGCCCCGCCGAGCAGGCTGTCAGCGAGTCGCTGGCGGCTCTGGTGTGGCTGCAAGGTCTCGGTCCACGACAGATTTTCTTCAAGTACTGCTCCACGTTTGATTCCACGGATCGCGGCAATATTGGCCCGGTCAGCGATGCTCTTCTGAATGCCCTGAACGCGAGCCAGACGGTGATGGTACCGGCGTTTCCGGTGAATGGGCGAACGGTGTATCAGGGGCACCTGTTTGTAGGCGACCGACTTTTGAACGACAGCGGCATGCAGGAACACCCGCTCAACCCAATGAAGGATGCTGATCTGGTGCGTGTACTTGCTCGGCAAACCCCGAACAATGTGGGCCTGCTGCCATGGCCGGTACTGAGGCAGGGGGCCGGAGTCGCCGGAGAGAGGCTGAAGGCCCTGGAATCTGACCACGTGCGGCATGTGATTTGTGACACCCTGGATGAATCGGATCTGGCTACCCTGGCCGGTACGGTTGCTGATAAGCCGCTGGTGACTGGGGGCTCCGGCCTGGGCCAGGCGCTGCCGTCAGAGTACCGGTCGCGAGGCTGGCTGGCGGAGGTGTCCGAAGCCGGGCGTCTGGAGCCGGGTTTTGGAGGTGCGCTGGCGTTATCCGGCAGTTGTTCAAGGGCCACATTGGGGCAAGTTGCGAATTTTCTAGGCAAGGGGGAAGGTTTTGCCCTAGACCCTTTGAAGCTTGCGGAACACGTTGATCATCTGGATGCGGCTCTGGCCTTCGCCCGGGAGAAACTTAAGGAAGGAGCCCCGGTTCTGGTGTACACCTCCTCGGACCCGGATCAGGTACGGCAGGCTCAGGCGGTCCTGGGGACGGAGCGTGCCGGCCAGCTTGTTGAATCTGCGCTCGGTCACCTCGCCGTTACCTTGGTTGATGAAGGCGTTGGCCGCCTGGTGGTGGCTGGTGGAGAGACCTCTGGCGCGGTTGTGTCTGCGCTTGGTATTCGCACGCTGCGGATCGGCAACCAGATTGATCCGGGCGTGCCTTGGACCCAAACCGCGGATGTCGGCGGGGCAGGGCCGCTGTCTCTGGCTTTGAAGTCGGGCAATTTCGGCGGGCCGGATTTCTTTACCCGAGCGTTTGAGGTGCTGCCATGAATGCCAGTGAAGTGAATCAACTGCGAGAGCAGATTGCAACGCTCGGCCAATCACTGTTTGATCGCGGGCTGACGATGGGTTCGAGCGGCAATATCAGCGTTCGGCTGGACGATGGCGGCTGGCTGATGACGCCTACCAACGCCTGCCTTGGACGGCTTGATCCTCAGCGAATTTCCCGGCTTGACCACTCAGGCCGGTTACTGGAGGGCGATAAGCCGACGAAGGAGCAGTTTCTGCACACGGCCATGTACGAGGAGCGGCCACAGTCGGGCGCCATTGTGCACTTGCATTCGACCCATTCGGTGGCGGTGTCCTGCCTGCCGGATATTAATCCCTGCGACTGCATTCCCCCATTAACAGCTTATTACGTGATGCGGGTGGGCCGGCTGCCTCTGGTGCCTTACCACATGCCCGGGGATCCTGAACTTGGCGACGCGGTTAGGGGGCTGGCCGGCGAGCACAGTGCCGTGCTGCTGGCTAACCATGGGCCGGTGGTGGCTGGAAAAAACCTGGCGGCAGCGGTGTATGCCACCGAGGAGTTGGAGGAGACGGCAAAGCTGTTTCTGCTTCTTCGCGGGGAAAACCCACGAGCGCTGACACCTGAACAGGTTGCGGCGCTGGAGCAGCGGTTCCCCAGAGACTGAACCTTCAGGAGGTGCTTGAGATGATCAGGCTGGCCGCGAATTTGAGCATGCTGTTCCAGGAACATGACTTTCTGGACCGGTTCGCTGCCGCAGCGGAGGCGGGTTTCCGGGGCGTGGAGTATCTGTTCCCCTACGCCTATCGCCGGGAAGACCTGGTGCGCTGCCTGAGTGAGGCCGGGCTGGAACAGGTGCTGTTTAACCTTCCGCCCGGTGACTGGGACGCCGGAGAACGCGGGCTTGCCAGCCTGCCCGGAAGGGAGGCGGAGTTTCAGGCGTCAGTGGCCGAGGCGCTGCATTATGCCGAGGCGCTGGATTGCCCCAGTATCCATGCGATGGCGGGCCTGCTTCCGGAGGGCGCCGATCGGGAGACCGTCGAGGCTCACCACCATACCTACCTAAACAATCTCCGCTTTGCTGCCGGGGAGGCCGCCAATGCGGGCAGGGATCTTCTGATCGAGCCGATCAATCAACGGGATATGCCCGGGTATTTCCTGTCCAGGCAAGCAGACGCCATCAAGGTGATAGAGGCTGTGGGCGCCGACAACCTGAAACTGCAGTTCGATCTCTACCACTGCCAGATTATGGACGGCGACCTGATTCGCCACATGGAACGTCAGTTCCACGCCATCGGCCATGTGCAGATTGCCGGTGTGCCGGAACGCCACGAACCGGATGTAGGGGAAGTCTGTTACCCGGAGGTGCTCGCGAGACTGGATTCGCTGGGTTACACCGGCTGGGTTGGCTGTGAGTATCGACCGGCCAGTAACACCCGATCCGGCCTTGGATGGGGGCAGGCCTACGGGCTGAGCACCGACACAACAACAAGAGGGCAGTAAAGGTTATGCATATTGTCATTACTGGAGCCGCGGGCTTTCTCGGGCAGCGGTTGGTTAATCATCTCGTCAGCGCCGGGCAACTGGCCGGTAAATCGCTGAGCCGTCTGACTCTGATTGATCAGACTGAGCCACCCCGTCCGGAGACCGGCGCGTTGGCCACTAAAACGCTCGCACTGGATATCAGTCAACCCGGTGCACTGGATGATGTCCTTGCCGAGCAGCCGAATGTGATTTACCACCTGGCTGCGGTTGTCAGCAGCGCTGCGGAAGCCGATCTGGATTTGGGGATGAGGGTCAATTTCGATGCAACCCGCGATTTACTCGAAGGTTGCCGGAAGCACGGCCTCAGCCGTACCCGGCTGATCATGGCAAGTTCCGTGGCCGCCTACGGCGGGGATCTGCCTCACACCCTGGACGATATGACGGCATTGCACCCTCAGAATTCGTACGGTGCCCAGAAGGCCATGAGCGAGCTACTGATCAATGACTACAGTCGCCGTGGCATTGTCGATGGACTGGTGCTGCGCCTGCCCACCATTGTTATTCGCCCTGGGCGCCCGAATGCAGCCGCCTCCAGCTTTGCTTCCAGTATCCTTCGCGAACCCCTCAACGGTGAGGATGCGATCTGTCCGGTTTCGCCCGATCTGGACCTGTTCATTATGTCACCCGCAACAGTTATTGACGCCCTTGTGCATGGGGCCGGAGTTGCAGGTGAAGAACTTGGTGCTTTCCGCGCATTCATGTTGCCGGGGATCACTGTCAGCGTTTCTGAGATGCTCGAAACATTGCGTGAGGTGGGTGGCGAATCGGCGCTCGCCCACGTTCAGTTCCGGCCGGATCCGAAAATTGAGGCGATTGTCGGTAGCTGGCCATCAAGATTCAGTAACCTCCGGGCGAGCAAGCTCGGGTTTAGAAGCGATACGGACTTTCGCGAAATCGTAAGGGCTTTTATGGATGAGAATGCCTGATTCCGGGCCTACGCACCCCGGAATTTACCCAAAGCGTGACAATGCAAAATGAGGTAACAACAATGAAAGCAACGTTCGCACGCCGTAGCCTGACTATCGCCATTGCCGGTGTCACTTCAGCTTTGTTTGCTGTGACAGCAATGAATGCTCAAGCAGCAAGAACTATAAACCTTGGCCACACATTGTCTGACAGCTCCCACTATTCTGTGGGTGCCGATGCGTTCGAGGAAACCCTCGAGCGTCTCAGCGGTGGAGAGTTCGAAGTTGTTGAGCACCCTTCCGGTTCGCTGGGCGGGGAGCGGGCCATGATCGAGGGCCTGCAGATCGGTACTGTTGATGTAGTGATTACGTCGACTGGCCCCTTGGGTAATTTCGTTCCAGAGAGTTACGTTCTTGACCTGCCGTTTCTATTCAAGAATTACGAGGAGGCCCGTTGCGTTCTCGATGGTGAGATCGGGCAGGACCTGTTGAACAAAATGTCTGACCACAATCTGGCGGGGCTCGCCTGGTCAGAAAACGGGTTTCGCCACATGACCAACAGCGTCAGACCGGTGACCAGCCCGGCGGATGCTGAGGGCCTGAAGGTGCGTACCATGGAAAACAAGGTACATATGGAAGCCTTCGAGCAGATGGGCGTTCATCCAACCCCAATGGCGTTTCCGGAGGTGTTTACCGCGTTGCAGCAGGGCACGGTTGATGGCCAGGAAAACCCGATCACCGTGATCGTCGCCACGAAATTCTGGGAAGTTCAGGATCATCTTTCTTTGACCGGACACGTCTATTCTCCAGCCGTGGTGCTTGGTTCTCCGGTTCTACTTGATGGCCTCACTGAAGAGCAGAGGGGTTGGTTCGAACAGGCCGCCAAGGCATCTGCCGAAGCGACCCGTGCAGAAGTTTCCCGACTGGAGCGTGACGGTGTGAAGCTGTTGCGTGAGAAGGGAATGACGGTCAAGACCGATATTAACAAGGCGCCCTTCCAGGAGGCGGTCAAGCCTGCCTACAAGATCTACACAGATCAGTATGGAAGCGAGATGCTGGACCGTATTCGCGCCAGCGACTGCTAAACCACCAATCCAATTCCCCGGCACAGGTCTGTTATTTTGACGGTGCCGGGATTGCTTGCTAATGGTGGCTACGATGCTGCAACTTCTCTTTAGCATTGAACGCCAGACAACTCGTTTGGCCCTTTTGGGGGCCGTCGTGATGTTGGTGATTTCTGTGACCCTTGGTTTCTACCAGGTACTCACACGATTTGTTTTTGATGCGCCGTCTACCTGGTCTGAGGTGATTTCCCGGTCCGCGATGATCTGGTGTGTTTTTCTCGGTGCTGCACCGGGGTTCCGGGGTGGATTCATGATGTCGGTAGAGGTGATTTATAAGCTGGTGCCACGGCGGAAACTGGTATGGGCCGAACTCTTCATTGCGAGTTGCTGCGCTCTGGTTCTGGTGGTGCTGATTTACTTTGGTACGGCGATGACGATCCGGGTGCAATCGCAGATGCTCTCAGGGCTTGGAATTTCCATTGCCTGGGCTTACGCCGCGATGCCGGTAGGTGCGGGTTTTGCTCTGATCGCCGTTGTGGCTCGACTGGTTGCCCAAATCAGGGGCCAGGAGTCTATTGGCCCTGTCCACGAGGGGGAGCCGGTATGAATGCTGCTATTGGCCTGTCACTGATCATACTTTTCAGCCTGGGCGTTCCTATCGCCATTTCCATTGTGCTGGCATCCATCATCGGCATTGAGTTTTTTTCGCCTTTGCCCCTGTTGCTTGTTCCCCAGCAAATGTTTGTCGGTATCGACAGTTTTCCGTTGATGGCGATTCCGTTCTTCATTCTGGCAGGCAATCTGATGTCGGCGGGTGGTATCTCCCGAAGGCTGGTGGATCTTGCCAAATCCATGGTGGGTGGTCTCCAGGGTGGTCTTGCCATGACCTGCGTGCTGACCTGCATGATGTTTGCAGCGGTGTCAGGGTCCAGCGTGGCCACAACCTTTGCAATTGGCTTGATTCTTATTCCCGCCATGGTTAAGCACGACTATCCGCGACCGCTTGCCGCCTCGATTCAGGCTTCATCGGCTGAACTGGGCGTTTTGATCCCACCTTCCATTCCCCTGATTCTCTACGGCGTGAGCACGGATACCTCTATTGGAAAGCTCTTTATTGCCGGTATTGGCCCGGGGCTTCTGATTGGTGGTGCGTTACTGCTGTTCCTTTTCCTGTTCTGCAAGAAGCGCGGGTATGGATTGCGAGACAGAGAGGATCGTCACGATTTTATGACCGCCTTCAAGCGTGCCTGGGCCGCTTTGCTGATGCCGGTCGTTGTTATTGGCGGCATTTACGGTGGTGTGTTTACGCCAACGGAGGCGTCTGCCGTTGCCGTGGTTTACGCCCTGATTGTTGGGGGGCTGGTCTATCGGGAATTGCCACTGGCCGAACTGTTCCCTATTTTCCGGGAAAGTGTGATTTCAACGGCGGCTGTGATGTTGATCATAGCCGCAGCGGCGCTGTTCAGCTTCTTGATCAGCCGTTCCGGACTGCCCGGTGAAGTTGCCGCATGGGTGACGAAAATTTTCGAGAGTCCCATTACCTTTTTGCTGGCGGTTAACGTGATGTTGCTCATCGTCGGAATGTTCATTGAGACGTCTGCAGCAATTCTGGTGCTGGCGCCGATATTTACCCCTATTGCAATCCAGTACGGTATCGACCCGGTTCATTTCGGCCTTATCGTTGTTGTGAATCTGGCACTTGGGATGTTCACACCGCCGCTAGGCGTGAACCTGTTTGCGGCATGCGCGGTCGCGAAACTCTCTATTGATCAGCTGCTACCCTGGTTGATGCGGTTTGTGCTCGTTGTATTGGCGTGCCTCCTGGCCATCACCTATATGCCCTGGATCTCTATGGGGCTGGTGGACTTGCTCTACTGATCGCGAACCTCGGAGATATGACATGCTTTCGTTACCCGATATGCCTACAGAAAAAGCATTGATTGGCGGTGAATGGGTTGCCGCCCGCTCAACGCTCACGGTTGAGGCGCCCTCCTACGGCGTATCAATCGGCCAGATTGCCAGGTGTGGAGCGGGTGAAGTCGACGCCGCGGTCGCCGCGGCTTCGGGCGCACTCCCTGGCTGGCTGACGTGGACGGCGCGTGCACGTGGCCAGTGGCTTCTGGACTTTGCCCAGGAGATTGAACGAAACGAGGAACAGTTGTCGGCTCTGGAGTGCGCCGATACTGGCAAACCGATGTCGCAGGCTCGTGGCGATATAAAGGCCTGTGCCCGCTACTTCCGCTTCTACGCGGGTGCCGCCGATAAACTCCACGGGGAAACAATCCCTTTCGAAAGTGGCTTTTCAGTCGTGACGTTGCGGGAACCTTTCGGGGTGTGCGCACAGATTATCCCCTGGAATTATCCGGCTCAGATTTTCGGTCGTTGCGTTGCCGCCTCGCTGGCGGCCGGTAACACGGTGGTGGTAAAACCGGCCGAAGATGCCTGCCTGAGCGTGTTGCGCCTGGCAGAACTGGCGATGGATTGCGGCCTTCCTGCCGGTGTACTCAATGTGATTCCGGGTCTTGGACGCGAGGCTGGCGCAGCATTGGCGTCCCACCCACGAATTGATCATCTGTCGTTCACTGGTTCACCGGAGACTGGCACCCTGGTGACTCAAGCGGCGGCCAGGCATCACGTACCCGTTACCCTTGAGCTGGGCGGTAAATCGCCACAAATCGTGTTTGCAGACGCCGATGGCGATGCAGCACCTGAAGCCGTTGTAAGAGGAATTGTTCAGAACGCGGGCCAGACCTGCTCAGCGGGGAGTCGGTTGCTCATCGACGATACGGTGGCGGATCAGTTTCTAGAGAGACTTTCCAAGCGCTTTCTCGCATTACGCTGTGATGCAGGTGAGGCCAATGCGGACTGCGGGCCTTTGATTAATGCGCGGCAAAAGTCCGTGCTGGAATCCAGGCTCAGAGCGGCGCTTTCCAGCGGCGTGAAAGTTCTTGCGAAAGGCAGCCTGGCCGATACGGCGCCCGCAGGAGGACATTTTGTAGAGCCTCAGGTTCTGGTTGACATTCCGGAGGGCCATGAGCTGTTGAGGGAGGAGTTGTTCGGGCCTGTGCTGGTTGTACAACGCTTCCGATCGGAAGATGAGGCTCTGGCATTAGCCAATGAAACGGACTTTGGATTGTGCGCGGGCGTGTGGACGACGGATGGCGGGAGGCAATGGCGCCTGGCCAGACAGCTCCAATGTGGCCAGGTGTTTATCAACAATTACGGCGCCGGCGGCGGCATAGAGCTGCCTTTCGGCGGGGTTGGGCGTTCGGGCCATGGCCGTGAAAAGGGTTTTGAAGGATTGCGCAGCTTCACCCGCATAAAAACGGTCGCGGTCCGGCATGGCTGACCGTCAACGAGCTGTTATGGAGAGAGCAAATGGCGCATAAAGACAGAGTCGGAGTTATTGGTGTTGGCTTGATGGGCCACGGTATCGCTCGGAACCTTCAGCGAGCAGGGCATCCTCTGAGTTTTCTTGAGCATCCCGGAAATCAACCTGTTGAGGACCTAATGTCTGCTGGGGCCACACCTCGGAAAAGTGCTTGTGAGGTGGCCCAGCATTCCGACATCGTTATCCTGTGCGTGACCGGTTCTCCTCAGGTCAATGCAGTGCTCTTTGAGTCTGAGGGTGCATTGGAGGGACTGCAGCCGGGAGCCACAGTCATTGATTGTTCCACAGCGTTGCCCAGCTCGACAGCAGAGGTTGCCAGGCGAGTGAATGAAGCTGGCGGCCGGTTCATGGATACCGCTATGACCAGGACTCCCAAGGAAGCAGAAGAAGGGCGGCTCAATTTGATCGTTGGGGCGCCTGACGCTCTGTTCTCGGAAATCTTGCCTCTGCTTCAGAGTTTCGCGGAGACCATCACGCATGCCGGTGGCGTGGGAGCAGGACATACCCTGAAACTTGTGCATAATTTCGTGTCCCTCGGTTTCTCGGCGGTTCTTTCCGAGGCGGTCGCGGCGGCCCGCAAAGCGGGCATTGATGACGAATCGCTTCTTTCTGTTCTGAGCAATGGCGGAGGCGGCGGTGTGATTCTGGAGAGGTTGCGCCCCTATATCGAACGGAGTGATCCGTCGGGTTTCCGATTCAGCATTGCCAATGCCAGTAAGGATGTCGGTTACTATCGAGATATGCTTGAAGATTTAAAAAGCGCCAGTGCCATTGCGGATACGGTTGGCGAACTCTACCGCTCCATCGATGATCAAGACGCCACTGTGCCCGAACTGATTCGACTCCTGCAAACACGTTGATTTTTGACGTATATGCCTCAGAGGGCGTCCAGGGATCGCTTTCGATTCGCCGTCTGCCATCGGGTTTGAGCCTGTAATCTGCGCTGATTACGTAGGTAGTGTCCTCATAACATACTTGTTTTGGTGACTACGGTTGCCTGCAGGCCCAATAGCTTATTGGCTTGAATTTCGATCAAACCGCAACAGCTATCTATGTGATCACAATTCCTGATCCGGCTCGGCCAGAGATAATCCATGCCGGATAGTCCGCGATATTTGATCCACGACTCAACCGACTCACGTGTCCCATTTATGACGACGCCGCCTATCCAGATGTGATTGGATCCTATACGGTTCGCACGGATGGCGGGCATGCCTTCAGTCTAGCTGTAACGGGCCGGGAGGTTGGAACCTTGAATGGAGATTCCGAATTGGGCGCTGCTGTTTCTTTGGCAAGTAAGTTCAGTCTCGGCCAGACCGCCTTGTCGCTGACAGCCTACACCGGTGAGGGACAGGCAGTTTACGCAGGTTGGGGATTTAATGGCTCCAGAGGTGCAAGTACCTCTGATGTTAACTCTGCCGGGGAGCTCATCTGCACGACCGGTCTGTCTGCGGGGGTAACGCATCAATTCACCAGTAAACTTCGGGGAACGCTCCGATACGGCCAGGTTAAAGCGGAAGAGGTTGATGCTTCCGTGTCCGACGATACGTTCAAAATGGCTACCGCGAACCTGATATACAGCTATACGCCCAGTCTTGATTTTGGCATCGAGTTGTCAACGCCGGTTTAAAAGTGACCCACTTATTGGCAATATCGCCGGTTGAAAACTGACCCACCCTTGGCGTTTAAGTGTTGGTTAATAGATCCTGGCTGCTGGCTGAGATCGGTGCGATACCCGCCATTTTCTTGTCCTT
>NZ_JBSXOB010000039.1:0-29053 GCF_056857915.1 Marinobacter sp. B-12 | reverse complement strand
CCTCTCAGGAACTCGCGGCCAATCCTTCTGGCAAGATTTCTTTCTCATGAAAAAAGGCACCATACTGTCTGGATATCCAGTAGTATAGCGCCTTTTCGGGCCGGGCCAAGCCGTTCAGATCCACTTTAAGTGAACGGCTTGCCTCACGGTGACCTTTTTTTATGCTTCAAAGAACTCCGTTTGCCGTTCAGGCAGTGGCGGGGCTCTTCTTGGCAGTGCTGGTGCTTTTGCGGGCTGTGGTTTTGCGTGCAGCCGGCTTCTTGGCCTGGGCAGTAGCCTTGGTTGACTGGGCAACGCTGGTCACTTCGTCCGCTGCGTCGGCAACGGTATCTGCGCCTTCAGCCGCTTCTTTCTCGAGCTTGGCAACCAGGTCGGCCGCAAAGCTGCCGAAACGGGTGTTCAGACTGCGCAGTTGCTCGAACAGGTTCTCACTGTAGCCATAATAACGAGTGCGCAAGGTCTTAACGCTGTATTCACGGGCTTCGGTTTCCAGCTTTTCAGCGTACTCGAACGGCTTGGAAGCCAGTTTCTTCTGCTGCTCTTCAGCTGCGTTGATACCCTTCGCTACGATGTCCTGAAGCTGTTCCTGATAGGTCTTGAGTTTACCCATGATGACTCTCCTAAGATTGTGGATGCGTGGTTTGAAAATCTGCATCGTTGTCGCCGGCAAACCGATGCCGACTTCTGATCACATGTCGAAGGTTACGGTCAAAAATTAGAATGTTCATACTAAAACCATCCCCTATTCGTCATCTATCAAAGGGGGCACAGAATCGTCTCGGAATTTACGGATCGTTCACTTGATGATTTTGTCAGGTTCGGCATACTCTGCGCGTTGAATTGAGAAAGCCCGTCTCCCCGCTTTATTCAGGTCTCGCTTCTGACGCACCCCAATATTGGAATAACAGCACTAACAACACGCTGATAAACGGATTGCGAACACTACAATGCCAGGTAAAAAACTCTGCCAGAACGCTGCGGACCTCCGGCAGCAGTGGAAAATCGTCGTAGCCGGGTTGGCGCTGGCCATCATGGCCGGGTGCCAGGAGGACTCCGGGGCGTCAAGGGCCGCTTCAAGCCAAGCCAACGAAGCATCGGAACAAAGGCTGGGGGGCGCCATTTCATCAATTCGGGGCACGCTTGGGCAGCCTGAAACGGCGCAGGGTGAAAACCCCAGCGCGGTGAATCCGACCGACTCGGAGTCGATCACCGCCCCCACACTGTACTGGGACGCTCCGCTTACCCGGGAAGACGGCTCACGCCTCTATGCCAGCGACATCAGCGGCTACCGCATCTATTATCGCCTGCGACACGCGGACAGTTACGAGGTCATATCACTCTCCGGTGATGGCAACACCCGCTACCGGCTTGAGGATTTTCCACCGGGGGCTTACGAATTCAGGATTACCGCCCTCGACGACAGTGGACTGGAAAGTCAGCGTTCCGATCCAATCACTGTCGACCTGATCTAGGCGATTACCACCTGAAGATGACCCAACTGGGCACCAGCATGTCGGTCTCGCTCTCACGAATCCAGCCGCCACCATCCGCTGGCACCAGGTAGTATTCGGGACCAACTTCCGGCACTACCTTGATCTCCACCAATTGGCCATTCACACGGTATTCGTAGAACACCTCGTTCTCACCCGGGCGAATCACAATCTGTGTCCCGTCGGCGGGTGGCTGGTAATCAGACACCACCAGGGGCTCCCTGGGTGTCTGGACAACATCGATATCCTCCTGGGCCACCAAAGGCCCCCAGAGCACACCCAACACAAGACCCGAGCAAGCGATACGTTTCATTTTCATGGTACTCTTCGGTTCTGTTTAAAGACGTGCAAAATCACTCTGACGTACGGAAAAATGCACACCGTTAATGTCAGAGTTGCACAAGCCTATCAACGCTTCAATCAGAATCCGGATCCGTTTTGATATGACACAGCAGCAGACTCCGCCGGTGGTTCTTGTAGATGGTTCGTCCTACCTCTTTCGCGCCTATCATGCCCTGCCGCCACTGATGACCAGCAAGGGCCACCCCACGGGCGCCATAAAGGGTGTTATCAGTATGATCCGGAAGCTGGAACAGGATTTCCCGGGCTCGAAAATGGTGGTGGTGTTTGACGCCAAGGGCAAGACCTTCCGCAATGATCTGTACGAAGACTACAAGGCCACCCGCCCGCCCATGCCGGACGACCTGGCCATGCAGATCCAGCCAATCCACGACATGGTTCGGGCTATGGGGTTGCCTCTGTTGATTGTCAGTGGCGTGGAGGCCGACGATGTCATCGGGACGCTTGCCCACGAAGCCACCAGCAAAGGCATTGATGTTGTGGTATCGACCGGCGACAAGGATATGGCGCAACTGGTGAGCGACCATGTGACCCTGATCAACACCATGACGGACACCCGCATGGACTGCGACGGCGTGGTCGAGAAATTCGGCATTGGCCCGGATCAGATCGTCGACTACCTGGCGCTGGTGGGCGACAAGGTGGACAACATCCCCGGGGTCAACAAATGCGGCCCGAAAACCGCCGTTAAATGGTTGCAGACCTGGAACAATCTGGATGACATCATTGAGCATGCGGACGAGGTCAAAGGCAAAATTGGCGAATACCTTCGGGAAGCCACCGAAACCCTGCCGCTTAGCCGCCAGCTGGCCACCATCAAGACGGACGTGGATCTTGAGTTCGGGCTGGAGGACCTCAAGCTGAGGACCCAGGACGACGGCCAGTTGCTGGAACTGTTCCGGGAATATGAGCTTCGGTCCTGGATTGCCGAACTTGAAAACGGCGACTCTGACGATGAAAAAAGCGCGGACAACGCCAGCGACAACAGCAAAAATTCCGCCAGCAAAGAGAAGACATACACGGTAGTAACCGATCAGGCAGAACTGGATTCCTGGATTGGCCGCCTCAACAAGGCACCGTTGTTCGCCTTTGACACCGAGACCACCAGCCTGCGTTATATGGACGCCGATGTCGTTGGCGTGTCCTTTGCCATTGAGCCCGGTGAGGCTGCCTACGTGCCGTTCGGCCACGATTACATGGGCGCTCCGGAACAACTGGACCGGGACACCGTGCTGAGTCAGTTGAAACCGCTGCTGGAAGATCCGAAGAAAGCCAAGCTCGGCCAGAACCTCAAGTACGACAAGAACGTGCTCGCCAACCATGGCATCAACCTAAATGGCATTGCCGAAGACACCATGCTGGAGTCCTACGTACTCAATTCCGTAGGGTCTCGCCATGACATGGACTCGCTGGCCATGCAATACCTGGGCGAGCAGACCATCACGTTCGAATCCATCGCCGGCAAAGGCGCCAAGCAACTGACCTTCAACCAGATTGAGCTGGAGCAGGCAGGCCCCTATGCGGCGGAAGATGCCGATATCACCCTGCGACTGCACCAGGCGTTGCGCCCGCAACTGGAGAAAACCGGCCGGCTGCAGGAAGTGTACGAAAAGATTGATCTGCCACTGGTGCCTGTACTGTCCCGTATGGAGCAACGAGGCGCGATGATCAGCGCCAGCACGCTACGCAAACACAGCCAGGAACTGGCAGAGCGTATGGCAGAGCTCGAGAAGGAGGCCCACGAGGAAGCCGGCGAAAGCTTCAATCTGGGCTCTCCCAAGCAACTACAGGCCATTTTCTACGACAAGATGGGGCTGCCGGTGGTGAAGAAAACTCCGAAAGGCGCCCCGTCCACGGCGGAACCGGTACTGCAGGAACTGGCCCATGAACACACCCTGCCCCGGCTGATCCTGGAACACCGCAGCCTGAGCAAGCTCAAATCCACCTACACAGATACCCTGCCGGAATTGATCCACCATCGCACCGGCCGGATTCATACCTCCTATCACCAGGCGGTGACGGCCACCGGCCGACTGTCGTCCTCTGAGCCGAACCTGCAGAACATTCCCATCCGCAGCGAACAGGGCCGGCGCATTCGTCAGGCTTTCGTGGCCCCGGAGGGCTACAAACTGGTGGCGGCGGACTACTCCCAGATTGAACTGCGCATCATGGCGCACCTGTCGGGGGACAAGGGGCTGCTCAAGGCCTTTGAGAAGGGCGAGGACATTCACCGGGCGACGGCCGCCGAGGTCTTTGGTGTGGCCGTCGACGACGTCTCCGGCGACCAGCGCCGCAGCGCCAAAGCCATCAATTTCGGGTTGATCTACGGCATGTCTGCGTTCGGGCTCGCCCGCCAGCTGGATGTGGGTCGCCATCAGGCCCAGGAGTATATCGACCGCTATTTCGAGCGTTACCCCGGCGTGCTGAAATACATGGACAACATCCGCAAACAGGCCCACGACGACGGGTACGTGGAAACATTCTACGGCCGTCGCCTGTACCTGCCGGAAATCAACGCCCGCAACAAGCAGATGCAGCAGGCCGCCGAACGCACCGCTATCAACGCCCCCATGCAGGGGACTGCCGCGGACATTATCAAGCGGGCTATGGTCAGCGTTGAGGACTGGCTACAGGAACATCATCAGGACGATGCCCGGATGATCCTTCAGGTTCACGACGAACTGATTCTGGAAGTGCGTGAATCCGCCGTGGACACGATTCGCGAAGGTTTAGAGAAGCGGATGTCTGCTGCGGCATCGCTGGATGTGCCCTTGCTGGTTGAAGCTGGCGTCGGTAATAACTGGGACGAAGCCCACTGAATCTGCCGGCCCGGGTTCCGTTTTGGGGCGAAACCACCTTTATTCGCCCCAAAACACACCATTCTTATTGCCGCCCCACCCACATTCTCCCAGCAACGGCGGCGCTGGGTTCAACAACCGAAAACGGCACGAAATTCGCAGGCCTCGAGAACGTCGGCCCCGGATTCGCATGAGTGAATAACGGGGCCATGTTGTGACACTTTCTACTCGAGGCACTCACCATGATTTCTCTGGCTTCCGAGCGCAGTTGGCTTATGAACCCTGGTTTACTGAAACTTGTTCACCAGTGTCGCCGTTTAATCCAGTCTGAGTTTGGGGTAAAGCTGCATCTCACGGAAGAGCACCTGGAACAGCATTTAGCGGACTATGCCAGCAAAACCCGCTCAGCCCATCTCATCCGCACTTGGGAAACACTCAAGCCGCAGATCCCCAACCTGGTTCTTCATGACGATACCGATAACGAAAAACGACTGTATCGGGGACAGGAAATTGCCGAGGAAACTTCAAGAGGCAGCAGCAGTACTTCCGAAATGGAAGCAGAAAGGACAAGAAAGAAGAAGGTTATCTATCGTGGGCAGGTCATCGGTTGAGGGGCGCCGCGCGCCCCTCAACGTACCCCTTAAAACTGCTTGCTGACCTGTACACCTGCACTCCAGGCGTCCAGCTCATAGGTACCACGATAGCGTGCGGCACCGGGCATGGGCTCGTCGTTGACGTCGTAGTTCTGTTCGTCCACTTCTTCGTCATCGAACAGCAGCACCCCGGCCGCCACGTCCACCGTCCAGCCTGAGCGGGCATCGGCGTATTGTGCGCCCAGCGTGACCCATTCGCGGTCCCCAGACGGGATTCGAGCCGTACGGAAATCGTCGTTCACCGGCGACTCATCCCAGGCATAGCCGGCTTTGAATGCCCACTCGGGGGTCGCCTGCCAGATAGCGCCGACATTGGCCTGCCAGGTGTCTTTCCAGTTTTCCGAAACGTGCGTCACCAGGCGTTCATCGCCCAAACTCGGCCCTGTCTGGGAGGAAATTGAGCCATTGTCCTCACGGCTGACCACATTCAATGCCTCAAACCGGCTCCACTTGGCCCAGGTCGCACCTGCCAGCAGGGTTACGGTATCGGTCAATTGGTGGCGGGCACCGAAGGTGATGCTCTCGGGAATATCCAGCGGGACAGTAACCTTTTCAGTAACCGTAGACTGGTTGAACACCAGGCCACCACCACTGAGACTACCCTGCGGATAGTTGCGAACTTCCGCCTCGCCATCCAGTTCCAATTCTGTTCCGGTCTGGGCGGAGATACCAAACTGTGTCCGCTCCGACATTTCCCAAAGCATGCCAAACGCAAACGTGAGCGCCACGTCATCGCCTTCGATGTCCGCATAACCGTCTTCCAAGGTTCCCGGGGGCAACCCGAAGCGGGCTTCTGTGCCACTGTAGTCCTGGAATTTGGTCAGCCGGCCTTCGGCGTAGATCACATTGACGCCAGCACCCATAGAAAATCCGTTACCGTCATTAACGGAAATGGACGGGCTGAATGCGATGGCGGTCAGCTCGGTCTTATCCGCGAAAAAGCGTCCCTTGAAGTCATCGTCGTAATCCGCCGCCAGGCCATAGGGGGCGTGCAGGCCGAAGCCCACGTCCAACCAGTCGTTGATTTCGTGGGTCATGTAGAAATTTGGAAGGACGGCCGGATCGGCGATATCACCACCGTTCCCACCGGCGACGGCACGGCCGTCGTCGCGGACGGCACTACCAGTGCCTTCCTTGAGTTCGGCATCAATATCCAGAACAGCGGCGCCAAACGACATATTAGTGCCGGAAAGCTGGCTCATGCCGGCCGGATTGAAGAAAACCGTGGTGGCATTTTCCGGGTTGGCTGCGGTGCCGGCGTTGGCAACGCCCATGGCACTGGCACTTTGCTCATTGAGTGAAAAACCGCCGGCCAGCGCTGCGGCGGGTGCCACCAACGCCGAAGCCGTCGCGAGTCGAATAACAGAGCCGGGCAATACTTTGTTTTTGCGCATAAATCCCCCTGGATGATCGTCGGGGCGGAGTATACGCATCACGGGTCAATGGCCTCAAATGCCATGACTACTGATTCGGACTCCTAATAATTTACCACTTTAGTCTAATCCCCGATCAATCGTCCTGGATTGACAACTTGTCGACGCTGGAAGCCAGTTTGTCAGCGCCCTGGGAATCGGCACCCAGCTTGATCATCAGCCGCAGGTCGTTGGCTGAATCCGCGTGCGCGAGGGCATCTTCATAGGTGATGGAGCCTTCGGCATAAAGTTCATACAGCGCCTGGTCAAAGGTGCGCATACCGCTCTCGTTGGACTTGGACATCAGTTCCTTGAGGCGGTGCACTTCGCCCTTTCGAATCAGGTCTGCCACCAATGGTGTGTTGATCAACACTTCGATGACGGCTTTGCGTCCCTGCCCGTCCGGCGTTGGGATCAACTGTTGAGCGACAATGGCCTTGAGGTTCAGGGACAGGTCCATCCAGATCTGGTTGTGCTGTTCCGGCGGGAAGAACTGGATAATCCGGTCCAGCGCCTGGTTGGCGTTGTTGGCGTGCAGGGTGGCCAGGCACAGGTGGCCGGTTTCGGCAAACTGTACCGAATATTCCATGGTCTGGCGGGTACGTACCTCACCGATCAGGATCACGTCCGGCGCTTGGCGCAGGGTGTTCTTCAGCGCGATTTCAAAGCTTTCGGTATCAATGCCCACCTCTCGTTGGGTCACGATACAACCCTGGTGCTGATGCACGAATTCGATGGGGTCCTCGATGGAGATGATGTGGCCCCGGCTGTTGCGGTTACGATGCCCGAGCATGGCCGCCAGCGAAGTGGACTTACCAGTACCGGTGGCGCCCACGAACATGATCAGGCCACGCTTGGTCATGGCCAAGTCCTTGATGATTTCCGGCAATGCCAGATCGTCAATCTGCGGAATTTTCACCTCGATCCGTCGCAGCACCATGCCGCAGAGATTACGCTGGAAGAAGGCGCTGACCCGGAAACGGCCGATGCCACGGGCACTGATGGCAAAGTTGCACTCGTGGCTTTCTTCGAATTCGGCCCGCTGTTTGTCGTTCATGGCGCCGTAGACGAACTCCCTCGTCTGCTCGGGCGTCAGCGCGTTCTTGGTGACGGGCAGGACCTTGCCGTTGACCTTCATGGAAGGTGGCACACCGGCGGTTATAAAAAGGTCGGAACCGCCTTTTTCCACCATCAAACGGAGCAGTTTTTCGAATTCCATGATCTTTTTACCTGTGTTTCTGGCTTTCGGTGATTTGGGTGTCGGGCAGTGCCTGTTCCAGGGCACGCTGTGAACACGTCCATGTACGCTCGACAAAAACATCCATGTTTTTGACATCCCTGGAACAGGCACTGCCCGACACCCTCCGAACGTTTGTCGAGCCTTCTACAAAGTTTAGAAATTATCCGGCATTTTTGCCTTCATTCTCGCGGCTTCGCGGGAAATCAGGCCTTTCTTCAAGAGTTTCTCCAGGCACTGGTCCAGCGTTGTCATGCCCAGGGAGCCACCGGTCTGGATTGCCGAATACATTTGCGCAATCTTGTCCTCGCGAATCAGGTTACGGATCGCCGAGGTGCCAATCATGATTTCGTGGGCCGCAATCCGGCCACCGCCCATCTTCTTCATCAGGGTCTGGGAGATAACCGCCTGTAACGACTCTGACAACATCGAACGAACCATGGATTTCTCTTCCGCCGGGAACACGTCCACCACACGGTCGATGGTTTTTGCAGCCGAGGTCGTGTGCAGGGTACCGAACACCAGGTGGCCGGTTTCCGCGGCGGTTAGCGCCAGGCGGATGGTTTCCAGGTCCCGCAGCTCACCGACCAGGATGATGTCCGGGTCTTCCCGCAGTGCGGAGCGCAGGGCTTCGTTGAAGCCCAGGGTGTCACGGTGCACTTCCCGCTGGTTCAGCAGGCACTTTTTGGATTCGTGCACGAATTCGATGGGGTCCTCGATGGTGAGGATGTGCTCGTAACGGCTGTCGTTAATGTAGTCGATCATCGCCGCCAGCGTGGTGGACTTACCGGAGCCCGTTGGGCCAGTCACCAGAACCAGGCCGCGGGGTACAGAAGCGATGTCCTTGAACACCTGGCCCATGCCCAGGTCTTCCATCGTCAGCACTTTTGACGGGATGGTCCGGAAGACCGCGCCGGAGCCGCGGTTCTGGTTGAACGCGTTGACACGGAAGCGGGCGACGCCAGGCACCTCAAAGGAGAAGTCGGTCTCCAGGAACTCTTCGTAGTCCTTGCGCTGCTTGTCGTTCATGATGTCGTAGATCAGCCCATGGACTTCTTTATGTTCCATCGGCGGAAGGTTGATGCGGCGGACATCGCCATCAACACGGATCATAGGGGGAAGGCCGGCGGACAGGTGCAAGTCTGATGCGCCCTGTTTGGCCGAAAAGGCAAGCAGTTCAGTAATATCCATAGGGGTCCTCGGAAGGCTTTTTTCTTTTATCCCGGTATGCGCCGGCTCCGGTCATTGGCACTGAACGACTTCACTTGGCATTTCAGCAACCTGCGGGTAACGTGTCAGCGTATCAGACTGACCGGAATCGGCGGATTCGCACTATGAGCAGCATAGCAGACAACATCGGGAGCGTAACCCGACGCATACAAAAAGCAACATTGAAGGCCGGCCGCGGCGGGGGCTCCGTGCACCTGCTGGCGGTCAGCAAGACGCGGCCGGCAGACGAGCTTCGCATGGCTTACAACGCCGGCCAAAGAGCCTTTGGTGAAAACTACGTTCAGGAAGCTCTGGACAAGATGGACGAGCTGCAGGGGCTGAACGCTATCGAATGGCACTTCATCGGCCCAACCCAATCCAACAAGACCCGCCAGATTGCCGAGGCATTTGCCTGGGTACACAGCGTTGACCGGCTCAAGATCGCCCAGCGCCTGAACGATCAACGCCCCCTTTCTCTTCCTCCATTGAACATCTGCCTGCAGGTGAACATCAATAATGAGAAGAGCAAGTCCGGTTGTGCCCTGGAGGATCTTATCGATATGGCAGACGCCATCGAAGAGATGCCAAATCTCTCGCTCAGGGGGCTGATGGCGATTCCGGACCCGGACCAGCCCGAGGCGGAGTTGCGCTCAAGCTTTCGTAAGCTGGCCAACGCCCTCAAACAAATGCGGCAGGAAGCCCCTGGTTGCGGTCCGCTGGACACCCTCTCCATGGGCATGTCCGGTGACCTTGAGATGGCCATTGAAGAGGGTGCAACCTGGGTGAGAGTCGGTACCGCCCTGTTCGGGCCTCGGTAACCGGAGGCTGACAGCCTCATATCCTGTTATCATCAGCGGCAGAATGACAACTGACCACTACTGATCCAAAACGTGGAGTGAACCTTGAGCACATCACCAACGATTTCGTTTATCGGTGCCGGCAACATGGCCAGCGCCATCATCGGTGGCATGCTGGACAGCGGCTTCAAGGCCGCCAACATCTGGGTCAGCGCCCCTGATGATAACCACCTTCAATCCATCCGCAAACAGTTTGGTGTCAGCGTCACTACCGATAACCGTTACTGCGCCGAGCAGGCGGACATGGTGGTTCTGGCGGTAAAACCACAGGTTATGGCAAGCGTCTGTTCCGATATCGCTCCGGTGGTACAGAATACCCGCCCGCTGATGGTGTCCATCGCCGCCGGGCTGGAAGCTTCCACCCTGGACGAGTGGCTTGGCGGCGGCTTGCCCCTGGTACGCGTGATGCCCAACACGCCGTCGTTGGTCGGCAAAGGGGCTGCGGGCCTCTACGCCAACGATCAGGTCAAGGAAAAACAGAAGGCCATGGTGGAGTCGGTGTTCAACAGCATTGGTTCGGCCCTCTGGGTGGACGACGAATCCCTCCTGCATGCGGTGACTGCGCTTTCTGGCAGTGGTCCGGCCTATTTCTTCCTGATGCTGGAAGCACTGGAAGAGGCGGCCACCGATGCGGGCATTGCCGGTGAAACCGCACGGGCGCTGGCAATCCAGACCATGGCTGGCGCTGCCGAAATGGCAGGACGCAGTGAACACGATCCCGGCCAACTCAAACGCAACGTCATGTCTCCCGGTGGCACCACGGAACAGGCCATCCAGACCTTTGAAGAAGGTGGCCTGAGAGACCTGGTCAAGAAGGCCTACTCTGCCGCTTACAAGCGCTCTGGGGAAATGGCCAAAGAACTCGCCAACAAACAGTAACCGATAACGGGAGACACGGCTTCATGCTGGCTGACATTCTGATCACCATTCTGCTTATAGCCTCGACGTTTTACCTGACGATCGTGCTGCTGCGCTTTTTGCTGCAACTGGCCAGGGCGGATTTCTACAACCCGATCTCGCAATTTGTGGTGAAAGCCACCAACCCGCTGCTGCGCCCGCTTCGCCGCTTTATTCCCGGCTGGGGCGGCATAGACGGTGCTGCACTGGTGCTGGCGGTTATCATCCAGGCGATCACCTTCTTCCTCATTCTTGTTGCACTGAACAGCAGCATTCCGGCGATTAATCCGCTTACCCTGCTCAGTTGGTCGATTCTCAACGTTCTCGACCTGATCGTTAAGATCTATTTCTGGTCGGTGATTGCCGTGGTGGTGGTTAGCTGGATCGCACCGCAGAGTGGACATCCCGCCATCCAACTGGTTGCCCAGATTACCGAACCCGTGATGCGCCCCGTACGCAATGTCATGCCGTCCATGGGCGGTCTGGATCTGTCACCGATTATCGTGTTCCTGATCCTCAATGTGATTTCAGTGGTGATCGACCACATGAAAGTCGCCGCCGGCATGGGGTCCATCGTCGGAATGTAGACCACCTCTCAAAAACACATTCCGTTACATATCAGGACAATAAACTACTCTCACCTGCAGCTGTTTCATCTATCTGAATCAGCTGCTTTTTTTGCCTTCTACACGTCGCCCCGCTATACAGACCCGTGATCACTCCCACAGATTTACCGCGCCAATGCGGTAACATTAACTATATTTTTGGCACAATTTTGCCCAACCCAGATCCAACGCAGTCGCCCGGAAGTCGCGCAGAAGGATGGTCCGATGAACAAGCAAGGAACCCTGTCGCAGCAGGTAGAGGCCTACCACGGCTGGAAAAAAGAACTGATCAGGCAGATCGGTCGTTACCGTCTGTGGCTGCAGGACAACAATCTGTTTTCGGACGATGTCAGCAGCCGCATCCGTCACGGCCTTGAGTTGTTGATCGAAGACGAACTTACCATTGCCTTCGTGGGCGAGTATTCCCGTGGTAAGACGGAACTGATCAACGCCCTGTTCTTTTCGGAATACGGCCAGCGCATGCTGCCTTCCCAGGCAGGCCGCACGACCATGTGTCCGACCGAGCTATTCTTCGACCGCACTTCAAACAGCAACTATCTTTTGCTGCTCCCGATCGAAACCCGGACCGGCGAGCTTTCCCTGCAGCAACTGCGCAAACAACCCGAACGCTGGGTCAAACACGATCTGGATGAGCGTGACCCGGAAATCATGCGCGAAGTGCTGGCGGAAGTTGCTCGCGTAAAGAGCGTCACCCCGCAGGAAGCCCGCAAACTGGGATTCGACGAGGACATGTTGGAGCATGACCGCAACAAGCCGGGCAATGTCGTGGTACCGGCCTGGCGCAACGCCCAGATCAGCATCCGCCACCCGCTGTTTGAACGCGGCCTGCGCATACTGGACACCCCGGGCCTCAACGCTCTCGGCTCAGAGCCGGAACTGACCATCAGCATGTTGCCCCGCGCCCACGCCATCATTTTCCTGCTGAGCGCCGATACCGGCGTCACCGCCAGCGACATGACGATCTGGAAGGATCACATCGATACCGAGCACGCCGACCACCGGGCCGGACGCTTTGCAGTTCTGAATAAGATTGACGTGCTCTGGGACGACCTCCAGGGCGAGAAGCACACTCAGGAAGCCATTGACCGTGTCCGTGGCTACACCGCCGACCACCTCGGCATGCGCCAGAACGACGTGATCCCACTGTCCGCCAAGCAGGGACTTCTTGCCCGCGTCAAGGGTAACGAAGAGCTGCTCGAACGTTCCAATCTCGCCCAACTGGAACAACTGATCATCCAGCGCATCCTGATGCACAAGGAACAGCTGATCACCCAAAGCCTGATCAACGACCTGTTGGGCATGTTGCAGAACAGCCAGGCCGCGATGCAGAACCGGCTGGATGCCCTGGAAGAAGAACTGCAAGCCTGCTCTGGTGTGACCATGGACAAGGGCGCTCTGCGGCGCCTGGCTGACCGTGCTCAGCAGGACTACGACTTCTACTACAAGAAGCTGATCACGCTCCGGTCCAGCCGCCGGCTTATGGACTCCCAGGGCGAGATGCTCAAGGGACTGGTCTGCGAGGACCGGTTTGAGACCCATGCCGAGAAGGTCCGCCAGAAGATGTCGAAGAGCTGGACCACCGCTGGCATGAACCAAAGCATGGATCATTTCTTTGAACTGTTGGAAAACGACCTGACCAACCTTCTCAGCGAAGGACGACTGGCCGAAAAAATGGTGGGCGCCATCTATCGTCGCTACAACGAGGACACCCGTGCCCGCCATCTGGAACCGATTCCACTGCGGTCAGGTCGTCACGTCATTGCCATTCGCGAACTGCGCAAGAAGGCAAAACGCTTCCGCATCAGCCCCAAAAACCTGTTGACTGAGCAGTCGCTGCTGGTCAGGCGCTTCTTCAACGTGATTGTAGGCGAAGCCCGAACACTGCATCTGCGCGTACGGGCCGATGTCGAGCGCTGGCCTTCGGAGGCGCTGTTGCCAATCATGCAATACTCGATGGAGCAGAAACAGCTGCTGGAACACCAGATCCGTCGCCTGCGGGACATGGTTCGCAGCGACCGCGACAGCCGCAACGAACGGGAACGGCTGCAGAACACCATCAGCGATCTGACGCGCCAACTTGAACTGGCCGACGCCATGCAACGGCAAATCCGCAAGCCGGCCCCCACCCTGATCCAGCAGAAGGTGGTCAACATTTCCGGCGCGGTCTGACCCGCACCGGAAATGGCGGTTGCAGCCATGCAGGCCGGCCTTTAAACTGCTTGGCTGGCAATCGCCTGGCCATATCAGTTATGGCCTGCTTTCACACGCAGGTTTCCGCCCGGCCATTGCCTGAAATGTCTTCCAGATAATACGGACTGAATCAGGAACCTGTCGCGCCAATGCCCGATCCCTTGCCAACGGATTCTGTCGGGATAGTCACCCCACAGACACTGCACTTCGATACACCGATCACTCTCGCCTGCGACCAGACGCTGGAGAGTTACGACCTGGTGATTGAAACCTATGGCGAGCTGAATGCAGATGCCACCAACGCAGTACTGATCTGTCATGCCCTCAGCGGCCACCACCATGCCGCCGGCTATCACAGCAGGGAAGACCGAAAACCGGGCTGGTGGGACAGCTGCATTGGCCCCGGCAAGCCTATTGATACCAACCGTTTTTTTGTCGTCAGCCTGAACAATCTGGGTGGTTGCCATGGCAGCACCGGGCCCGGCAGCACCAATCCTCAGACCGGCCAACCCTACGGTCCCGATTTCCCGGTAATTACGGTACGCGACTGGGTCCACAGCCAGGCGTTGCTGGCCGACCGGCTCGGCATTGAATGTTGGGCCGCTGTGGTGGGAGGCTCACTCGGTGGGATGCAGGCGCTGCAATGGAGCCTCGACTACCCGGAGCGTTTGCGGCATGCCGTAACCATTGCCTCGACCCCACGCCTGAGTGCCCAGAACATTGCCTTCAATGAGGTGGCACGACAGGCGATTACGTCCGACCGTGAGTTCCATGACGGCCGCTACTATGAGCACGACACATTGCCGCGCCGGGGCCTGATGCTGGCACGCATGGTGGGCCACATTACCTATCTGTCCGACGCCTCCATGGGCGAGAAATTCGGCCGCGAACTGCGCGACCAGGCCTACAAGTTCGGCTACGACGCAGAGTTTCAGGTGGAGAGTTACCTGCGCTACCAGGGTGAACGCTTCTCGGAGTCATTCGACGCCAATACCTACCTGCTGATGACCAAGGCCCTGGATTACTTTGACCCGGCCTACGAGCACGACAATGATCTGGCAAAGGCCCTGCTCCGTGCGCGCTGCGAATTCCTTGTTGTTTCGTTCAGCACCGACTGGCGATTTACCCCCGCTCGGTCCGAGGAATTGGTGAATGCCATGATCGCGGCCCGCCGCAAGGTCAGCTATGCCGAAATCGACGCGCCCTGGGGGCACGACGCCTTCCTGATCCCGACACCACGCTACACAGCCATCTTCCATTCCTACATGGACCGGGTTGCACGGGAGGTTGGCGCATGAGAACGGACCTGAAAATCATCGAGCAATGGATCAGCGCCGGCAGCCATGTATTGGACCTGGGTTGCGGCGACGGCACCCTGCTGGACTACCTGCAGCGGGAAAAAAGGGCAACAGGGTTTGGCCTGGAAATCAATCCGGACCATATCACCACCTGCATGGGTCGCGGGGTGTCCGTCATCGAGCAGAACCTGGACACCCAGGGCCTGGGAAACTTCGAAGATCACTCCTTCGACACCGTACTGATGACACAGGCCCTGCAGGCGGTCCGACGCCCGGATATGGTCCTCGACGAGATGCTTCGGGTGGGCCGCGAGGGCATCGTGACCTTCCCCAACTTCGCTTACTGGCGATTGCGCTGGTACCTGATGCGCCGGGGTCGCATGCCTGAATCGGAAACGCTACCGTATAAATGGTACAACACCCCCAACATCCACCTGTGCACCTTCAAGGATTTTGAAGCCCTCTGCTACCGCAAGGACGTCCGGATACTGAACCGCACAGTGGTGGATGGCGAGCACCAGGATCGCTGGCTCAGTCGCCTTTGGCCCAATATGTTGGGGCAGATCGCCATTTACCGGATAACCCGGGAGGAATCATGACCACACATCGTCGCAATCACTGGCAGACGTTATTGTCGCTCGCTTGCCTGTTCCTGCTATTCACCAGCCAGAGCCAGGCTGATTCGAAGGATTTTGGTGAATTCGAAGTGCACTGGAGCGTTTTCCCAAGCACCTTCCTGGCTCCTGAAATTGCCCGCGAGAACAACCTCAATCGCAGCCGCGGCATCGGTATCGTCAACATATCCATCATGAGGGAAACCGAGGATGGCGGCCTTGAGCCGGTATCAGGCCAGGTGGAAGGCAAGGTCATGAACGATATCCAGCAGGCCCGGTTCCTGGCATTTCGACGCATCCAGGAAGGCAACGCGGTCTATTTCATCGCCGAATACCAGTACAGCAACGCCGAGTTGATGACCTTCCAGATCACCACCCGTCCCACGGGTGCCAGACAGGATCTGCCCATCCGTTTCACCCACACACTGTTTAACGACTGATGACCAACACCACTAAAAGACTGGTCATTGCCAGCAACAACAAGGGTAAGATCGCCGAACTCACAGATTTACTCGGCCCACTCGGGCTGACGCCCGTAGCCCAGGGTGAATTAGGCGTTGGCGAGGCGGAGGAGCCAGCGGTCACCTTCGTGGAGAACGCCATCCTCAAGGCACGTCATGCCGCGCGCATAACCGGATTACCGGCCCTTGCGGATGACTCCGGTCTGGCGGTTGACGCCTTGGGCGGGGCACCCGGCGTCCGTTCGGCCCGTTACGCCGGCGACACGGCCAGCGACGCAGACAACGTCCGGGCCCTGCTCGACGCGCTGAAAGACGTTCCCGAGGCCCGGCGCACGGCCCAGTTTCACTGTGTACTGGTCTACCTGCGCCATGCCGATGACCCCACGCCGGTGATCTGTCATGGCCGCTGGCCGGGAAGCATTCTGCCAGAGCCTCGGGGCGAGGGTGGTTTCGGGTACGATCCGGTGTTCCTGGTACCGGAAACCGGCACCAGCGCCGCCGAACTGCCCCGCGCTGAAAAAGGCCGCATCAGCCACCGCGGGCGGGCACTGGTGCTGCTTCTGGACCAGCTGAGGGAAGAGCCGGGGTGACTATGCCTCCGCCGGAAGACACCGCGGTGAGCGCCCTTCCCCCGCTAAGCCTGTATGTTCATGTACCCTGGTGCGTGAAGAAGTGCCCTTACTGCGACTTCAACTCCCACGCACTGACCGGCGACATTCCCGAGAACGGCTATCTTGATGCGATCATGGAGGACCTTGCCGGTGACCTCGCATTCATCCAGGGGCGACCGATCGAAACCGTCTTCATCGGCGGCGGCACGCCTTCGTTAATGTCGCCGGACTTCTACAACACACTGTTCGACCGGCTGCGCACTCACCTGTCGTTCACTGACGATGCCGAGATCACACTGGAGGCCAATCCGGGCACGGTGGAACAGACTCGCTTTATCGGCTTCCGTGGCGCTGGCATAAACCGGCTTTCACTGGGCATCCAGAGTTTCAACCCCATGCAATTGAAGGCACTGGGACGCATCCACGATGACAAGGCAGCTCACAGGGCCATAGAGGCCACCCGCAAAGCCGGCTTTGATAACTTCAACCTGGACCTGATGCATGGCCTGCCGGGCCAGACACCGGCAGACGCCCTGGATGACCTGCGGGCGGCCATGTCGTGGCAACCCCCGCACCTGTCCTGGTACCAGCTGACCCTGGAACCCAACACCGAGTTCTACAGCCGTCCGCCCCAACTGCCCAACGACGATTACCTCTGGGAGATCTATTGCCAGGGTGCCGACTACCTGCATCAGCAGGGGTTTACGGACTACGAAGTATCAGCCTGGAGCCGGCCCGGCATGGCGTCCCGCCACAACCTGAATTACTGGATGTTTGGGGATTACCTGGCGCTCGGCGCTGGTGCCCACGGCAAGATCACCTTCCACAACGGCGACATCCGGCGCTTCTGGAAAACCCGGCAACCCGATGCCTATATGAACCGCATCGGCAGCCGCACCGCCGGTAGTCAAATGGTCGAACTGGAAGAACGGCCACTGGAGTTTCTGATGAACGCCTTGAGGCTAACGTCCGGTGTGCCAGAAAACCTGTTCACAGAGCGTACAGGTTTACCGTTGAGCAGAGTTGCGGTAAAACTTGAGGAATTGAGAAAGGAAAACATGCTGGAACCGGGACGGATACAGACCACGGAACTCGGACAGCGTTACCTGAACAGTCTGCTGGAGCGCTTCCTCTGATGTCACTGCCGCGCCTTATGACCCTTTTGCCCAAACGGCTCAACCTGAGCCTGGTGGCTACGGCCGCCCTGCTGCTGGTCCTGGTTGTGGTCAACCAGCCCCTACAGACTGGCTCGGCTCCCCAGGGCATCGTCAGCCTACAGATGGCTGCCACGGCGGACCAGTCGATGGCCATACTGCGCAGCTGGCGACAGGACGGCATGCTTTGGGCACAGATATCCCTTTGGCTGGACTTCCTGTTTGTACCCGCCTACCTGGCCACGCTGATTTTCCTGACCAATCACCTGATGCGGGACCGGCCGGGTGTCCGGGAACGTAACGTAGCACGCTGGGTGAAGGCGCTGTTTGTGACCGCGGGTGCCGGCGATCTGACGGAAAATATCCTGCTACTCAATAACATGGACCCACCCACGGATATGGTCAGCCTGTCCGCCACACTCTGCGCGCTGGTGAAATTCACCGGCCTGATGCTGGGTTGCGCTGGATTGGTGATCATTCGCGCCGCCCGGCGCCATCCGCTGGCTCACGAATAACGCCTCCAGTCGGCGAAGCCAACGATCTATCGACGACTTAATTGGTACGGTAAAACACCAGATCCCAGACGCCATGCCCCAACGTCTCACCCCGTTTCTCAAACTTGGTGATCGGCCGGTCTTCCGGACGCGGCGAGTATTCGCCGATGTCCTGTGAGTTCGCAAAACCCTCGGACTCTCCCATGATCTCCATCATGTGTTCGGCGTAGTTTTCCCAGTCGGTGGCCAGGTGCAGGACCCCGCCCACTCGCAGTTTATGGCGCAGGCGCTGGACAAATTCGTGCTGGATCAGCCGGCGTTTGTGGTGGCGCTTTTTGTGCCATGGGTCCGGAAAAAACACCATCACCCGGTCCAGTGCTGCATCGGGCAGGCACCGATCGATCACATCGTTGGCATCAATGGCGTAGACACGAACATTCTCCAGCCCCCGGTCTTCAATCTCTTTTAGCAGGGCGCCAACCCCGGGCAGGTGTACTTCCACGCCGATGAAGTCCTGCTCCGGTGCCGCTTCCGCCATGTCTGCCAGGGATTTGCCCATACCAAACCCGATCTCCAGGTTAAGCATGTTGTCCCGTCCAAAGATCTGGCGTGGGTCAATCATACCCTGTTCACGGGTCAGGCCGTATTTGGGCCAACTGCGGTCGTAGGCCTTTTTCTGGCCTTCGGTCATCCGCCCCTGGCGTAGCACGAAACTCCGTACGCCACGGCGGGTGGTCACGGGTGAATCGCCGGAAACATCGTTGTGATCGGTCATCTGACGTCCTCAACCGCCCTGTGCGGTTTTCCTTCAATGGGTTATGGCCACAGTTTACCAGAGGCCACCCGACGGACTATACCGAAACCTGCGCATTCCGGGTCTGCTGCCGGTCCAGTTTGCGATAGCCCAACGCCTCGACCAGATGGCCATTGCCAATGTGGTCGTAGCCGTCCAGGTCCGCCAGGGTCCGTGCTACCCGCAGGATACGATGCAATGCCCTGGCAGAGAGGCCCAGTCGCTCCATGGCGGCAGACAGCATGGCCTCGCCTGCCGCATCCACACGGCAATGTGCCTGAAGTTCACGGCCACTTAACGCGGCGTTCCCGAATCCTCGCTGCATCTGCCGCTCACGGGCCTGATACACCCGATCCCTCACAACCGTGCTGGATTCACCCCCGCCGTCACGCTTCATCAGTACCTCCCCGCTCTGAACTGGCACTTCCACATGCAAGTCGAACCGGTCCAGCAATGGACCTGATATCTTTGCCCGATAACGGAGCACCTGCGGGGGCGTGCACTGGCACTCGATCGTCGGATGCCCCAGATAGCCACACGGGCAAGGGTTCATGGCCGCCACAACCTGGAAGCAGGCTGGAAAGGTCACCTGCCTTGCCGCACGGCTAATGGCAATCTCGCCGGATTCCATGGGTTCCCGCAGCACTTCCAGCACCCGTCGCTCGAACTCTGGCAGTTCGTCAAGAAACAATACGCCGCGGTGCGCCAGGGAGATTTCTCCGGGGCGCGGACTGCTACCGCCACCCACCATGGCTACCGACGAGGCGGTATGATGGGGTGCGCGGTAAGGCGGCCGGCACCACTCTCCGCCCCGCACGGGAAGACCGGCCACGGAGTGGATACTCGCTACCTCGAGCGCAGATTCGGTGGTCAACGGAGGCAAAATACCCGGCAGACGGCTGGCGAGCATGCTTTTACCGGTGCCCGGTGGACCAAACATCAGCAGGTTATGCCCGCCGGCGGCGGCAATTTCCAACGCCCGCCTCGGCACGCTCTGACCATGCACGTCCGCAAGGTCCGGACCGGCGTTCACGCCCGTTTCCGGCACCGCTGGCGATACCGGGGAAATCCTCGCCCGCTCACACAGGTGTTCGCAGACCGTCAGTAAATGACCGGCTGGCAACACATCGTCCTGGCTGGCCAGGGCGGCTTCCGCGGCATTGGCCTGAGGGATCAGTAACCGACGCCCCTCTTTGCGGGCTGCCAGTATCGCCGGGAGCACACCTTTCAACGGTCTCAGCGCACCATCCAGAGAAAGCTCTCCCACACATTCATACTGTGCAAGGCTTTCCGCCGGGATCTGTCCGGAAGCGGCAAGAATGCCCAAGGCGATGGGGAGGTCAAAGCGGCCGCCTTCCTTGGGCAGGTCCGCAGGAGCCAGATTGATGGTGATTCGGCGAGCGGGAAATTCAAAGCCGGCGTTCATCAGGGCACTGCGAACACGCTCCCGGCTTTCACGAACCCCCGTTTCGGGGAGCCCGACGATGGACAGCGCCGGCAGGCCGCCTGACAGGTGGACTTCAACGGTAACGGAGGGTGCAGAAACGCCAATACTGGCGCGGGTATGGACAACGGCAAACATGACAACCTTCCATGGTTATAGGTAATAGCGGCCTGGCCGCCTGACGGGCGTCCTGCCGGTCAGCTACTCGGGAACTGCTTTTCCAGATCGGCCACGCGCTTTTCCAGCGCTTCGACCTTTTCGCGGGTTTTCATCAGTACGGCTTGCTGGGCATCGAACTCTTCACGGGTGACCAGCTCAAGGCGCGAAAGGACCGTCATCACCGTGGCGCGGGCCTGGGCTTCAAAATCCTCACGGGCGGCACGGGCCATATCGGGAACGAACTGGCCGAATTGTCCCTGAAGCTGGGAAAAGAAATCCTGTGGACCTTTCACGAATCACCTCTCAAAAATCACCGGTCAAAATAGCTGCGCTGGACTATACCTCGTCCTCGGCGGGCTTTTCGTCGCGCCTGAACGACGGTTGGAGTGTAACACTAATGCCTCTCCTGCCATACTGTGGCCGTCGACAGTATAATGTGGCTCAGGCATTCCTAATGCTTGCACCGAGTTCGTGCATCATTATGGTTCGCCCAGGACAGACAAGCCCCGAAATGGTGCGACCTGACGATCCATTCTGGATCAACAGACAGCCAACTGTCTGATAGTTATATTATTTTTTGCGTTGGCACACCCGATGCTAAAAGCCTTGTACGCAATCCGCACAATTGGTGTGCGAGGTGGCAGCATCCCGACCTCAACAACGGGCCGAAGAGTTCCAGATGTTGAGACGGCTTTACCAAGGAGAAAGCAATGAAACTTGTGACAGCGATCATCAAGCCTTTCAAGTTGGATGATGTCCGTGAGGCACTATCCGAGATTGGCGTACAAGGCGTAACGGTCACTGAAGTCAAAGGCTTCGGTCGCCAGAAGGGTCATACCGAGCTCTACCGTGGCGCAGAATACGTGGTGGACTTCCTGCCCAAGGTCAAGGTTGAAGTTGCTATCGGCGACAACCTGCTGGATCAGGTCATCGAATCCATCACCAAGGCCGCCAACACTGGGAAGATTGGTGACGGCAAAATTTTCGTGACCGAACTGGAACAGGCGATCCGAATCCGAACCGGGGAAACCGGCGAAGAAGCGGTCTGATCACAGACTGATCAACCAGACAGCCAGCGCAAAAAATTTATAACTTGAAAAGCCTCGTGCGGAGGGCTTCACATGGAAAGCAATCTTAATCATATTTTTGAACTCCAGTATGCACTGGATACCTTCTACTTCCTTATCTGCGGCGCTCTGGTCATGTGGATGGCCGCGGGCTTCTCTATGCTCGAAGCAGGCCTGGTGCGCGCCAAGAACACCACCGAGATCCTGACCAAGAACGTTTCCCTGTTTGCAGTAGCCTGCACCATGTATCTGATCGTCGGCTACGACATCATGTACGGTGGCGGTCTCTTCCTCAGCGGCGTTACCACTGTCGCTCAAATGGACGACGCGGCGATCGCCGGAGTCCTTGCCGCTTCCAACGAGGCCGGTTTTGGTGAGATGGGCGAATACGCCGGGGCTTCTGATTTCTTCTTCCAGGTTGTCTTCGTTGCAACCGCCATGTCCATCGTTTCCGGTGCCGTGGCCGAGCGTATGAAGCTCTGGGCCTTCCTGGCTTTCGCCGTTGTTATGTGTGGTTTCATCTACCCGATGCAGGGCTCCTGGACCTGGAACGGCGATGCCGTGTTCGGTATCTATGAGCTGAGCTACAGCGACTACGCTGGTTCCGGCATCGTACACATGGCGGGTGCCGCTGCGGCTCTGGCGGGTGTTCTGCTGCTGGGCGCCCGTAAAGGCAAGTATGGCGCGGATGGCCAGATCAAGGCCTTCCCGGGTGCCAACCTGCCGCTGGCGACTCTTGGTACCTTCATCCTGTGGATGGGCTGGTTCGGCTTCAACGGCGGCTCTACCCTCAAGCTGGGCGGCATCGGTGTGGCCAACGAAGTGGCCAACGTGTTCCTGAACACCAACGCGGCCGCTGCCGGCGGCCTGATCGGTGCTCTGATTGTAGCCCGCATCATGTTCGGCAAGGCTGACCTGACCATGGCCCTGAACGGTGCCCTGGCTGGTCTGGTTGCTATTACCGCTGAACCTGCCGATCCTTCGCCTTTGTTGGCGACCATTATTGGCGCCATCGGCGGCATCATCGTGGTGTTCTCAATCGTGACGCTCGACAAGATGCGTATTGATGACCCGGTCGGTGCCATCTCCGTACACGGTGTGGTAGGTATCTGGGGTATCTTCGCGGTACTGCTGTCCGACGCGGACGCGACCTTCCTGGGTCAGCTGGTTGGTATGCTGACCATCTTCGTCTGGGTCTTCGTGACCAGCCTGATTGTCTGGGGCGCCCTCAAGGCGATCATGGGTATTCGGGTGACCGAAGAGGAAGAGTACGAAGGTGTGGATCTGTCCGAGTGTGGCATGGAAGCCTATCCGGAGTTTGTCAGCAGCAAGTAATATGGGCTGACACTGGATCGAAAGAGGGGCGCCCACGGGCGCCCCTCTTTTTTTCCACTTTACCGCTCGCTCGACATCACCTCATCTTCCAGTGCATCCACCATGAATTGCGGCATCGCCAATGCCCCACGGTGGATGTCGGCGTTGTAATAGCGGGTCACAAACGGCCGCTGATCCGCGTCTTCCTCACGGAAGTACACCACCGGCTTTTCCTTACCCGCCATAGTGCAGCTCCACCAGCCGGTGGGGTACACCGGTTGCGGGAACGGCAGGGTGCGGACGTGGTCGAAGCCGGCCTTTTTCATATCGTCGTGAATGGTTTTGATGATGGTGTTGGTGTGCAGCAGCGGCGATTCGCTTTGCTGGACAATAACGCCTCCGTCGCGCAGAGCGATCATGCAGTCGCGATAGAAGTCCAGGGCGAACAGGCCTTCGGCGGGGCCAACCGGGTCGGTGCTGTCGATGATAATGACATCAAGGCTTCCAGGCACCGCATCGCGTATCCACTGTATGCCGTCGCCGAAGAAGAAGTTGGCGCGAGGATCGGTGTTGGATTCGCAAAGCTCGGGGAAATACTGTTCCGAGAGGCGAGTGACGCGTTCGTCGATTTCCACCTGCCAGGCTTCTTCCACACCGGGGTGCTTAAGGACTTCTTTCAGGGTGCCGCAATCACCGCCGCCAACGATGACCACTTTCTTCGGGTCTTTATGGGTGAACAGCGCCGGATGAGTCATCATCTCGTGATAGAGGAAGTTGTCTCTGGTGGTCAGCATCACGCAGCCGTCGAGCACCATCAGGTTGCCGAAGGTTTCGGTTTCCCAGATTTCCAGCTTCTGGAAGTCGGTTTGTTCTTCGTGCAATTTTTTCTTCACCTGCAGGGAAAAGGCGGTTCCCTGGTCCTGGAATACTTCGGTAAACCAGCCATCGTTCAGTGCAGTCATGTCGTGTCTCCGGATGTGCGCGTTGAGCCTGTTCGTATTGAGGGTATTGTAGGTCCGTAACCACCACACCTAAAGGACTATCATTACCTCCGGGCCTTGTTTTTCGGGTGTTGTTCTTTTAGCGAGGCGGCGGAATCCATACAATGAGCGCCATAGGCCGGCCCGTTGCCGGCTGCGGACTCAGCACAGGAAAGCCCCATGAGCGAACCAACCCTCAGCGCCGCCCACAAGGTGTACAACATCGCCCACTGGAGCGATGGCTATATCGATGTGAATGCCCGTGGCGAGGTACTGATAAGACCCGACCGGGGGCACAGCGGCGAGGACATCAACCTGCCCGGCCTTACCCGCTCCCTGGTCAGTGAGGGTGTCCAGCTTCCGGTGTTAATCCGCTTTACCGATATTCTCCATGATCGGGTCAACAAGCTGTGTGGCGCGTTTAACAAGGTCGCTCGTGAACACGGCTACCAGGGAGGCTACACCGCCGTCTACCCGATCAAGGTCAACCAGCAGCGCCGGGTGGTTGAGGAACTGCTCTGCGCCGAACCGGCCGCCAGCGATAACCAGATTGGCCTCGAAGCCGGCAGCAAGCCGGAGTTAATGGCGGTTCTGGCACTGTCGCGCCAGCGGGAGTCGGTGATTGTCTGCAATGGCTACAAGGACCGTGAATATATCCGGCTGGCGCTGATCGGGCAGAAACTGGGGCACCGGGTGTTCATTGTGGTGGAAAAACAATCAGAGCTGCCGCTCATTCTCGAGGAAGCCCGCCGTCTGGGAGTGACACCGCTGATAGGCGTGCGCGCACGGCTGGCCACCATCGGTAAAGGCAACTGGCAGAACACCGGCGGTGAAAAGTCGAAATTCGGACTGTCCGCAAGCCAGGTGCTGGATGTGGTCGAGACCCTGCGCGGTGCCGGGGCCCTGGAATCCCTTCAGTTGCTGCATTTTCACCTGGGGTCGCAGATAGCCAATATCCGTGACATCCAGACCGGACTGCGCGAGTGTGCCCGTTTCTACAGTGAATTGCGCCACATGGGGGCACCGGTAGGCACGGTCGATATTGGCGGCGGGCTCGGCGTGGACTATGAGGGCACCCGTTCACGCAGCAGTTGTTCGATGAATTACAGCGTACACGAATACGCTTACAACGTGATTCATATCCTGCAATCGGAGTGCGATCGGGCGGGCATCCCCCATCCCAACCTGATCAGTGAATCCGGCCGTGCGCTGACGGCTCACCACTCGGTACTTGTGACCAATGTGATTGACCGGGAGGTGCCCGACAAGCGCCCAACCGAACAACCGTTCAGTGATGCCCCGGCACCGCTGCAGGATCTGTGGCGCGACCTGGAGAGCCTGCGGGATGAGGCGTCGCGCCGTTCCCTGGCTGAGATCTACCACGACGTGCTCCACGCCATGGCGGATGTCCATACCCAGTTCGCCCATGGCCTTTTGTCACTGGCGGACCGCGCCCGGGCGGAAACGCTCTACACCACCTGCTGCCGGGCGCTGAGAAAACAGCTGAACTCCGCGAATCGCGCGCACCGGGAGATCATTGATGAGCTTAATGAAAAACTGGCAGAGAAGCTCTTCGTAAACTTTTCTCTGTTCCAGTCGCTGCCGGACGTGTGGGGTATTGATCAGATTTTCCCGATTATGCCGGTGAATGGGCTGAACCGTCCCCTCACCCGTCGTGCGGTCATCCAGGACATTACCTGTGACTCCGACGGGCGAATTGACCGATACGTGGACGGCCAAGGTATCGAAACCACCTTCCCACTGCCTGAAGAAGCCCCGGAAGAACCCATGCTAATGGGCTTTTTCATGACCGGCGCCTACCAGGAAATCCTCGGTGACATGCACAACCTGTTCGGCGACACCCATTCGGTGGATGTACGACGCAACCCCGGTGGCGGCCATACCGTGAGTGAGCCAATCCATGGCGATACCGTGGCCAAGGTGCTGCAGTATGTAAACTTCGAACCCACCGCCCTGCTTCGGGCCTACCAGCAGAAATTTGCCGCCAGCGGACTGCCGGACGACGTACAGACGAGTCTGCTGGAAGAACTGGAAAACGGCCTTGGCGGCTATACCTATCTGGAAGAATAATCCGGATCAGGCCTTTCTTGCGCGCCAGACCGAGGGCGACAGCCCCTCCCACTTGCGGAAAGCCCGGCCAAAATTGGACGGGTCGCTATACCCCAGGCGATAGGCAATGTCATCGATCCCGAGGTCGGTGCGCCGAAGCAGCTCCAGGGAACGCCGGTGGCGGATGTCATCGAGGATGCCCTGAAATTTCAGGCCTTCGGCACTGAGCTGACGGCGCAGCGTCCTGGGTGACACACCCAGTTGCGCCGCCACGGAATCAATACCCGGAAGCCGGCCATCCCGTACCGATTCCAGCAACCGCCCCGCGCGCTCGGGAATCGACGTGGTCGCTTCCAGCGATCGCATTTCCTCCTGGCATTGCGCTTCTGCTACCCGACGCGCTACGGGATTGGACAGGGAAATTGGCAGTTCCAGAAATTCCTTGCGAAAACGGAGCTGATTGGCGCCGGCGTCGAATCGAATACGGTTGCCGAACAGCGACTCATAGGCCGGGGCATATTCAGGTGGCGGATAATTCAGTCGACAACTTCCACCCTCAAGCAGGCGGCGCCCGAACAAGAGCAGGTTCACATCCATCAACGAGGCCAGCACCACTTCTGCATTGAACCGATGCAGATCATCCAGAGCGTGCATGATGTCGAGTTGCAGCACAGCGTCGCTGCCCTCGGTAAAGAAGCTCAGATTCATATACACGAACCGGATACGGAAATACTTGATCAGCACCGTAAGCGCCTGGCCAATGTTGTCACAGCTGATGGCGGCCTGTGACAGGGAGCCGTGGGTAGTGAACTTCAGGCGCTTACCATACTCCAGCCCCAGGGCCGGATCGTGACTCAACGCCAATGCCGAGCGACAAAGACTACTGAACTGCGCCACGGTGATGAAGTTGTCCGGGTGCCCCAACATGGCTGGGCGAATATCAGCCGAGCGCAGCAGCTCGGGACGCGCAGCACCCTTTTCTTCCGCCAACTGGCAAAGGATATCGGCGTAGTGAGCGCGAATAACAGGCAGATTGCCAGTCTTTCCGGGAGCATTCATGTTGGCCAAGCGTTCCTGAATAAATACCTGCAAAAGAGTAGCCGTGATGATAGCGGTCAGCAATCTCCCTGCAGCCGACACCCGGCGGCAGCGAAGCCAGAAAGAAAATCGCCGGTAAAAGCAGATCCAGCTGTCCAGCTCCCCCGTACATAAGGAGACTGACAAACCCGGGGCGAGTGCATAGAATGATGAACACAACAATGCCAAATCATGCGACTGTCAAGGAGCGTCCGGTGTCCACACTGGATCAGAAACCAGCACGGGCTGAGGGCCGCAAGGACCCTTGGAGCCAGCTACTGGAGAAAGTGGGAAGAAATCAGGACCGGCAGGCCTATCATGCTCTGTTCGAGCACTTTGGTCCCCAGATCAAGTACTACGCGATGGCCAACGGCATGGCGAGTCACGCTGAAGAGCTGGTGCAAGAGGTCTTTGTGTCAATTTGGCGCCGTTCATGTCTTTACGACTGGCGAAAAGCAGCCGCGTCGACCTGGATTTTCACCATCGCGCGGAACCAACGCATTGATATGCTGCGCAAGATGAAACGCACGAGTGCGGAGATGCCCGTTGAAACGGAAGATCTGTGGCAGATTCCCGGCGAAAACGACGACGAACCGGTTACGTCGCTGCACCGCCTGATGTCTGAACGTCGCGTGCGAGAATCCCTCAGTCACCTGCCGGAAGAACAGATTACGGTAATCGCCAAGGTCTACATGGAAAGCAAGTCACACCAGATGGTGGCGGACGAGCTCAACATACCGCTAGGCACCGTAAAAAGCCGGGTACGCCTGGCGCTGAACAAACTGAAAGTGATTTTGCAGGACCAGAACGTATGACACGGCACCACCCAGACACACTTACCCTGATGGAATTCAGTGCAGGCAATCTCAGTGAGCCCCACGCACTGTGCATTCGTCTCCATCTTGACCAGTGCCCCCATTGTCGCAGCCGTGTGGATACCCTCGACAGCCTCGGTGCCGTAATGATGGAAAGTCAGCCCCAGGTCGGCGTTTCATCGGACATGTTTGACTCTATCCTGTCACGCATAGACAGCGAGCCTGACATGACGGAGAACTACATTAGTACACAAGCCAAGCGCATGAGCCCACTTCAAAAGTTGTTGGGCGACGATCTCGACGCGCTGCCCTGGAAACGTCAGCTCGGCGATGTCAGTGTTCTGGACATCAGCGAACGGTTTCCCGGCCAGAACGAGCAGGTGGTGCTTCAGAAGTTGGCAGCCGGTGGGAAGGCACCCGCGCATACCCACAGAGGGAACGAAACCACTATCGTGCTACAGGGTGCGTTCGCGGACCAGAATGGTGTGTTCAACCAGTGGGACTTCGTGGTACTCAATCAAGAAGACGAGCACAAACCCGTTGCGGTTGGCTGCGAAGACTGCATTACCCTGTCTGTGCTCAGCGCACCGGTTAAATTAACCGGCACATTCACTCGCTTATTGAACCCCTTTATACGCTGAGGCGAATGAACCTGAAACTGTACCGACCTACCGCAGCCTTGGCCGGAAATGACCGACCTTTGTCAGTTTGTGACCTTCTGAACGACAGATTGATGAACGATACTGATTACGTTGATTAGTGTCTCTGAACTAGTCCGGCCCACCCCCCGTCGGGTTGGGCACTTGCTTACAGGCCACGCTCTTGCGTGGCCTTTTTTAGGTTCATCGCGCTTTACCGGGAAACGCTGCTTTTATCTTCAAGAAGAAGTAGCCGTTATCCCGGTAGCCATACGCCATCCTCTTGATCACCTTGATCTTGTTGTTCATGCCTTCCAAGACGCTGGTGTTCATGC
>NZ_JBSXOB010000038.1:0-59137 GCF_056857915.1 Marinobacter sp. B-12 | reverse complement strand
TGATCACGACCATGGCGTTCTGGTCGGGGTTGTAGGGTCTGAAACGGGGCTTGGCTTTGGGCATCTGACGACTCCTTGTCCGTTTGCCTGATCCTAGCAAAACCGGGGCTGAATTCGGAGTTTTTCTACAGCCTCAACGCTTTTGTTCAGCGGCAGCCTTTGTGGAGCGAAGCGGAGAAAAGGCTGTCCGGTGGAGGCCCAGAGGGCCGGAACACACTGGAACTACTTGTTAGTTTTCTCTTGGGCTCCGCTTGTATCGTAGGAAGAACCTTGCCTTTTTTTACTACTTGAGGTTTTCGCCGCTGCTTTCATTACTTTTAGTATTTGTTCTGAGTTCTCATGATTCATCAACCCCGTAAACTGAGCGCCATCGTCGGTCACCTCCAATTTCATATGGTTGTCTTTGCGCTTGGGGCGGAATTTGGCCCACGCCCAATTGCCAAAGTAACCACTCAAAACGCCGAGGCCAAACCCATATAAAAATCCTGGGCCTTCATGCAGAAGTCTCGACCACCAAGCTACATCTTCATCCGGTTGACCTGCCATTAGTCAGCCTCATTCATGGATCGGCTTAATCTCGAACGGAACTTCGCCGAAGGTCTTTTCGTATTTGTCTAAATTTTCTTGAAGCGCCCTAACCAGCCTCTTTGCATGAGAAGGGTTGAGAACTACTCTCGAAACGACGGAACCGGCTGGGGGAATGACATTCAAGAAGTCCAAGACAATTTCTTCTGGAGTATGGTTGATGAAAACGTTGTTAGCGTAGACACCTTTTTTAACCTCGTCTGGGAAAAACACATCCACCTGTTGCTCACCCGAGGTTTCAGATTGATGATTCTTGCCTTTATCTTCCATAACTCTCTCCTTTGAAAACTAACAGTGGTTAGATAGAGCGCTTCATTATTGCAATCATTTGACTGTTTCATTATTGCAATAACGAAGCATCAACAATTCTCCCGACACCTTGGAAATGTCTTACACCCCAGGAATTCGCCCCCGGCATTCACCCCACGTTCTATCGAGATAGAATCTGGCGGAATGATTAACCATCGCTTCCCTGGCATTGCTCTTGAACCAGTGTAATTTGATGACCACCGCCAGGAAGAACAGCGGGATCAGATACCAGATGCCCGTTGGAATGGCGTTTTGAAGTGTGTGCAGTATCTGCGTGTAGTCCATCCGTCATCCTTAACAGCGGCGTCAATCCGTTTCTTATGACTACACACTAGACCAACCCTTGGGAAAGTTCCTACCCGGAAGACGTAAAATTTAGTAAATCATATACAACAAAAGCCGCCCGGTTTCCCGAGCGGCTTTTTGTTTCCTATCTGCTTTAGTCTGGCTATCAGGCAGCGGCCAAATACGCCCCAACAACCGCCAGCACGCCACCAACACCACGGCTGAAGCGGCTATCCGCTTTCAGCATCAAGCTACCCAGTCCACGCCCAACCAGAGTGATGGCGAGAGTGGCGATGGAGAAGCCAGCCAGGTAGACGGCCAGTGTTGCGCCTTCCGGCATTTCTGTACCGTGGGCGAAGCCGTGGAACAGCATGAAGGCGCCAACCAGAACGCCGCCAACCGCAGCGGGCAATTTCGCCAGGGTGGCTATGAGAATGCCAGCCACCAGCACGGAGAAAGTGATGCCGGTTTCAACGCCGGGCAGGCTCAGGCCTCCCCAAGCCAGGGCTGCGCCCAGAACCATGCCACCGATTACGAAGGCCGGCGTCGCGTTTTTCATGAGGTTATTCTGGCGCACACCCCAGAACCCAATAGCCGCCATGGCCAACAAATGGTCCAGGCCCAGCATTGGGTGCAACAGGCCACTGAGGAAGCCGCTTTCAGCGTGGGCACCGTGGCCGGTGTGGGCGGCTGAGGTGGTGGCGGTGAGTAGCAGGCCGGCGGCCATGAGGAGTTTGGTGGTCTGGTTCATGGTGTTCTTCCTTGTGTTACTGGATTCGGTGTTGGTGGTTCGGTGTCAGGCGGTTTCGGCCACTTTGTTGGGGCGCCGTTCCGGCAGCATGCCGCGCTCGAGGATGAAACTGATGATGGTTTCCAGCCCTACTCCGTCGTAGAGGTTGGTGAACACGAAGGGGCGTTCGCCGCGCATTTTCTTGGAGTCACGGTCCATTACATCCAGGGAGGCATGTACCTGTTCGGCGATGTCGATTTTGTTGATGATCAACAGGTCGGATTTGGTGATGCCGGGGCCGCCTTTTCTCGGGATTTTGTCGCCGGCGGAGACGTCGATGACGTACAGGGTGAGGTCGGACAGCTCTGGGCTGAAGGTGGCGGAGAGGTTGTCGCCGCCGGATTCGACCAGCACCAGTTCCAGGTTGGGGTGTCGGCTTTGCAGGTCGTCGATGGCGGCGAGGTTCATGCTCGCATCTTCGCGGATGGCGGTGTGCGGGCAGCCGCCGGTTTCCACGCCGAGGATGCGGTCGGCTGGGAGGGCCTCGTGTTTCAATAAGAAGTCCGCATCCTCACGGGTGTATATGTCATTAGTGACCACAGCAATGTCGTAGTGGTCTTTTAGGGCTTTGCAGAGTTGGCGCAGCAAGGCGGTTTTACCTGAGCCGACTGGGCCGCCGACTCCTACTCTCAGACAATGTTTCATTGGTTATCTCCTCTTCTTGTCTTGTTCCGAGAAGGTCAGCAAGTAGGCAACCCTTTTTGAAAAACGCTTCAAGCACATCCATGTGCGCTTGGGCTCCGCCATCCATGGCTCCGCACATTTTCAAAAAGGGTTGCCTACTTGCCTCCCCGATCATCGGAGTAATGTTCAGCTTCTGAAAAGCCGTGAGTACTGGGTTTCGTGGTGTGCGCTTGCGAGCGCGAGGCCGGGCAGTACCGGGCCGAGTTCGTTATCTTCCCGCGTCAGTGCCTGGTCGACGGCGTGTACCAGTTTTGGGCGCAGCCGTTCGGTCAGCCGCTGTGCGGCGGTGTGGCCCAGGGGCATGGCTTTGCAGGCGACGGCGAGTTGGTTTTCCAGCCAGGCCCAGGCGAAGCCGAGCAGGGTTTGGCGCACGGGTACGTGGCGCATGTGGGCCGCCCTGGCGAAGACGGTGACGTAGCCGGGGTTTTCCGGCATTCGGTCTTCCGCTGGTAGCAATTCCAGGCTGCCCAACAGGCGGACGAGTGCGGAGCCCAGGCGGGTGTCTTCGTCGCTCAGTTCCGCGGTTTCGCGGGTGGCGTGCAGCCATTGGTTCCAGTGGGCCAATTCGGCGCTGTCACTGTTGGCCCAGGCGGTTTGCAGGCGCGCCAGCAGGGGCAGTTCGCAGCGGGTGAGGCCGTCTTCCAGTACGCCTTCCAGCCAGTCGCCCAGTTGGTCTTCGTTGTTCACCCAGCCCAGTTCGAAGGCGCTTTCCAGGCCCTGGGACCAGGCGAAGGCGCCGATGGGCAGCGCGGGGCTGACGAGTTGCATCAGGCCCAGCAGGGACAGGTCGCCGACGGCGGTCTGGCTGCTGTCAGTGAGCATGAGCGTGGTCATGTTTTTTCTCTGAGTAAGCGCCAGGTTCCGGGTCAAACGGGGCGCGGTGGTGTTCCAGCGTGGCGCCCAGGCGTTCGGCGAGTTCTTCCAGTACGTGGTCCGGCGGGAAGCGTACCCAACCGGCTTGTTCGTCGGCGCCGATTTGGAGAGCCACGTGGCGGTTACCGAGGTGATAGCACAACCGGGCCAGAGGCAGGCCGGGTTCGATGCGGGCGGTGACCACAGGTTCGTCCGCCGCGCGGATGCGGATAACTTCGCCGCTTTGCGCCTGCAGGAATTCGCCCTCTCGCAGCACAGGGCCGCGGTCGAGGAACAGGCCAACGTCGTAGCCGGTGTCGGTTTTGGCGCGCAGGCGGCCGCGCATGCGCAGTTCGAAGGGCAGCGTTAGGTGGTCGTGGATTTCGCTGGTTTCCACTGGGCCGATTCTTTGTGTCAGTTCAAGCATGTTGTGCTCCTCAGCCTTGAGCTGTATTTGTTAAAACAGCCTTGAGCTGTCGTGATTAAAAGAGATGATATAGCTGCGCCAGTGGCAGTTCGGTGGCGGGCTCGCAGGTGAGCAGTTCGCCATCGGCGTGCACTTCGTAGGTTTGTGGGTCCACGGTCAGGTGTGGGCAGGCGTCGTTGAGTTTGAGGTCGCCCTTGCGAACGCTGCGCACGTTTTTACAGGCCGCGAGGGTGCTGTTCAGCCCCAGTTCTTTACCAATATCCGCATCCAGCGCGGCCTGGCTGACAAAGCTCAGGCGGGTGGCACTGGCGGCCCGGCCCAGCGCCCCGAACATCATGCGGTAGTGCACGGGCTGGGGTGTGGGTATAGAGGCGTTGGGGTCGCCCATGGGGGCGGCTGCAATCATGCCGCCTTTGAGGATGAGCGCGGGTTTTACGCCAAAGAAGGCCGGGTCCCACAGCACCAGGTCCGCCAGTTTGCCCACTTCCACGGAACCCACTTCGTGCGCGATGCCGTGGGTGATGGCGGGGTTGATGGTGTACTTGGCGATGTAGCGTTTGGCGCGCAGGTTGTCGGCGCCGAGTTGTTCGTCATCCGGCAGCAGGCCGCGTTGTACTTTCATCTTGTGGGCGGTCTGCCAGGTGCGGCACACCACTTCCCCCACCCGGCCCATGGCCTGGGAGTCGGAGGCGATCATGGAGATCACGCCCATGTCCTGGAGGATGTCTTCGGCGGCGATGGTCTCGCGGCGAATGCGGGAGTCGGCGAAGGCGACGTCTTCCGGGATGTTGGGGTCCAGGTGGTGGCAGACCATGAGCATGTCGAGGTGTTCGTCGATGGTGTTGACGGTGTACGGCCGTGTGGGATTGGTGGAAGACGGTAGTACGTAGTCTTTGGAGCAGGCGGTGATGATGTCGGGGGCATGGCCGCCGCCGGCGCCTTCGGTGTGGTAGGTGTGGATGCACCGGCCTTTGAAGGCGGCGAGGGTATCTTCCACGAAGCCGGATTCGTTGAGGGTGTCGGTGTGAATGGCAATCTGTACATCGAACTTGTCCGCCACGGTGAGGCAGTTGTCGATGGAGGCCGGTGTGGTGCCCCAGTCTTCGTGGAGTTTTAGGCCCATGGCGCCGGCTTTGATTTGCAGTTCGAGGGACTCCGGCAGGCTGGCGTTGCCTTTGCCGAGGAAGCCGATGTTCATGGGCATGTCGTCGACGGCCTGGAGCATTTTGCCGATGTGCCAGGGGCCGGGGGTGCAGGTGGTGGCGTTGCTGCCTGTGGCCGGGCCGGTGCCGCCGCCGAGCATGGTGGTAACGCCGCTCATGAGGGCTTCTTCGATTTGCTGGGGGCAGATGAAGTGGATGTGGGCGTCGATGCCGCCGGCGGTGAGGATTTTGCCTTCACCGGCGATGATTTCGGTGCCGGGGCCGATGACGATGGTGACGTCTGGCTGGGTGTCGGGGTTGCCGGCTTTGCCGATGGCGGCAATCCTGCCGTTTTGTAGGCCGACGTCGGCTTTGACGATGCCCCACCAATCGAGTATCAGGGCGTTGGTGATGACGGTGTCCATGACGGCTTCGTCAGCGCGCTGGCTCTGGCCCATGCCGTCGCGGATGACTTTGCCGCCGCCGAATTTTACTTCGTCGCCGTAGTGGGTGGCGTCGCTTTCAACTTGTATCCACAGTTCGGTGTTGCCCAGGCGGACTCGGTCCCCGGTGGTGGGGCCGTACATGTCGGCATAGGCTTGTCTTGTGATTTTCATGCTATCCCTCTCTTTAACTTTGGGAGCCAGAGCAAGTGGCAATGACTTTCCAAAACACGCTCAAGCACATCCTTGTGGCGCTTGGGCTCCGGCATCCATGCCTCCGCACAGTTTTGGAAAGTCATTCCCACTCGCTCGTCAGAGTTGATTCGTGTAGTCCAAAGGCCAGGCACAAACCTCTGCTCCGCACATTCCTGGAAAGCCCTGTCCGACCGGCCCTTAGAGCTAGTTCGCGCCTTCCGCACAGTTTGAAAAGTCATTCCCGCTCGCTCCCCTAGTCATCAGTTCTTGTCGAGGCTTCCCATGACTTCCTGTCGGAAACCATAAATCTCTCGCTTACCGGCGAAGGGTATTAACGTCACTTCGCGGGTTTGACCGGGTTCAAACCGGATGGCGGTGCCGGCGGCGACGTCGAGGCGGTAGCCGCGGGCTTTGGCTCGGTCGAAGTCCAGCGCGGGGTTGGCTTCGGCGAAGTGGTAGTGGGAACCGATCTGGATGGGGCGGTCGCCGGTGTTGCCCACTTCGATGGTGATGCGTTGGCGGCCTTCGCAGAGTTCGATGTCGCCGTCTTTGAGGTCGTATTCTCCGGGGATCATGGCGCGCTCCTTAGACGATGGGGTTGTGGACGGTGACGAGTTTGGTGCCGTCCGGGAAGGTGGCTTCCACCTGGACTTCGTCGACCATGTCGGCCACGCCTTCCATGACGTCGTCGCGGGTGAGGATTTCGGTGCCGGCGGTCATCATTTCAGCCACGGTGCGGCCTTCACGGGCGCCTTCCATGATTTCGGCGCTGATGAGGGCGACGGCTTCCGGGTAATTGAGCTTCAGGCCTTTGGCTTTTCTTCGTTCGGCTAACAAAGCTGCTGTAAACAGCAGGAGTTTGTCTTTGTCTCTTGGGGTTAATTCCATTTTTGTTCTCCTCGGGTTCTGGAGTTCTTCGGCAGGAGGGAAGGGGTGCACGGGATACGCTGTGAATACGTCCATGTACGCTCGGAAAAAACATCCATGTTTTTTACGATCCCGTGCACCCCTTCCCTCCTGCCTTGTCTGAATACTGAGTTGCCTGCCGGATTAATCTCCGTTGCTCAGAACAACAATGTCTTGCCCTATCGAGCTAGTGCGCTAACTCGGATGTCCACTGAACAGGGCGGGGCGAACCATCCGGGGATGTCGAAAACATGGATGTTTTCGTCAAGCGTACATGGACGTATTCACAGCGTGCCCCGGACGGTTCGCCCCGCCCTGTTCCCACACCAATACAATCAAGTCAGCCATATCCGAGGCACCACCGCAGACTGGCCGGCCAACAGAGGCCGAAGTACCTCCCAGGCCCGCTGACAAACATCCCATGCTTCGTTTCGTTCATTGCCCAGGTAACGCAACAACACCACACCGCGCCGGCGAGTAACGGCCCAGTCGGTGGAGGCCTGTAGTTGTTCCCGGATCGCTTCCACTGCACCGGCTTCGTCCTCCAGGCCAACTACCCATAAGGTCGCCTGAACGGTGGCGCCGCCCTGCCCCCATTTGCCTTGAAAACGGGCATGAGAGGGGTCCAGGAGTTGGCGTTCCAGCCATAGCGGTTTGCCGTTCATACTCAGGCTGAAGCGTTGCTCCATGTGGCCGGTGATGAACGGCAGGTTGCTGGCCGGGCGGCCCAAAGCAAGGATTTCCCAGCCCAGGCATTTGGCGCCGGTTTCCAGGTCGATGGTGGTGGTCTGCTCGCCCCGGGAGCCGTTGAAACCGAGGGTTTCCTGGGGCAGGTATTCGAGAATGCCGCCATTGGCGACGTTCAGGTGTGTGTGCTGCGCCCAGGCGACGCCGTTGCGGTCGGCTTTGTAGAGTTTTGCCGCCGCGGGGGTGGTCACCAGGGTGTGGGCGCCATTTCCAACCGACACGTTGATGTTCAGGGCGTCGCCGCTGACCAGGCCGCCGGGCGGGTGTAGCAGGTACACGTGGCAGCAGCCGGTTTTGCCTTCCGGGTAGAACGGGCGCTGTACCCGCAAAGGCCCTTTGAACCGGGTGCGGGTCATGCGGGTAACCTGCGCGCCCTGCTCCTGCCTGGCGTCGAAGGCCAGGTCCAGGGTGGCGGCCCAGCGCCGGCCCGCGTCGAAGCGGTGGCCGGAGTCGTGGGCCGCGTTGGTGGCGCGGGTTGTGATGGGCTCGTAGGCGGTCATACCGTCAGGTGCTTCTTGATGAGTTCATCAGACAGTTCGGCAATCTCGCCCTCAGCCACTCGGCGGCCGCGGTCCATGATGGCGAAGCGGTCGGCGTATTTGCGGGCGAAGGGCAGCTTCTGTTCCACCAGCAACACCGTCAGGCCGTCTTCCTTGATCAGCCGGCGGATGACCTCGCCGATCTGGGCCACGATGTTGGGCTGGATGCCTTCGCCGGGCTCGTCGAGGATCAGTAACTGGGGTTCGATCACCAAGGCACGCCCGATGGCTAGCTGTTGCTGCTGGCCGCCGGAGAGGTCGCCGCCACGGCGGCTTTTCATTTCCTTGAGTACGGGAAACAGCTCGTAGATGCGTTCGGGGATTTTCTTGCTGCCGTCCTTGCGCACGGCCAGGCCGGTGCGCAGGTTTTCTTCCACGGTCAGCAGCGGGAATATCTGCCGGCCCTGGGGTACATATCCGATGCCCAGGCGGGAGCGTTCTTCCAGTTTCTGTTTGGTCAGTTCGGTGCCGCCATCAAACTGGATGCTGCCGCTGCTGGTGGTTTCCTCACCCATGATGCATTTCATCAGGGTGGTTTTGCCAACACCGTTGCGGCCCATTACGCAGGTGCACTGGCCTTTGGGCACGTCCAGTTCAAGCTCCCAGAGGGTGTGGCTCTCGCCGTAGAACTGGTTCAGCTTGTCGATTTTCAGCATTTGCTTTTCGTCAGGCATCAGGCTTCCTCCCCCAGATACACCTTGATCACTTCCGGGTCGTTGGAGACCTGGTCCATGGTGCCTTCCGCCAGCACACTGCCCTGGTGCAATACGGTGACCTTGCGGGCGATGGAGCGTACGAAGCCCATGTCGTGTTCCACCACCACCACCGACTGCTTGCCAGCCAGGCTGGTGAGCAGTTCGGCGGTGCGTTCCATTTCCTGTTCAGTCATGCCGGCGACGGGTTCGTCTACTAAGAGCAGTCGCGGCTTCTGCATCAGCAGCATGCCGATTTCCAGCCACTGTTTCTGGCCGTGGGAGAGGATGCCCGCCAGCTGGTTTCGCAAGTCCTGCAGGCCGATGGTTTCCAGCACTTCGTCGATGCGCTCGCGAAACTCCGCTTTCATGGTCGCCCGCAGGGTGGGAATCACCCGCTTGTCGGTGGCCATGGCCAGTTCGAGGTTTTCGAACACCGTTAAGGCCTCGAACACGGTGGGCTTCTGGAACTTGCGGCCGATGCCGAGGGTGGCGATTTCCGGCTCGTTCATGGTCAGCAGGTTGTGGCGGCTGCCGAACCAGACCGAACCGGTGTCCGGGGCGGTTTTACCGGTGATGATGTCCATCATGGTGGTTTTGCCCGCGCCGTTGGGCCCGATGATGCAGCGCAGTTCGCCGTCGTCGATGGTCATGTTGAGGTTGTTGATGGCGCGGAAGCCATCGAAGCTCACGTTGACGTCTTCCATGTACAGAATCGGCCCGTGGCGGGTGTCCACGGGGGAGATCGCCGGGGTCAGGAATTCAAACACCCGGTCGCGGTTGGAAAGCTCCTCGAGAATGCTCATGCGGTCGCCTCCGTGGTGGATGGGGCGGTTGGGGTGTCTGGTTCATCCTGTTTGCCCTTGCGGCGGCTGGCCAGCAGGCCGGCGATGCCTTTGGGCAGGAACACGGTGACCAGCACGAACAGGCCACCGAGGGCGAACAGCCAGGCATCCGGCATCACGCCGGTGAACACGGTTTTGGCGTAGTTCACCAGTACCGCGCCAATCACCGCGCCATAGAGAGTTGCCCGGCCGCCAAGGGCGACCCAGACCACCACTTCAATGGAGAACAGGGGTGAGAATTCACTGGGGTTGATGATGCCCACCTGGGGCACGTACAAGGCGCCGGCCACACCCGCCAGCATGGCGGAGACCACAAACACGAACAGCTGCACCCGGTCCACCCGGTAGCCCAGGAAGCGGGCGCGGGCTTCGGCGTCGCGACAGGCGATGCTGACCCGGCCCAGTTTGCTGGTCACAATGCCGCGGCAGATCACGTAGCCAATGGCCAGGGCGATGCCGGTGGCGATGAACAGCCCCAACCGGGTGGCGTCGGTGCGCAGGTTGAAGCCGAGGATGTCGCGGAAGTCGGTCAGGCCGTTGTTGCCGCCGAAGCCCATCTCGTTGCGGAAGAACGCCAGCATCAGCGCGAAGGTGAGCGCCTGGGTGATGATGGACAGGTAGACCCCGGTTACCCGTGATCGGAAAGCGAGGAAGCCAAACACCAGTGCCAACAGGCCCGGGGCCAAGAGCACCATGATAAAGGCGAACCAGGCCATGTCGAACCCGAGCCAGTACCAGGGCAGTTCCTGCCAGTTCAGGAACACCATGAAGTCCGGCAGGATGGGATCGCCGTAGGTGCCGCGATCGCCGATCTGGCGCATCAGATACATGCCCATGGCGTAGCCGCCGATGGCAAAGAAGGCACCGTGGCCCAGGCTGAGGATTCCGAGGTATCCCCACACCAGGTCCACAGCCACTGCCAGCAAGGCATAGCACAGGTACTTGCCCAGCAAGGTCACGGTGTAGGCACTGACATACAGGGCACTGTCTTCTGGCATGGCCACGTGAAGGAAGGTCACAATGGCCAGCGCTGCAAACAGCACGCCCAGAAAAATCTGCGTGGATCGCTCACGCAAGGGTCTAGTTAGCCACATAACTTAGCCTTCTGCCGCACGGCCTTTCTGGGGGAAGAGCCCCTTCGGCCGTTTCTGGATGAACAAGATGATGAAGACCAGCACAATGATCTTCGCGAGTACGGCACCGGCCCAGGGTTCCAGCAGCTGGTTGATGGTGCCCAGCGACAGCCCGGCGATAAGCGTGCCCCACAGGTTACCGACGCCACCGAACACCACCACCATGAACGAGTCGATGATGTAGTTCTGGCCCAGGTTGGGGCCGACGTTGGTGAGCTGCGACAGCGCCACACCGGCCAGGCCGGCAACGCCGGAGCCAAGGGCGAAGGTCATGATGTCCACCCGCGTGGCGCGAATGCCCATGGAGCGGGCCATGGCACGGTTCTGGGTAACGGCGCGCACTTCCAGGCCGAGGCGGGTTTTACGCATGATCATCATCAGTGCGGCGAAGACGATCAGTGCGAACGCCAGTACGTACAGGCGGTTGAGTGTCAGCGACAAGGCGTCGTTGATCACCAGCGAGCCGCTCATCCAGTCCGGTGTCACCACGGTGCGGTTCTGGGGCGAAATCACGGTACGCACCAGTTGCTGCAGGATGAGGCTGATGCCGAAGGTGGCCAGCAGGGTTTCCAGCGGGCGGCCCTTGAGGAACTGGATCACGCTGCGTTCGATGATGATGCCGGCAGTGGCCGCCACCAGGAAGCCGGCGGGAATGGAGAGAATCAACGCCAGGCCGGGCTGGCCCGGCAGCAGTTGCTGCATGCCCCAGGTGGTGTAGGCGCCCAGCATGATCAGTTCGCCGTGGGCCATGTTGATCACGCCCATTACACCGAAGGTGATGGCGAGGCCGATGGCGGCCAGTACCAGCACCGAACCCAGGCTGAGGCCGAAGTAGAGGGTTTCGGCGGCGCGGTTGAGCTTGAGTTTCTGTTCGATGGTGCCCAGTGCCTGCTCTGCCTTGTCGGCCAGGGCCGGGTTATCGCTGCGCACGGCTTCGTTCAGGGCAGCGCGGGCACGGGGGTGCAGGCTGCCAGCCAGCACGTCCACGGCGTCAAGATTACCCTCACCGACCCGGTAAATGGCCAGTGCCTCTTCGATGCGGTGGCGCACCGATGCGTTCTCTTCCAGCGCAAGCCGCGCCTCCAGCGGCTCGACCAGGGAAGCGTCCACTTTGCCCATCATGTCCTGTGCGGAGGCTTCACGCACGTCAGGGTCTGCGGCGTTCAGGTCCAGCATCGCGAGAATGCCCTCAAGCTGGCCCCGAATCCGGTTGTTGATGGCGATTCTGTCCAGCTCGCGGCGGGACATTTCGCCCATGTTCTCGCCGGTCAGCGGGTTGGCAATTTCCCAGTCCCGGCTCCGGTTGTTCAATACGATAACGACCTGGCCGGTGTCTTCTATCCGGCTCAGGCGGTTGTTGCCATAGGCTTCGAGCCAGCCCCTGGCTCGTTCATCACCGCTACTAACGATGGCATTGATGGCGTCTTCCACGCGGCTGGCCGGCGCTTCTGCAAGGTTGTTCAGCAAGGCCTTTCCGGGATCGTCTTCCTGGGCGGAGGCTGGAAGCGACAACACGGAAACCAGGGCGATAAGCAGCAATGTGAGCGATCGAAGGATGCTCATGAGGGTGTCCTGTCGGTTGAAAGCGAGTTGCGGAGGTGGCAATTCGGGGCAGCATTGCCACCCCGAATTGCCTGTATTGCACTGTTGGCGGCCCTGCCTTACTCGGCTTCTTCAGCCGCCATTTCTCCGGCGGAGGCGCCGCACTTGCCGGTTGCGGTGTTGAAGCTTCCGCAGAACATCGGCTTGCGCCAGTCGGCGATCAGGTCACGCGAACCCGGCAGGAAGTCAGACCAGGCATCGCCAGCCACTGTAGACGGGGTTTCCCAGACTACGGAGAACTGGCCGTTGTCCTGGATTTCACCGATCAGCACCGGCTTGGTGATGTGGTGGTTGGGCATCATGGTGGCGTAGCCGCCCGTGAGGTTCGGAACGCTCACGCCGATGATGGCGTCTTTGACCGCGTCCACGTCAGTGGTGCCGGCTTTCTTCACCGCTTCGATGTACATGTTGAAGCCGATGTAGTGGGCTTCCATGGGATCGTTGGTAACGGCTTCTTCGTTGCCGGTGTGCTCGATCCACTGGTCGATGAAGTCGTAGTTGGCGTCGCTGTCCACGCTCATGAAGTAGTTCCAGGCCGCCAGGTGGCCAACCAGCGGGCCGGTGTCGATGCCGGAAAGCTCCTGCTCACCCACGGAGAACGCCACCACCGGGATGTCGGAGGCGGAGATGCCCTGGTTGCCCAGTTCACGGTAGAACGGAACGTTGGCGTCGCCGTTGATGGTGGAGACCACGGCGGTCTTCTTACCAGCTGAGCCGAAGCGCTTGATGTCAGACACGATGTTCTGCCAGTCGGAGTGACCAAAAGGCGTGTAGTTGATCATGATGTCTGCCTTGGCCACGCCCTGGTCCATCAGGTAGGTCTCAAGGATTTTGTTGGTGGTGCGCGGGTACACATAGTCGGTACCGGCCAGCACCCAGCGCTCAACGCCGATGTTGTTCATCAGGTAGTCCACCGCAGGAATGGCCTGCTGATTGGGCGCGGCACCGGTGTAGAAAACGTTCTCGGAAGACTCTTCACCTTCGTACTGAACCGGGTAGAACAGCAGGCCGTTGAGTTCTTCAACCACCGGCAGTACCGATTTACGGGACACGGACGTCCAGTTGCCGAAAATCACGTCCACTTTTTCCTGGGCCAGCAGTTCACGGGCCTTTTCGGCGAACAGCGGCCAGTTGGAGGCAGGGTCAACCACAACCGCTTCCAGTTCACGGCCCAGAACACCACCTTCGGCGTTCTGCTTGGCGATCAGCATTTCAACGGTGTCTTTCAGGACGGTTTCACTGATGGCCATGGTGCCGGACAGAGAATGAAGGATACCGACCTTGATGGGATCTTCGGCGGCCATTGCGTTAAGAGACATAGAGAGAGCCAGCGCTGACAGGCCCAGTTTCACGTGTTTTCTAATCGTCATGTTGTGCATCCTTTTCGGATTGATTGGTGTTATTGCCCCAAAATGCACCAACCCCTCTGCATCAGCTGTTCCAGAATGCAAATCATGCCTTATTTTTCAGCTACTTGAACTACATCCATCGATTATTGATCGGGTGTCGGGACCACCGTTGACGCACCACGATGAATCGCTACCCGGCTAAGCGCACTAATACGATGCGTCAGGGTCGAAGCAATACAACCCAATGGACTTATCAAATACCCCTTTGTTTTCATGGGAATTTTTATTACCTTGACGTCTATCTTCCTGCCGCTGCCAAAAAACGGGGCAACCGCATGTTCAACTCTGGTGCCCTGGACCTTTAATCGTGCACCCGCGTCACGAACAGGAAAACCTCATAAAATGCATGAGCATACGCTCAACTTTTATCTGCACTTTGATTACAAATCTGTAAGAGATATCGCACAGATGAGGGAGCGAATGTCCGATTTCTTGAGAATAGCTCCCATGTAGAATGGTCAACGTCAAGGATGAGAAGCTGGCAAGGAAAGCTGGCTCAGGGAAGATAACTCCACGGATCAGGAGTTGCCCAGGGAATCAGGGCTGCAGGGACGAACAACAGGGAAGACGCGCACAGGATGGTGCGCAGCCTGAAGGACCAGGCATGGGGTCAGCCACGGGCTCAGGAGCATAGGGAATGTGTTCCTGTCCGTGCACTTCCCCACCCCGCTAGCGACCTTCTTCTTTATTCAACCAGCTCCGCCGCTTTTACGTCCTGACGAATAATCAGACACGTAAAATCACTCTCAGGAGCAAAGCAAGAATGAAACGCACCCCTTTTATCGCCATGATGGTCCTTCTGTTCAGCCTGTTGACCGGGTTCGCCCACGCTGAACCTGCCACCATCAACATCAACACCGCCGACATCGAAACCCTGGCCAGTCTCAACGGCATCGGGCAGAGCAAAGCCGAAGCCATTGTGGCCTATCGCGATGCCAACGGTCCTTTCCAGTCCAGCAATGACCTGACCAACGTCAAGGGCATTGGTGAGCGTACGGTTGCGAAGAACGCCGAGCGCCTGACGGTCGAATAACGCTATCCGGGCAGTGGCCGGCTGCCGCTGCCCGCTCCCAAGCCACGCGCGATTACCCACCCGTTTTCCAAGCACGCAGACTCCCCATAAAGTCGTCTGGCAACTGCCAGGGCACCGCCCTATTATTGTGGTTCAGAGAGACAATAATAATCGCGAGCGACGGCACTATGGTTGATCCCATCAAGGTTTACCCGGCCAAACCTTCCAAGGTCTATTTCTACGGCACCTGCCTGGTCGACATGTTCTACCCGGACGCAGGCATGGCCGGCATCCAGTTGCTGGAGCGGGAAGGCATTCAGGTCATCTACCCCGAAGACCAGACCTGCTGTGGCCAGCCCGCCTACACCTCCGGCTATCACGATGAAGCCCGCGCGGTCGCCCGCGCACAGTTGGGACTGTTTCCGGAAGACTGGCCGATTGTGGTGCCCTCCGGCTCCTGTGGCGGCATGATGCGCAAGCATTACCCGGCGCTGTTCAAGGACACCTCCGATGAAGTCGCGGCTGCTGAAATTGCCGGGCGGGTGTGGGAGCTGACGGACTTCCTGGTGAACGTATGCCACATCAAGCTGGACGACCTGGGTGAACCCACCACCGTGGCGATGCACACCTCCTGCTCCGCCCGCCGTGAAATGGGTGTGGCGGAAGTCGGCCCCAAACTGCTGGGGCAGCTGAAAAACGTCAACCTGGTGGAACAGGTTCGGGCCGAGGAATGCTGCGGCTTTGGCGGCACGTTCGCGGTGCGACACCCGGAGATCTCCGGCGCCATGGTCAGTGAAAAGGTGGACACCCTGGTGGACACCGGCGCCAAAGAGTTTGTCACCACCGACTGCGGTTGCCTGATGAACATCGCCGGTTACGCTGAGAAAAACCAGAAGCCGGTGACCGGCCAGCACATTCTGAGTTTTCTCTGGGAACGCACCAGCAGTGGAGGTGAACCGTCATGAGCGAGACCGCACACGGCTCTTCACACCATTCCGCCCACCACATCGATGTGAAGGAGTTCCACCCGCGTGCCCGGGCGGCGATTCACAACCCGCAGGTTCGCCAGAACTTCCGCAAGGCGATGGACGGCTTGATGAGTAAGCGCAAGTCCGCCTTCGAGGGTTGGGATCTGGAAACCCTGCGGGACCTGGGTGCCAATATTCGCATGCGGGCGCTGGCCAGCCTGCCGGATTTGCTGGAGCAACTGGAACAGAAGCTGACCGAGAACGGCATCACCGTGCATTGGGCCGCCGATGGTGATGAAGCCTGCCGTATTGTGCGAGACATCTGTGTGGCGAGGGACGCCAAGACGGCGATCAAAGGCAAGTCCATGGTCTCTGAGGAAATGGAACTGAACCATTACCTTGAGGAACAGGGCATCGAGGCCCTGGAGTCAGACCTTGGTGAGTACATTGTGCAACTGGCGGAAGAAACACCCTCGCACATCATCATGCCGGCGATTCACAAGAACACCGGTGAGATCTCCCAACTGCTTCACGACAAAACCGGCACCGACCTTTCCAACGACGTTGAGTACCTGACTGCGAACGCCCGGTTGCAGTTGCGGGAAAAATTCCGCAACGCCGACGTGGGCATTTCCGGCGTTAACTTTGCCGTGGCCGAAACCGGCACCCTGTGCCTGGTGGAAAACGAAGGCAATGGCCGTATGACCACCACCGTACCGCCCTGCCATATTGCTGTGACTGGCATCGAGAAGGTGGTACCCAAGCTGGAAGACGTGACCGCCCTTTTGGCACTGCTGACCCGTTCGGCCACCGGCCAGCACATCACCACCTACTTCAATATGATTTCCAGCCCCCGCAAGGCCAATGAGCTGGACGGCCCGGAAGAGGTGCACGTGGTGCTGGTGGACAATGGCCGCTCTACGATTTACCAGGACGACGAGCTGCTGGACACCCTGCGCTGCATCCGTTGCGGCGCCTGCATGAACCACTGCCCGGTGTATACGCGGGTGGGCGGCCACACCTATGGCACCACCTACCCCGGCCCCATCGGCAAGATTCTGATGCCGCATATGGTGGGCCTTGATGAGGGTCGGCATCTGCCCACGGCTTCAAGCCTGTGTGGCGCCTGCGGCGAAGTCTGCCCGGTGAAGATTCCGATTCCGGACCTGTTGGTACGGCTGCGCCAGGAATCCGTGGACGGCGACAAGCTGCATCCGGCCAAGGTGCGCGGCCATGGCGCCAAGCGCAGTGGCGTGGAGGCCATGATCTGGAAGGGCTGGAGCTGGATGCATGCCAGGCCTGGGCTCTATCGCCTGGGCACCAGCCTGGGTGCGCGGTTCCGCAAGCTGCAACCGGGCAAGGTTGGCGCCTGGACCCAATACCGCACGGCGCCAAAACTGGCGCCCAAAACCCTGCACGAACGGATGAAGGAGCGTGGCCAATGAGTTCCAGAGACGCCATTCTCCAGCGCCTGCGCAACCGCACCGGCGGCGAACTGACGGCCCCGGAATGCGATTTTTCAGTGCTTGATCGTCCGGACTGGAGTACCGCTGAACGGCTGGATATGTTCGAACGGACCATCGAGTCGGTTCACGGGGAAGTGCATCGTACGACCGAATCCGGCTGGATTGATCGGTTGGCTGAAATCCTTCAGAGTCGCGGCGCCCAGACCCTGCTGATTGCCAAGGAACATGAGATCGGCCAGGCCCTGAGAAGCGCCACAAAAAACCGCGAGAACCTGCCTCAGTTGCTGGTGTACGACGAGCCCATCGAAAGCTGGCAGGAAGCGCTTTTCAATGAGGTGGACGCCGGCATCACCTCTACCCGGGGCGGCATTGCCGAAACCGGCTCGCTGATTCTTTGGCCGACGGCGGATGAACCCCGGCTGATGAGCCTGGTGCCGCCCATCCATATTGCAGTCCTGAAGGCGAATGAGTTGTACACCACCTTCCACGATGCCATGCAATCCCAGAACTGGGCCGCTGGCATGCCAACCAATGCGCTGTTAGTCTCCGGACCTTCGAAGACCGCTGATATTGAGCAAACCCTCGCTTACGGTGTTCACGGTCCCAAGGAACTCATCGTACTGGTTATTGAATGATCCGAGGCGCATTACTGATTGCCCTGGCCGCCCTGCTCTGGGCGACCACGGGTATCGTGGCAAAATTCCTGTTTTCCGGCTCCGACCTGCAGGCAGTGACACTGGGTTTCCTGCGCCTGGCGGTCGCTTTACCCTTCTTCTTTGGGCTGATGCTCAGGGAGCAGCGCGCACTCGCCCGAAGCGCAACCTTGCCACCAAAGTTCACCCGTAAAGCTCTGGCTCCGCTTGTGGCCCTGGGCTTCTTCCAGGCTGTCTATCAGGGCAGCTACCTGCTGGCCGTGGATATGACCGGTGCCGGTATCGCCACGCTGATTGCCCTGTGCCTGGCCCCCGTGCTTGTCGCCATCATGGCGGCGCCGCTGCTGGGCGAGAAACCGGGCGTGGTGACGGTGCTGGCGTTGGCCGCCGCCATTGCCGGCACCGCGATGCTGGTGATCAGTGACATGGACAGTGCCGGGCGGCTGCGCCTTGGCGGTATTCTGGTGGCGGTTCTGGCGGCGCTGGTTTACGCCGGGTTTACGCTTACCAGCCGGCATACGTCCACTGGCACACCGGTGTTCACCACGGCGTTCATCTGCTTTTTTACCGCGGCGCTGATCCTGCTGCCTGTCGTTGCGCTGAGTGGTGGTTTTGACGGGCTACAAAGCCTGGGAATCGCTCAGTGGCTGATGGTGGGTTACATCGGCGTGGTGCCCACCTGCCTGGGGTATGTGAGCTTCTTCAGCGGCATGAAGACAACACCGGCTACACTCTCGAGCATTATCGTGACCCTGGAGCCGCTGTTCGTGGCTATGCTTGCCTGGATGATTCTGGGGGAGGAATTGGGGATGATCGGTATTGCCGGGGCGTTGATTCTGACGGCTGCGGTGATCGTGGCTTCAAGAAGCAGTGCCGGGAACCGCCCCGACACTGCCTGATACCGCCGGTTCAGGCGGTTTACTCTTCCTCTTCCTCCCGACGCTGCTTTTCAAGCATGTTCGGCTGCAGGATTTCGATCCAGTAGCCGTCCGGGTCCTTGATGAACGCCAGGCCCTTCATTTTGCCATCGTCCGGCTTCTTGACGAAGTCCACGCCCAGTTTTTCAAAGCGATCGCAGGCACTGTAAACGTCCGGCACAGCAACGCCGATGTGGCCAAAGCCCTGGGGTTCGTCGTTGCCGTTGTGATACTCGAAGCCTTCCTCGTGTTCGGTGCCCCAGTTGTGGGTCAGTTCCAGCATGGCTTCGCGGCCAAAGATGAAGGTAGTGCGGTGGGCGTCATCGTTGGGGACCATGTTGGCCTGACGGTCGTCAAGGAAGGCGAGGAAGTAGAGGGTGAATTTCATTTCCGGGAAATCGAGTTTTCTGACTAGGCGCATGCCCATTACCCGAGTGTAGAAATCCATGGAGCGCTCGGGGTCTTTGATGCGCATCATGGTTTGGTTGAAGACGTAGCCTTCGGTTTCGGGGACGGTTGCTTCGTGCAGGCCTGGGGCTTGTTCGAAGTGTTTGGGCATGGGAGCTCCCTTTTATGGGTTCAGGATTCAACCATTATACTTGCGTGCGTTAAGGGGAGATTTCAAGGCCTGCTTTTGATTGCTTTCCTTGGGGCTGGTCCAAGCGGGTATGCCCCTCCCAGACACGCCGTGAACCCATCCATGGGGGCTCGGCATTGCCATCCTTGGCAATGCACGGTCTGGGAGGGGCATACCCGCTCGGACCGATCTGACTTTTCAGGTAACGCCTTCAGTTTTTACCAATTTTGCTTTAGACCAACTGATGTTCTTCGCCTTCGTAATACGCTTCTACCCTCGGATTCATCACCTTTTTCCACAGTGGCGGGATCATCGCCAGCACGACCATGGCGGCGTAGCCGGCGGGCAGTTGGGGCGCTATATCGTGGTGGCGGAGGACCTGGTAGCGGCGTTTGGCCCAGGCGTGGTGGTCGCTGTGGCGCTGGAGGTGGAACAGGAAGACGTTGGTGAGGAAGTAGTTGGAGTTCCAGCTGTGTTCCGGGCCGGTGCGTTCGTAGCGGCCGTTTTCGAGTTTGCGGCGGTGGAGGCCGTAGTGTTCGAGGTAGTTGACGATTTCCAACAGGTTAAGGGCGATGAAGCTCTGGCCGAGGAAGAACACGGCGCCGAGCCAGCCGAATGCGATGGTGAAGGCGGCCAGTGCGAGCGCGGTGATGCTGTACCACCAGATGAGTTCATTGCGCCAGCTTAAGGCGTTGTGGCCTTTTTTCTCGAGGCGTTTGGCTTCCAGTTTCCAGGCGTTCATGAAGTTGCGGGCGTAGGCCTGGGGCAGGAAGTTGTAGAGGGACTGGTTGTAGCGCGAGGACGAGGCGTCTTCCGGGGTGGAGACGTGGACGTGGTGGCCGCGAAGGTGTTCAACTTTAAAACCGGCGTAGCTGACCAGTGACAGCAGGAAGCCGCCGGCCCAGGTTTCGAGTTTGCCGTCTTTGTGGATGAGTTCGTGGGCAACGTTGATGCCCAGGCCACCGACGATGCCGATGGAGAAGATCCAGCCGATGCCTCCGGCCACATTGAACAGGCCGGACGCCAGCACAAACATGCTCCACATCAGCAACACCGCAAAGGCGGCAACCCAGCCCAGGGTGATGAACTTATAGAAGAGTTCTGTGTTCATGCGGGGAGTATCGGCTTCCTCGTCCGGGTTGAGGGCGTCTTTGCCCAGCAGCAGGTCGAGGATGGGGATGATGCCGAAGACGACCACCGGTACGCCCCAGGCGAACAGGTTGACCCATCCGGTGGCCTGCCCGGCTGCCAACAACAGGGGCGGCAGGGCCAGGGGCAGCATGGCGATCAGGTAGCTGTATTTCTTGAGTGTCAGCAGCACTTTCCGGCGGGCGGACTCGGTGCTCAGGAACAATGGTTTGGTACTCACGTGTTTTCCCTCATCGGCTGTTGCGTTGGATCTTGGCAATCGCTTATTGTTGATCGCATTATTGTTCGACAATACGACAGTCGTCAACAAAGAAATTCCAACTTTTTTGATCAACACACCACCACTCCGAGTGTCGATTACTGACAACCGGTGTGGATTCAGGGAGTTGTAAAGAATGGTTCAGGACAAACGAAGGGAGTGTCAGTCGGCAACAAACGCATCACGTTTGAGACCGTACTTCTGCATCTTTTCATTTAACGTGCGGCGGGGAAGGTCGAGCACTTCCATCACCCTTTTAATGCTGCCGTTGTGATGGCTCAACTCGGCACTGATGAGAGCCTTCTCGACCTGCTCCAGGCGGTCGCTAAGCGAGCCCTCTCCGGAAAACCCCGTCGAGCGATTGCTCTGCCCGAGTTGTAGCAGGTCCGACAACGATATGCCGCTGAAGCTGCGGGTCAGCAGATACCGTTCGGCCGTGTGTTTTAGTTCACGGACATTGCCGGGCCACTGGTGCAGCTCCAGCGCGAGAACGTCCTCGTAGTTGAGAGCGGGCACCGCCAACTGATTGCTCTTGCCCGCTTCCCGCAGGAAATGGCCGAACAGTGCCGGCACGTCATCAATGCGGTCCCGCAAGGCGGGCAGATATATGTCTGCCACCATCAGCCGGTAATAGAGGTCTTCCCGGAAGTGCCCGGCTCTGGCTGCTTCTCTCAGGTCTTCCTTGGTGGCTGAGATGATCCGAACATTGATCGGAACAGGCGCATGGGACCCCACTCGTACCACTTCCCGCTCCTGCAGCACCCTCAGCAATTTAATCTGGAACGACATCGGCATGCTTTCGATTTCGTCGAGAAACAAGGTGCCTTCATGAGCCGCTTCGAAATAGCCAATACGGCGTTTCTGGGCCCCTGTGAACGCGCCCGCTTCATGGCCAAACAATTCACTTTCAAGCAGGCTTTCGGGTATGGCCCCCACATTGATGGCGACAAACGGTTGATCTCGCCGGATGCTCAGCTGGTGAAGGCTTCTGGCGACCAGTTCTTTGCCGGTGCCGGTTTCCCCGGAAATCACCACGTCGGCATTGGCCCTCGCCAATGCCTGTATGTGTTGCCGGAGGGTTTGCGTTGGTACAGACTCACCAATAATGGCCGAGGCCAGCCACTCCCCTTCCTTCGCGGTTGAATGCTGTGGCTGGGTCGCGAGGGTAACCTGCCGTTGCTGGCAGGCACGTTTGATCAGTTCAACCAGGCGATCCTGCCGGTAGGGTTTCTCAATAAAATCAAAGGCGCCCAGCTTCATGGCTTCGACCGCCTGGGCAATACCACCATGGCCGGTAATCAGTATCACCGGTATCCCCTGGTCGATCGACTGAAGCAGGCTCATGCCGTCCATGCCAGGCATGCGGATATCGCTGACGACAACGCCGCGGAAATCGGTGGTCAACAGGGGTAACGCATCGCGGGCATCGCTGAAGGTGGTGACCTCAATGTCCGCCAGCATCAACAGCTGTTCCAGTGATTCCAGTACCGTGGGTTCGTCATCAATCACTACGGCATGCGTTATGTTTTTCAAGAATGACCCTCCCTTCTCTCGGCACTGGCGGCACTGGCGGTACTGGTGATCGGCAGGATCAGGGAAAAACAGGTCCCTTTGCCGAGACGACTGCTGACAATCAGTTCAGCGCCGATATCACAGGCCAGGCTATAGCTGATTGCCAACCCCAACCCAAGCCCCTTTCCCATTGGTTTGGTGGTAAAAAAAGGCTCGAAAACGTGTGTCAGCTGCTCATCGGTCATTCCGTGGCCATTATCTTCAATGCTCAACGAAACTTTCCGGGGCGGCCCGTCCAACTCTTCCAGTTTAATATCAATTCGGGCGTCAACCTCGCCGACGAGCGCGTCCATGGCGTTGGTCAGCAGGTTGACGACAATCTGTTCGAGCACCATCGCATTGGCCCGCACCTCGTAATCGCGGGGCAGCGACAGCCGACACTCCACCTGTTCACTGGTGAATCTCGGCGCCAACAACTCCAGAGCATACTCAACCGGAGCCTGCAACGAAACAAAGGCGCTGCCCGAGTTGCGCTTACCAGAGAAAATTCGCAGCTGACGGGACAGCTTCGACAGGCGAGCCACCAGATCCTCAATCTTGAGGAAATTGTCGTTCACCGCGTCCACCTTGTTTCTCGCCAACAACATTTGGCTGCTGGCAACGAAATTCGACAACGCCGTGAGCGGCTGGTTGATTTCGTGGGCTATCGCGGAGGACATCCTGCCCAGGGCCGCCAGCTTCTGGTTCTGCGCCAGTTCGGCCTGCGCTTCTTCCAGATCCCGTGTGCGCTCCTGAACACGTCGCTCAAGGGCCCGGTTCGCCTCCTGAAGCGCCTGCTGCGCAGTGGTCAGTTCGGTTATATCCTGAATGGTCAGTATAAACTCGTTGTGCTCTCCCACTCGAATCGGGTTGAGTGTGTATAAAATAGGAAAGCGGTTGCCATCTGAGCTGACACCCTCGGCGCGACAGGAGCCATTGCCTGTTTCTTCCGGCTGCCACGGCTGAATCAACTCCGAGGGATCTCGGAAAATGGCGTCATGACCGAGCCTGAACAGGTTTCGGGCATGTTCGTTGAGGAACAGTGGCCGGAATTGGTCATCCAGGTTGAGCAGCCCCACATCGGTGTTCTGAATGATGGCACGTTGATGCGATTCACGCTCGGCGGTCAGCCGGGCAAGTGCATTCTGGGCATGGGTGCGACGACGGCGTTCGCGATAGAACAGACTGCCTACAGCGAAGCCGGCATAGAGCAGGACAATCATGCTCTGGGACCACTGCACCTGGGCTTTGACCTCGGCCAGCGGTATCCGGTGGTGCATTCGCCATGGGTAGCCCGGGATAGGCGAACCAAACACCAGCTGGGGGCCGCCTGCATTCAGATCGAACGTGGACCAATCGCTCGATTGCCATTCGGTCACCCGTTTCAGCGGGGTGACCGGACTACTTCCGTACTGGCGGGTTTGAGCCAGCTCAGCCTTTACGCCCGCGGAGAGCGGCTGCAATGTGGAATAGTGCCACTGCGCGGCAGATGCCAGGAAGATAATTCCCCTCCTGTCCGTCACCCACACTGCGTCTCCTGATGCCTGCCAGCTCTGCTCCAGTTTCTGCAGGTCTATCTTCACCGCGATAACGCCCTGCGTCTTTCCTCCTGCGGAGTAGACCGGTGCCGACAGGAACAACCCCGGAATACCGGAGGTTGCCCCAACGGCAAAGTAGAATCCGCGAGCACCCTCCAATGCATCGCGGAAGTACGGGCGGTAACCGTAGTTCATGCCCACGAAACTGTCTTGCGTGGTGTAATTGCTGGAGAAGTGGGTGGTGCCCTCCGGATCCATCAGGAAGATTTCATCGGAGCCGGCCTCACGATTGATCTGATCCAGGAGCCGGGATATCGATACATCACCCGACAACCGCATCCCCTTACCATCAGGCGAGCCCAGGCTATTGACGATGCGCGGGTCGGAGGCGAGAACCCGTGGCAGGTACAAGTGACGATCAATCGTGGCCAGAAGGGACGTTTTGTACGCGCCCAATCGCTGCAGCGAATCAATCTTCGCCTGATTGATTTCGTACCGCATCAATGCCGGATGGGTAAAAACAAGCACCAAAACCAGCAAAAACAGCCCGACAAACAACCAGAACGGCAATGATCGAAGCGTCGGGCTGTAACGCCGTAATGGCTGACTACCTGAGGGCATAGTTTTGTTGTTCCTGGTGGCGCTGCCAGTAGTTCATGGCCAGCAACACAAGCATCGTCATGACGCCCGCAACTTCCACGTTGAAGTCAGGGTAAAACACCGCTATGACGGCGCCACTCAGCGCAATTCGCATCCATGCTTTCATGCTGGTGAAGAGGAAGCCTTCCAGCGCCGCCGCAAAGGCCGTCAGGGCGAGAATGGCAATGAATCCGTTCCACAACACCAGAGGCAGCGGCCCGCCTTCTATGATGACGGGGTTGAACACCATAAACAGCGGAATGAGGTAAAGGCCCTTCGCAAACTTCCAGGCCTGAACACTGGTTTCCATGGTTTTACTGCCTGCGATCGCCGCCCCTGCAAACGCCGCCAGCGCTACAGGCGGGGTGACATTGGAATCCTGGGAATACCAGAACACCAGAAGGTGGGCCACCAGCAACGGGATACCGAACTCGTTGGTCAACGCCGGCCCCACCAGCACGATCAGCACGATGTAGCTGGCGGTCACCGGCAGCCCCAGCCCCAGGATCAGGCTGGCAATGACCACCAGGAACAGCGCCATCAGGATGTTGCCGTCAGCAAATGCGATCATCATGGAAGAGAACTTCAGGCCCAGCCCGGTTAGGCCAACCACCGCCACCACGATGCCGGCGATGGCACAGGCAATACTGACCGGAACAGCGTTGCGCGCGCCGAGCTCCAGCCCCTGCAAAAGCTTCACGGTGCCTTCCCGACAGGCATGAGTCAGTGCTGTGCCAAGCTGGTTCTCCGCTCGGCCCTGTTTGTAAGCGACGTACAGGCCATTCAGCCCGGCGATACCAATGATACCCATCACGGCGTAAAAACCGACCCGCATCGGGGAAATACCAATGACCAACAGATACACCAACATGATGATCGGCAGCAGAAAATACCAGCCGGTGGCCATCACATCCTTGACCTGGGGAAGATCGCTGGAAGGCAGGCCCTTCATGCCCTGTTTCACCGCACAGATATGAACGAGCAGATACACCGTGGCGAAGTACAGCAGGGCCGGAAATACACTGACCTTGACGATATCCAGATACGGCACGCGGGTGTATTCCGCAATCAGGAAGGCGCCGGCGCCCATCAACGGCGGCATGATTTGCCCCCCCGTACTGGCGGCGGCTTCTATACCACCCGCCTGGGCGGGACGAAAGCCCAGTTTTTTCATCAGTGGGATCGTAAACGCGCCAGTGGTCACCACGTTCGCGATGGCGCTGCCGGAAATCGAGCCCATACTGGCCGATGCCAGCACCGCGGCCTTGGCCGGGCCGCCACGCTGACGACCGGTTGCCGCAAAGGCCAGGTCAATAAAAAAGCGACCGGCACCGGTGACTTCCAACATGGCGCCAAACAGCACAAAGATGAAAACAAACGTTGCCGCAACACCTAACGGCAAACCGAAAATGCCCTCTTGCCCCAGATACAACTGGGCACCGATACGATCCAGGGAATAACCGCGATGGTTTAGAATACCTGGTAGCCATTCCCCCAATTCCGACAGCGGTCCGCGCTGACCACTCATCGCGTAAACGATCGCAATAACACCGATCACCGTGAGGCCGGTACCTACCGCACGGCGACTTGCCTCCAGCAAGGTTATGGTGCACACCCAGGCCATGACAATATCGGTCTGGTTCCAGAACCCTGCCCGGCTGGTAATCTCGTCAAGAAACCAGACCAAGTAAAATCCAGACGCTGCTGAGGCAATCAACAGCGCGGTATCGATCAGCGCCGCTATCGGGCCACGGGGCTTACCGGGGCGCGGCCCGAATAACAGAAAACACAGCACCAGCACCAACGCAAGGTGAATACCGCGTTGATAGAATAAGCCTAGGGGCTGGATACCTGCACTGTAGAGTTGAAAGAGCGACAGGCCGATACCGACGAGCGCAACAAGCCAGAGCAGAAGCCTGGGCCCGTTCATCCGTTCAGGTTGCCAATCGCCATTGGTTTTCAGGTAGATGGCCGTTTGTTGACTCATTTGAGTTCGTTTCCTTTATCGCCTGCAGGCCGCACTCGAATCTCAACGAGTTGATCTGCCGCCAGATCGCTGAGACTGATCAGGCGCGCCCCCAATTCAATACGGTGATTCACCGAGGGGGCACCGACACGCAGCGCGAGGCGATTGTTGGGTATGGCCACCTGCATATCAACAATGCGGTAACCGTGTTTGTCATCAGACGTCAGTGTTCCACGCCCGCTCGTGTAACCAAGGCCGGCGGCAAAGTCTGGCGTGTGACTGCTGTCCAACACCAGTTGGCCCCCTTCCATCTGAAAGCAATCGGTGACCGGGAATCCCTGAACCGAGTGATTCCACACCAGGCACCACCGCCCTGCTTTAGGCAGGCCGATCTCGACCAGTGTGGTTTGGTCGGCGCCCGACACCGTCAACTGCCAGGGCGCGGAGCCCTGTGCGTTGACTACCGGGGGCAATAGCCCCCACAGCAGTATTCGCGTCAGGCAGCCGGCCAGGAAGACCATGCGCCGAGGCATGATGGTGGTAAATTCCGATTATTCGCGCAGGTGGTCCGGCACCGTGGCGCCGGCTTCCTCGTAATAACGGATCGCACCCGGGTGGAGCGGAATGGGCGTGGACTCCAGGCTGAACTCCACGGTGGTGTCGTCAGCGGCCGGATGAATCGCCCGCAGGTCTTCCACTTTTTCGAACAGCAGCTTGGTGATTTTGTAGGCAAGCTCCTCCGACATGGCGTTATTCACCGTGAGTACGTTGGGAATGCCAATCGTTGAAGTGGCCGCATCAACTCCCTCGTAGGTCCCCGCGCGCAACTGATAGGGCGCAAATACCGGCACGTCGGCCCTGGCGTTGGCGACTTCTTTCTCAGAGAGCGATACCAGAGCGATGTCGCGTGTGGTGGCAAGGCTAACAATGGAGCTCGTTGGAGGCCCCACACTCCAGAACCCGGCGTCGATGTCGCCATCGCGAATGGCATCCGCGGACTCGTTGAAGTTCAGGCCGCGAACATCGAAATCGTCGAAGCTCATACCGTTAGCTTCCAGCAGCGACTTGGCGTTAACTTCGGTACCGCTGCCGGGCGCGCCGACGGACACACGCTTGCCAGCCAGATCTGCCAACGAAGTAATACCGGAGTCCGCCAAGGTAACGATCTGAACCGCATTCGGGTAGAGCGAGGCGATGGCCAGCACATCCAGCTTATTGCCATTGAAGCGATCACCGCCGTTGTAGGCCTGATGCACAGTATCGGCCAGAGCAATGGCCAGGTCGGAATCCAGGCGATGGACCAACCCCATGTTTTCTACCGAAGCGCCTGTTACTTCAGCAACCGCGCTATAACCTTCAATATGGTTACTGATCAACTCGGCAAGCCCACCGCCCAGAGGGTAGTAGGTACCGCCGGTGCCACCAGTGGCAATGGAAAGATTCGTGTCCGCCTGTGCGGGAGACACACCGATCAGCGCGGTTGCGCCCAGAGCAAGGAATAACTTACGCATGTTTCTTACCTCGTTTTTGTTTGAATAGCGTCGGTACAGGTGATGCCCGTTGACGTCTCTACAGGATAGCAGCTTGTGTGCCAATTCTCGGAGACGCGTAAAAAGGGAGCTATGGCGCAGGCCAAAGAAAAGATAAGCAGAATTCCGCCGATTTGGCAGAACGCTGATAAGCGGAATTCCGCCTATTGGCAACTACTGATTATTCTGGCCATTAAGGTTAGTATCCGGATACGATTTCATACTGCAATCGCGGTTTTGAACCTCAGGAGTATGCATCAGTCAATGGATTTCCAGATCCCCAACACCCTCGCCGAGCAGATCGCCAACTACCTGGCAGAGCGCATCATGACCGGCCAGATAAAGCCCGGGCAACGCTTGCACGAGGCAAGCACCGCCAAGGAATTGCAGGTAAGCCGGGCGTCGGTGAAAGAGGCACTGTATACCCTGGAACGCTGGCACCTGATTGAAATCACCCCTCGTAAGGGCGCGTCGGCCACCAAACTGGATGCGGCGCATGCATCAGAGCTCTATGACGTTTATATGCATCTGTTGATCATGCTGGCCCAGCGCCTGTGTGAGCGTTGGCGGGAAGAGGACAAAACAGCCTTGTTATCGGCGGTTGGCCACGTCACTGAACAGATGCAGGGCAAAGACGCCAATATCACGGCCATTGTGGAAGCGAGCTTTGAAGTGATGGGTGTTTGCTGCCAGGTGGTGGGCAACCCCTACCTCACCGAGGCACTGACCAACTTCAAACCGGCCGTCAGCCGGGCCTACTATTTAAGCGCGGATCGATACCGGCAGGATCTGGATCGCACCGGCCGCTTCTTTACCAATCTGACGAAGGCCATCCTGGCGCGGGATTCCGATGAATCCGAAGCACTGGTGGCGGATTTCGGCGCCCATCAAAAGGCGCTGATCCAGCAGGCGTTGGCCTCTTCGGCCTGACCGGGTCTGTGACTCAACTCACAGACACCCCTCCCTATCCCGCCTATCGTAACAGTCTGTAACAAATTCATCAGTCCGCTGCGCTGGTTAGGCTGTCCCCTGCGGCTACACAACGACTGAGACCGGCCTGAAGCCGGCATAACAACAACGATCGGGGCCACCATGACACGTCGAAACGCCCGCAAGCGCCTGAAACCATTCAAACCTGCCCTGCGCAGGTTCTTTACCCTGAGCCTGACCACCAGCCTGTCGTTACCGGTAATGGCCGACTTCCGGCCTCTGGACGACAGCAGCCTGGGCAACGTTACCGGCCAGACCGGTGTCACCATCGAAATGGAAACGAAGATTGAGATGGACCGCCTGAGCTGGACGGATGAAGGCTCGCTGAACGTCAACGGTATTCGCCTGTCGGGTCAGAACGACACGGTGCTGGACAACCTCAAGCTGACGCTGGACATTGCCGGCCAGGATGAGGTGCTTGAATACGGCTTCTCCGAGATCGCCCGCCGCGCCGACGCCGGCCTTCTGGATGCCTCCAACCCGGATGTGGCCGATGCCCTCGCCCGTTATGCCGTGGGTGGGGGTTACGGCAAACAGTTCGACAGCGGAGATCTGGTGATTCACCTGGGGGCCACGGATTACGGCGATCCCTCCAGTCTTGACGACTACCTGCAGGCCGTGGATTTCGAACTGGCCGTAGACAGTGTTGAAGCGACGGGCTCCGGCGGTACCGCCAGCCTGTTCTCCAACATCATGCTGCAGGGTTATATCGGCCCTACCGATCTGGTGATTCGTAACCAGGGTAACAACACCCGGACGCTGTCCAATGGCAACGTGGTGTCGGGCTCGGAACTTCAACTGGATACCCATTTCGAGATTACCGACGGTAGCCTGGACTGGGACGCCGCCGACGTGATTCTGCTGTTCAACTTTGCCGCCGTTGGTATTGAAGGCCTGCAGATTCACAATCGTCGGGGCGATGACACCCTGGGCCACTTCGGAATGGCAAGTGCCACCGCAAAGCTTTCCCGGGGCACCAGTGCCGCCTCAGGCAAGGAGGGCCTTTCCATTCACGAAGTGGACTTCCGGGCAGACATCGATATGCCGGTGTTCAAAGTCGGTGGCACCAGTATCGGCTCCGTACAGTTCACGGATTTTGCCATCAAAAACACCACCATGATGGTGTATGGCCACTAGTAAGACACTGGACAAGCCCCCCGCCACCAACAGTAAACTGCCCGTCTCTTAACGGCGGGCAGTCCATGACCAACATCCCGGATCAAGATTATCAGCAGCGCGCGTCCTGGCGCCGGCTCACGGTATTCAGCCTGATATTCATCGCCATGACCGCCGCCGGGCTCTATGCGGTTTACGATCAGTTTGCCGGGCGCAGCGTCACCTTCGACACGCGCCTGGTTTCGCCACAAGCGCTCGCCTCCATCATTGGCCTGTTGGTCGTTTATTTCGTGTCTGACGGCCTGCGGCTGCATTTCACCCTGCGGGCGCTGGGGCACCGCCTGCCCTTCCCGGCGATTTTCCGGCTGGTGTTCATCAACCTGTTCTTCTCCAATGTGACGCCCATGGCCACCGGGGGCGGCTTTGCGCAGATCTGGTATCTCCAGCATCATGGCGTGCCGGTGGGCCGCGCCACGGCGGCCACCACCATCCGCACTGTGATCGCGGTGATCTTTATCTTTTCCCTCACGCCGGTATTCCTGCTCACGCTCAGCGCTCTGGACAATCAACCCCTGGTTGGTGAACTGGGGCCGGTGCTCGCCGTGCTGATCCTCCTGTACCTCGGCTTTTTCATGGTGGTGCTGTTCCGCACCCATTGGCTGATTGCACCATTAGGCCGGTTTCTGAGCTCACTGCGCCGGTTTCACCTGATCAGTGAACGCCGGCATCGCCGCTGGCAGTTCAAGGCCAAGCGGGAGATGATGCGATTCTCCCACAGCTTTGGCGACTACCTCAGGGGCCCCAAACGGTTCGTTGCGCTATCAGTGTTGTTCACCTTTATGTTCCTGCTTAGCCTATTCAGTTTTCCGGCGTTGCTGATCTCAACTCTGGATTACGAGGTAGACTACCTGGTGAGCACGGGACTGCTGGTGGTCACCACCTTTGTGATGTACTTTTCACCGACACCCGGTGCGTCTGGCATTTCGGAAGGGGTGTTCGGCAGTTTCTTCCGGGACATACTCACCGCCAACCACCTGGTGCTGGTAACCATCAGTTGGCGATTCATCACCATCTACCTCGGCATGCTGGCCGGCCTGGTGATACTGCAACGGGAACTGGTGAGAAACAGGAAGGCATCCGAATGAAGCGACGTCACCCGTTAAAAGTGCTGTTCTACATCAGCCTGACGATCGTTGTGCTGCTGATCGGATACAAGGCCTACCTGAACCTGTTCGCGCCGGATTTCGAGGCCCTGCACACGGAACAGGTTGCCCGTATCAATGACAAGCTCTCTGATAACGGCGGTTTCAGTTTTGCGGTTGTGGGCAATATCAATAATTCCGTGGGTGTTTTCGAGGAACGCATGATACCGGCCCTCAACCAGTCCGGCGTGGATTTCATGGTGTCCGCCGGTAACGCGGTTAGTGGCGGCGGCGAAGACAAGTACCGCGCCATCCAGGGCACACTCTCCCATCTGGAGATTCCCTACCTGCTGACCTTCGGCGAGAATGAGTACGAAAACTTCGGCAGTTACCGGTTTTACGACCACTTCGGCCCTCACTTCTTCAGCATCAAGGCGGGCGGCGCCCGCCTGATCTTCCTCGACAGCACCGGCAAGACGCCCTGGCAATGGCAAATCCGCTGGCTGAATGACCTGCTAAGCCAGGAGCGCAACCGGCTGCGCTTTCTCTTCGTTGGTCACCCACTGCTCCACCCGGATCAGGAAGCCCCTTTCGAGCAGGATGATGATTTCCTGCAACCCCCGGAATTTAGAACCGCCCTGCTGGACGCCATCGACCGCCATGATGTGGATATGGTGTTCTCCGCCAACCTCTCGCTGTATGCAGATCAGGCCGAGGGTGATACACGCTTCATCACCACCGGCGGAGCGGGTGGGCTGGTTCTGAACAACGACACCAGCTTCTACCACTACGTTCGGGTGGATGTGAGTGACGATGGTGAGATCAGCCACTCCCTGGTGCGCCTTCAGGCCAGGCAGCATCCCGTGCTGAGCACCCTGGAATCCCTGTGGTTCTTTATCTACTCGCTGTTCTATGTGGGCTACATCAACTTCATTCTGCTGGTTGCTGTGTTCGTGCTGATCAGCACCAAGCTGTACACCGCCATTTTCGTGGCGAAGGACTACTACCCGGACTACGATCTGGACCCCCAGCCCTGGCTATCGAAACCCTTGCGGGTGGCCATGTTCACCAACAACTACCTGCCGTTCATTGGCGGCGTGCCCATCTCCATCGCACGCCTGCGCAAAGGCCTGGAAACCCTGGGGGACATCATCCTCATCGTTTGCCCCCGCTATCGCGACCAACCGCCCGAGGAGGCCAACGTGGTGCGTGTGCCTTCCCTGCTGGCAATGGGGGAGAAACGGGAGTTCCGCCTTGCCAATATCTTCCTGGCAAGAATCCGCCAACAGGTGAGAGCGTTCAAACCCGACATCATCCACATTCACCACCCCATCTGGCTGGGCTCGCTGGGGCTGTTCGTGGCCCGGCGCCTGAAAGTACCGGCGGTGTACACCTACCACACCCGCCTTGAGCACTACGCCCACTTCGTGCCGCTGCCGGGCAATCTGTTCCGCAACCTGATCTCCCACGAGCTGATCAAACGCTTCGCCAACAAATGCGATGGCGTGATCGTGCCTACCTACTCCACCGAGGAGTACCTGCGGGTGATCGGCGTAAAAAGCCCCACATTCGTTCAGCCTACGGGCATTGAGTACCAAACATTTCAGGAAGTGGACGACGGTGATGTTCGCAAACTGCGGGACTCCCTGGGCATCGGCGATGAGACCGTGTTTGTCAGCGTCTCGCGGCTGTCCAACGAGAAGAACATTGATTTCATGATCGATGCCATTGAGGCGCTTCGCCGTCGCACCGACCGCCCTTTCCGGTTCCTGATGATTGGCGAAGGGCACCAACACGAACGCCTGCAGCAACGCATTGAAGAAGTGGGGCTTCAGGACTGCTTTACACTCGTCGGCTCCGTTCCGCCGGAGGATATGGCCATCTGGTATCACCTGGGCGACGCGTTCCTGTTTGCTTCCAAATCCGAAACGCAGGGCATGGTGATCCTGGAAGCCATGGCAGCCGGGTTACCAGTGGTGGCGGTGCGTTCCAGTGGCATCGAGGATGTGGTTCGCCATGGCTATAACGGCTTCAAGACGCCGGAGAAACAGGACCAGTGGTGCGACCACGTGCAGCAATTGCTGGAAGACGACACCCTGCGCCAGGAACTGGCCGACCACGCACTGGCATTCGCGGCGGACTATTCCGTCGAGCAGTTCGCCCGGGACATGCGGGAAATCTACGCCCTGACCCTGGCGCGATCCGCCTCCCGCTGAGAGCCCCATCGCGCCGCATTTAACATCGGAGATGATCGGTTTAAACTGGAAAAGCGTACTTTGAAAGTACTTTTTCGATTCGGAGACTGACAGTGACTGGCATTCCCGTTGGCATCAGCACCTGCCTGCTGGGCAAGGAAGTCCGCCATGATGGCGGGCACAAGCATTCCCGCTTCTGCACCCAGGTACTTTCCCGCCATTTCGAGTTTCGTTCCATTTGCCCCGAGCTGGAAGCCGGCCTCGGTGTACCCCGGCCCGCCATTCACCTGCGGGAATATCACAACAGCCTGAAGCTGATCGAAACCAAAGGCACGGCGGATCACACCGATGCCATGCAGGGATTTATCGACCAGATTCTACCGACCCTTGGGGACCTGCGGGGCTACATCCTGATGGCCAAATCCCCGAGCTGTGGTATGGAGCGCATCAAGGTGCACAATGAAGATGGCAACGTTACGCGCCGCGATGGCCGGGGACTGTTTGCCGAGGCACTGATTCGTCACTACCCGCTGATGCCGGTGGAAGAAGAGGGTCGCCTGAATGACGACATGCTGCGGGAAAACTTTATAGAGCGGGTGTTCGTCTACGATGACTGGATGCAGAACGTCGCCGGCGACAACCTCACTGCCCGTGCATTGATCGAGTACCATACCCGCCACAAATTCCAGCTACTGGCCCATTCCGAGAAACTCTATCGGCAGTTGGGGCCGATGCTCGGCGACCTGAAATCAGAACCGTTGAAAGACATTGCTGACCGATACATCGCGTCGTTCATGGAAGCGATGACCCAGCGGGTCAGCCGGGGCTCCCACGTGAACGCCATGCAGCACCTGATGGGCTATCTGCGGGATTCCATGGCAGACGAAGACCGGCAGGTACTGATGGAGCAGATAGACGCCTACCACCGGGGCGAAGTGCCCTTGGTAGTGCCGATGACCCTGCTGCGGATGGCCCAGCGGCGGGAGCCGGTGGACTATCTCAGCAGCCAGAAATACCTGACCCCCTACCCGGATGAGCTGGGGCTCAGGAATCGGGTTTAGGGCCGACTCAGAACCCGTAGAGCAGTGACAATGAAACCTGGGTGTCGGTGTCATCGACTCCTTCCGGCTCGTCTGACACGTACTGGACCAGATACGCAGCCTTCATCGAGAGGTTACCCACGACGGTTGCCTGTATGGAGGTTTCAGACTCGCTGATGGTGTTGTTCTCCGACAGACCGATTTCGGCACTCAGCTTCTGACGAAACAACGCCGTATCGGACAGAGCGTAATCGAACTTGCCTGCCAGCCGGGCGATGGCTTCTTCTTCCTCCTGATTACCGTCTGGTTCCGGTTCCTCCAGCCTGTTAAACCGGTAACCGCCACCAACGGAGAGATCCAGGAAAGAGCGCTTGCCACGCTGCCAAACACGGTTACCGTAACCGGTGGTCAGCGAAGACTGAAAGTCATATCCGGAAAAACGGTCGTCTTCATAAGCTCCGCGTACGAACAGGTATTGGCTGCCCTCAAACTTGTAATCAGACTGCACTTCAGCGCTGTATTTTTCAGCCGTTGTGGTGTCATCGGTTTCGGAATAATATGAACGAAAATCACCGGTATTCCGCCACTCTGAAACTTCGTGGACTAGGCCCAGACGGCCGTTGATATTGGTCTCCTCGGTGTTGCCGGACGTAACAAGCACACCCACTTCCCCTTCACCTTCCCAATTGTCATACTCAGCGCCAAAGACCATCGTCGGCGATACCGTCAAAGTAATGATCGCCAGAGTTGTTCTGAACTGCATAAATTCTCCTTGTTTCCTGTCAGGATTTCGCGCGGCGCTCCTCCCCTATGGCACTCTTACGGGCTTGCTGCGCCCGCTCTGCCTTTTTCCGGGCCTTGCGCTCTGCAATGATGCGCGCCGCATCTCCACCTACATGGGTTTCGCCCCGTTGCTCCGCCAGCCGCATCTGCCGCTCACGCTCGGCAAAGCGGGCTTTCTGCTCCGCCGTCAACGAATCGATGCAACGGTGGCAGCTCACGCCCTGCTCATACTCCGGGCGCTGTTTGTCTTCCTCGGTGATCGGCCGGCGGCACGCGTGGCACTGATCGAATTCGCCCCGTTCCAGCTTGTGGTTCACCGTTACCCGATCATCGAATACGAAGCACTCTCCGCGCCACAGACTCTGTGATTCCGGGATTTCTTCGAGGTACCTGAGGATGCCGCCCTTCAGGTGATACACCTCATCAAAGCCCTGCTCCTTCAGAAACGCCGTGGATTTTTCGCAACGGATGCCCCCGGTGCAGAACATGGCCACTTTCTTGTGCTGCGAAGGGTCCAGGTTCTCTTTCACATACTCCGGAAACTCACGGAACGTATCCGTGGCCGGGTTCCTGGCATTCTGGAAAGTCCCAATTTCCACTTCGTACTGGTTGCGAGTGTCCACTACCAATACGTCCGGATCGGAGATGAGATCATTCCATTCTTTCGGGTCCACATAGGTGCCGACGATCCGTTTCGGGTCAATGCCCTCCACACCCATGGTGACGATCTCTTTCTTGAGCTTCACCTTGGTTCGCTTGAAGGGCTGGATGTCTACGAACGATTCTTTGTAGTCGATGCCTTCAAACCGCTGATCAGCCTCCAACCAGTCGCGAATGGCATCCACACCTTCACGACTGCCGGCTATGGTGCCGTTAATGCCCTCGCGGGCCAGCAGCAATGTGCCGTGTACCCCTTTCTCCAACATCAGGCCCAGCAATGGCTGACGAAGGGCCTTGTAATCATTCAGAACTGCGAACTTATAAAGCGCGCAGACAACAACATCCTGGCTCATGAGTCTGGTTTCTCCTGCGGGCCGGACCGTAAATCCGGAGCATGGTTAATAATCGCCAAAGGGCGCGAGGGCCCATTCTAACGAATACGGAGGAGGGAAAGTATTACGGGGGGTTACAGCGACGTCATTAACAGTGCCCGGCGCTGTCGCTTTCGGCCTGGAAAACTCCCGCAACGCGGGAGTTTTCCAGAGAGAAGCTGTCGCCGTATTATTACTGGGAGCCGGCCAGCTCCCGTTCAACCACAGCCGACAGTTGCCCCCAGCCGGGGCGAGTCAGGCGGATATTGTCCACCAACACGGTTGGGGTACTGGTAACGCGGAGCTGCATGGCCACTCGACGGCTCTGCTCGATTTCTTCGACGTGAAGATCTGTGGTCATACACCGGCTGAAACGGCGCTCATCGAGCCCCAGATCGTCAGCGTAGCGGCTAAAGGTATCAACCGGGCTGCTGGAACCGCTCCATTCGGTCTGCATGTCGAACAACTTGTCGTGCATGGCCCAGTAACCATCCTGGTCACCGGCGCAACGAGCGGCCTGTGCCGCTGGAATGGCGTTGTCGTGTTGCTGGAGTGGCAGATCAAAATACACAAAGCGCACCTTGCCGGTCTCCACGTATTCCTGTTTCAACTGCTGGCTGGCGTCCGAAAAGCGCGCGCAGGCGGGGCACTGGTAGTCTGCGAACTCCCGCACCACCACGGGTGCGTCTTCGTCACCAACAGAGACGCCGAAGCGGTCCAGTTGGGCAGGAAATGGATCGGCGTTAGGGCCGGCAATCGGCAACTCATCCGAGGTGGGGGCCGGGCTCGCCGTCAGGAAAAAGACGCCCACCGCAACAAAGACAAGAACGATGACACTGATGCCGATGTACAACGACTTACGATCTTTCTTCCTGTTGGGCGGCGGTGCGCCGGTCTCTTTTCTTCTTTTTGCCTCGCCCATGGTAAAGCTCCTTATTGTTTATTCATTCGTGGACATTTTCATGCGGTAATGAGCACGCTAAGATCTTTATACATTACATAAGTTCCAACAAAAATTAAGGAATTCTCATGGCCTTACCTGAATCCCTGAAGACATCGCTGAGCCTCCCGCTGGTGGCGGCGCCCATGTTCCTGATCTCCGGCCCGGAGATGGCATTGGCCTGCTGCAAGCAGGGCATTGTTGGCAGCTTCCCGGCCCTGAACCAGCGCACCAGCGAGGGCTTCGAGGAATGGGTGATTCAGATGAACGAAGGCCTGGAAGACTTCCGGGAAACCCATCCGGACCAGACAGCCGCGCCTTACGCTGTGAACCTCATCGTACATCGCACGAACCCGCGCTGGGAGGCCGATCTGGACCTGTGCGTGAAACACCAGGTGCCCATAGTGATCACCTCCCTGGGAGCCGCCACCAAAGTGACCGAAGCGGTGCACAGTTACGGTGGCCTGGTGTTCCACGATGTGACCAACCAGAAACACGCCCGCAAGGCAGCCGAAGCAGGTGTGGATGGCATTATCGCGGTGTCTGCCGGTGCGGGCGGACACGCCGGCATCATTAACCCATTCGTGCTGGTGCACGAAATCCGCGAGGTGTTCGACGGCGTGATCCTGCTTGCCGGCGGGCTTTCCAAAGGCGAAGATATTCTGGCCGCCCAGGCGATGGGCGCGGACCTGTGCTATCTGGGCACGCGGTTTATCAACACCACCGAATCGCGGGCGGAAGCGGCCTATCAGAGCATGATTATCGAGGCGGTATCCGGCGATATCATCCACACACCGGCGGTGTCCGGGATTCCCGCAAACTTCATGCGCCAAAGCCTGGAGGCGGCAGGCTACCCCATGGACAAGCTGAACCAGGCCGGGGAACTGGACTACGGCAAAAAGCTCAAACCGGTGGACGACGAAGCCAAAGCCTGGAAAACCGTCTGGTCTGCCGGCCAGGGCGTCAGCCAGATCACCGACGTTATCTCGGTCAGCGATCTGGTCGGGCGAATTGGCAGAGAATACCGGGAAGCCCGCGCACGGCTCCGTGAGTAGAGTAACCGGGCGTACTTACACCCGGAACTGGGATGCCTTGCCCTGCAGGGTTTCCAGCAGTTCCCCGATATGCCCGCTGGCCTGATCTGAGCGTTCGATGGCGTCTACGGTTTCACCGGACAGGCGGGCGATGTCGGTGACGCTGATGCTGACTTCACCCGCATTCCTGCCCTGCTCTTCCGCGACCGCCGAAATCTCAAGCGCGCGTTTCTGGAGGCTGCCCAGCAATTGGTTGATCTGGTCGAAGTGCTCGTCGGCACGACGGAATTCGGCGGAGGATTCCGCCACCTGCCCCGAAACTTGATCAATCACGGTCACCGCCCGGCGGCTGCCCTGCTGAAGGCGATCAATAATGCCCTGAATTTCCGTGGTGGATTCCTGGGTGCGGCTGGCCAGGGTACGCACTTCATCCGCCACGACCGCAAAGCCTCGTCCGGATTCACCCGCCCTCGCCGCTTCAATGGCGGCATTAAGCGCCAACAGGTTGGTCTGCTCGGCAATGGCTCCGATCACTGACAGCACGGAATCAATTTCCGTACTCTGGCTGTTCAGTTCATTAACCGCCGCGACGGCCTGCTCCACATTGCTGACGACCTGATCCAGTCGCCCTCTCACATCGCGGGAGATTGTTGCCGTTGCCTCACTCTCCGCGTTCACGTTCTGGACGGAACCGGCCATTTCCTGGACGCTGTCGGCCACCTCGGTAATACTGCCTGACATTGCCGACATGGTATCCGATACCTCGGCCACTTCCTGCTGCTGGCGATTAACGGCCGAGACCGCATCGCGGCTAATCTGTCCCTGCTCACGGGCCCTGTCGGCGGCTGATTCGGCAGAAGACTTCACGTCTGACACCAGCTCCTGGATGCGAGCGATGAACTGATTCATGCCCCGAGCCATTTCCGTCAGTTCGTCGCGGCCTCTGAGGGATACCCGGCGAGTCAGATCGGCCTCACCATCGGCGATTTGCCAGATGGCTGAACTCAACCGGAGCACGCGGGGAAGAAGACCGCCGCCGAGCACGGCCGCCACCAGAACAATCAACACAACCACGGAGCCGACGGCAAGGAACGAGAGATTGGAGGAAAGGCTGCCCGCCTCTCGATCCAGTGCCTCCACAGTGCTATCAATACGCGCCTGTGTATCTTCACCCATGGTGGCAAGCTGTTGCTGTAGGCGCTGGTTGACCTCTCCGGTTTCAACCTCCAGGGTCTGGCGCAGCGCATCGATGCTGCCGCTGATGGTCTCGCTGAATTCTTCTTCCAGGGCTGCCAGGTCACGGTTGATCCCTTCCAGGGAGAGCCCCATCCTCAGTTGGCCAATCGCCGTGCCCTCGGGCTGGATATCAGCGGTGATAATAACCACATTGGGATCGCGGCTTGCCGCATCCAGGACTTTGTTTGCTGCACCACGGCCTTCCCCCTGCTCCATCAAGGTGCGTACGCGATCATCCGTGCGATCGACATAGCGGGTCAGCCTTTCCCCATATTGATCGTAATAGACCGCAAAAAGAACCGACTCCCGGGCATCCGCCAGCTCAATAAGATCCGTCAGCCGGGGCACATCGCGGTCCCAGATCAGCGGCGCGGCAACCGCCGCCAGCACCTCCGCCAGACCCTGCGCTTCCGACATAACCGCCGACCGAACGTTGTTGGCAACCCGCTCCTGCTGTGCCGTCTGCTGGCGCGTCAATTCACCCGCCAACTCCTCCGTGGTCCTCTGCTGCATAAGCTGTAGGCGATTGCGAACGTCTTCACGCGTGTCACCAAACGACGCACTGACTTCCCGGCTACTGGCCTCAAGAGCGGAACCGGCGGTATCGACCAGGCTGTTCACCTGATTGGAAATCAGCCATTGACTCATGGCCACCTGCACCACGCCAGCAACAATCAGGATCAGGAAAACAGGTCGCAGCAAGCGGCTGGTTACCAGTGCCTTCAGAAAACGAGGGGGCATACGGACTCCGTCAACACGTTTGAATCACACATCCCGGCGGCAGGACGTGGCCTGCCTGGCCATGCTTATGCCTGACTATAGAGCAAAACGTAGACTACGGAGTGGCGTGTTCGTGTACCGATTTTGTAACAACCCCGTGAAATTGTTTGAAATTGGGAGTCCGGCATACGAATACCATTCGCAACACGGGGGCTCGTCTGTGAACTTTCGTGCCCAATTGGCGTAAGCTCCCAGACACATGAATGAAAACAGGTGAGAAAATGCTGGGATTCCTGAAGGGCGATCCAAAGAAGAAACTGCAGAAGGAATACGAAGCCAAGCTTCAGAAGGCGCTGCATGCCCAGCGCAATGGCGACTTACGTACCCATGGCACGTTGATGGAGGAAGCGGAGAAGATTTACGCGGAGTTGCAGAAGATGGACAAGGAGTAGCGTTTCAAGTTTGGCGGGTGGGTCGGCTGGCACACCCGCCAAACTTATGACTATGCCTCGCCTAAAAATTGCCTCAGTTGTCGATTCAGGCGATCGACTTCACGTCGCATCTCCTGGACCTCGTCAAGAAGCTCAAGGGACATGGCCAACCCCGGTAGGTTCATTTTCAGATCACGCTGCAAACGCTGGGCCTTTCGCAAGCGGGCGAGGGCCTCCAGATCAAATTGCCACTGGCGCGCTTCCGGGGATTCCTCTACCGGGGCGATCACACCGTAGCTCACCAGTTTAATAACAAACTCGGCATGGCACTCCCCGCGTTCGCAGATTTCCCGCAAGGTGAATGTAGCGGTTGGTTCCACCAGTTCGACGCTCAGGATATGGTCTTTGTCAGTCATCCTTCATCCCCCGCTTAGACATGCAACTTGCTGCGTGGATTGAACCCTTTTTCGGCCTCGGCCAACTGTTTGTATAGTTCCTCGGCTTTTTCGCTGTGCTGCTCAGGCATCACGATCTGCAACACCACTAGCTGATCGCCAGGATGCTTGCCTGGCAGGCCCTTGCCTTTAAGGCGCAGCTTGCGACCGCTGGAAGAGCCCTTGGGCACCTTCACGTTCACCTTCGAGCCCACGGTCGGCACCGTGACCGAGGCGCCTAGAGCCGCCTCCCAGGGTGCGATGGGAACCGTCACTATTATATCCCGCCCTTCGACCGTAAAGTGGGGGTGCGGTGCGTATTCCACCTCGATAAACAGGTCACCGTTCTCCGCACCGCCCATACCGGGAGCGCCCTGGCCTTTCAGGCGGATGTGCTGCCCTTCTTTCATGCCAGCGGGGATCTTCACATTGAGGGTTTTCTGACGCGGCACGACGCGGCCCTGGGCGTCGGCTTCCTGGACGTTAAACGACACCTGCTTTTCGCAGCCATGGAAAGCTTCCTCCAGGAACAGCGCGATCCGGGCATGAACGTCTTCACCCCGCATGCGCATAGATTGGCGCGCGCCCCCGAAGCCACCGCCAAACGCGGAGCCAAATCCGGCTCCCGCGCGACGGCCACCGCCGAAGATTTCCTCGAAGAAGTCGCTGAACTGGGCCGCATCGGCTTCGGTGTAGCCACCACCCCCGAAGCCGGACGCGCTCTGCCATCCGGGAGGCGGCTGGAACGATCCGTCCTTCTGGGAACCGTACTTTTTCAGCTCGTCGTATTCGGCCCGTTTTTCGGGATCTTTCAGTACTTCGTAGGCCTCGCCGATGTCCTTGAACTTGTCGGAGGCATTCTCCTCCTTACTGACGTCCGGATGGTATTTCCGGGCCAGTTTGCGGTAGGCCTTCTTGATCTCCTCGGGGGAGGCAGACTCGCTCACACCGAGTACGGCGTAATAGTCTTTGAAGTCCATGCTTTCCCTCACACCTGCTTAGATGGCTGGGCATTTTTCGCCCGATTATTAACTCTATATTTGATGAGTGAGGGGAAATTACAAGGTGGGGGCGTATCAGAATTGATGCGTATCAGTTGTTGGCTTTTGTCATGCCTTAAGGTTGGGCTTGTAGCCTGTTGATTTCTGCGGGTGGCGCCCCGGTGAGAATACCTTTCCAGAAAACGCCCGTGAATACGTCCATGTAGGGCTTGGTCGCGCCATCCCTGGCGCTCCACATTTCTGGAAAGGTATTCCCACCGCGACTCATGTCAGCATCAGTGTTATCGCAAAAGATATTCGGGCAACGTTTGACGAAGACTGATAGAGCGGGCGATATCGAGAGGCTAAACAAGCAGAGGCGGGCTTTTCTTCCGGGACCCTAAAAAACAGGGATGTTTTTTAGGGGTCTACAGGGACGTATTCACGACGTGTCCCGGAAGAAAAGCCCACCTCTGCGAAGCCCCGCAACCAACAGGCTACAGAGGCAAACCCCAAGGCTTATTGAACCTTGGGATCCAGCTCACCAGACGCATACCGCTCAAACATACGCTCAAGGTTAACCGGTTTGATCTTGCTGGCGTTGCCGGCGGTGCCGAAGGCTTCATAGCGAGCAACACAGACTTCTGTCATCGCCTGCATGGTCGCCTTGAGGAATTTGCGCGGGTCGAACTCAGCCGGATTCTGGGCCAGGAAGCGACGGGTTGCGCCGGTGCTGGCCAGGCGCAGGTCGGTGTCGATATTGACCTTGCGAACACCGTGCTTGATGCCTTCAACGATTTCCTCAACAGGCACACCGTAGGTTTCCGGGATTTCGCCGCCGTATTCGTTGATGATCTTCAGCCACTCCTGGGGCACCGAGCTGGAACCGTGCATGACCAGATGAGTGTCCGGAATGCGCTTGTGGATGGCTTTGATCTGCTCAATCGCCAGGATGTCACCGGTCGGTGGGCGGGTGAACTTGTAGGCGCCGTGGCTGGTGCCGATGGCGATGGCCAAAGCGTCGACGTGGGTTTTCTTGACGAAGTCTGCAGCTTCTTCCGGATCGGTCAGCATCTGGCTATGATCCAGGGTGCCCTCTGCGCCAATGCCGTCTTCTTCGCCGGCTTGGCCGGTTTCCAGTGAGCCCAGACAACCCAGTTCACCTTCAACGGAAACACCACAAGCGTGAGCCATTTCCACGGTGCGACGGGTGACGTCCACGTTGTACTCGTAGTCGGTCGGGGTTTTACCATCTTCGCCCAGGGAGCCGTCCATCATCACGGAGCTGAAGCCCAGTTGAATGGAGCGTTGGCAGACCGACGGGCTGGTGCCGTGGTCCTGGTGCATGACCACCGGAATGTGGGGAAACTCTTCAATGGCCGCAAGGATCAGGTGCCGCAGGAAAGGCGCACCGGCGTATTTGCGGGCACCAGCGGAGGCCTGAACAATCACCGGAGAATCGGTTTTGTCAGCCGCTTCCATGATGGCGCGCATCTGCTCAAGGTTGTTCACGTTATACGCCGGTACACCGTAACCATGCTCGGCGGCGTGGTCCAGCAGTTGCCGCATCGATATCAGGGCCATTGGGGTTGTCTCCTTGGTTTATTTAATAATGTCTTTGGCAGACTGCTTGGTTTGGAGTCTGCTTTAGAGGGCCAGTAAGCCCCGTCCGGGACACGCTGTGAATACGTCCATGTACGCTCGACAAAAACATCCATGTTTTTGACGGTCCCGGACGGGGCTTACTGGCCCTCCTCGCGATTCAAATTTGTGCTATTCGCCGCGCTTTTCCAGCACAGCGACAGCAGGCAATGTCTTTCCTTCCACGAATTCCAGGAAGGCGCCACCTCCGGTGGAAATGTACGAGATTTTGTCACTCACACCGTACTTATCAACGGCGGCAACGGTATCACCGCCGCCAGCCAGGGAGAAAGCATCGCTTTCGGCGATGGCTTTCGCCAGGGACTGGGTGCCGTTGCCAAACTGGTCAAATTCGAAGACGCCGACCGGCCCGTTCCAGAGGATGGTTTTGGCATTTTTCAGCAGCTCGGCGAACTGGCCAGCGGTTTCCGGGCCAACGTCGAGGATCATGTCGTCGTCGCTGACGTCGGAGATGTTCTTGGTGGTGGCGGTCGCGGTCTCGGCGAATTCGCTGGCGACGACTACGTCTACCGGCAGCGGGATTTCTACGCGGGAGGCGATTTCGCGGGCCGTGTCGATCAGGTCGTGTTCGCACAGGGATTTGCCGACCGGGTGACCGGCGGCCGCCAGGAAGGTGTTGGCGATGCCGCCACCGACGATGATGGAATCGCAGACTTTTTCCAGGGCGTTGAGGACGTCCAGCTTGGTGGACACCTTGGAGCCGCCGACAATTGCAACCACGGGCTTGGCCGGGTTATCCAGGGCTTTGCCGAGGGCTTCCAGCTCTGCTGCCAGCAACGGGCCGGCACAGGCTTCCGGGGCGAAGCGAGCGACGCCATGAGTAGAGGCCTGGGCGCGGTGGGCGGTGCCGAAAGCATCCATCACGTAGACATCGCACAGGGCGGCGTACTTTTTGGAAAGCTCTTCGTCGTCTTTTTTCTCGCCCTTGTTGAAGCGGACGTTTTCAAACAGGACAACTTCGCCATCGGCGACGTCAACGCCATCCAGATAATCGGTAATCAGGCGAACGTCCTGGCCCAGCACTTTACTGAGGTGATCAGCCACCGGTTTCATCGAGGAGGCTTCGTCGTAGACGCCTTCTTCCGGGCGGCCGAGGTGAGACATCAGCATAACCTTTGCGCCGGCGTCCTTTGCCGCCTTAATCGTCGGCAGCGAGGCACGGATGCGGGCGTCGCTGGATACTTCGCCGTTCTTTACCGGTACGTTGAGGTCTTCACGAATCAGTACCCGCTTACCGGCGAGATCCAGATCGGTCATTCTCTTGATAGTCATCGTTGTTCATCCCCTGATCAAAAAATGTGTCAGTGGCTGGAGAGCCAGTGTTTGCTGACGTCCAGCATCCGATTTGCGAACCCCCACTCGTTATCAAACCAGCACAGCACCTTCACCATGGTGCCGCCGGTTACGCGCGTCTGACCTCCGTCGACGATGCCGGAATGGGCGTCGTGATTGAAATCGGAACTGGCCAGAAGCTCATCGGTGTAGCCCAGTATGTGTTTCAGCGGGCCGCGGGCGGCGTTTTCTAGTAAGCTGTTTACCGCCTCCACCGAGGTGTTTTCTCTGACATTCACCACCATGTCGATTGCCGATACGTTCATGGTGGGCACCCGCATGGCCACCGAGCTGAACTTGCCTTCCATGTGAGGCAACAAACGCTCAATGCCCTTCGCGAGGCCTGTATCGACTGGAACAATGTTGTGCAAGGCGCTGCGGGTTCGGCGCAGGTCCTGATGGTGGTAGGCGTCGATCACCGGCTGGTCATTCATGGCCGCATGAATAGTGGTGGTCGTGCCATGCTCTACACCCAGCGCGTCGTCCAACACCTGGATAACCGGCACCAGGCAGTTGGTGGTGCAGGAGGCAGCGGCCACGATTCGGTCGGACCTTGTGAGTTGATTCTGGTTCACACCATAAACAATGGTGCGATCCACATCGGATTCAGCCGGTTGTGAGAACAGCAGGCGCTCCGCACCAGCCTTCAGGTGTTGCTCGGCCGTCGCCCGGTCGGTGAAAGCACCGGAGCACTCCAGCACCAGATCAATGCCCAGCTCGTCCCAGGGCAGTTCCGATGCTTCGGCGCAACGGACGACACGAATACGGTCGCCGTTCACCAGCAGGGAACCGCCCTCAACGGTTATCTCACCCTGGAATCGACCATGGGTGGAATCGTAGCGGGTGAGATGGGCAATGGTATCGATATCCGCCAGTTCGTTGATCGCGACCACCTGAAGATGATCGCGAAAACGATTCTCATAAAGTGCACGCAAGACGCACTGGCCGATACGGCCGTATCCATTGATGGCGATGCGATACGGTGCAGCGGTACTCATCAGGCTTCCAGCAGCTCCCCGGCCACAGCAACGATGTTATCCACCGTAAAGCCAAACTCCTTGAACAGCTCACCGGCCGGCGCTGACTCACCAAAGGTGCTCATGCCCACCACACGGCCGTCCAGGCCAACGTACTTGTACCAGTAGTCTTCAATAGCCGCTTCAACGGCAACCCGGTTGGTCACTTCCAGCGGCAGCACTTCCTGCTTATACGCAGCACTCTGGGCATCGAAGGTGTCGGTGGAAGGCATGGACACCACGCGAACCTTGTTACCCTTCTGGCGCAGAGCTTCAGCGGCGTCCTGAGCCAGCCCCACTTCACCGCCGGTGGCGATGAGGATCAGGTCCGGCGTGCCTTCGCTGTCTGACAGGATGTAGCCACCCTTGGCAATGTTGGCCAGTTGCTCGGCATCACGCTGCTGGTGCGGCAGTCCCTGACGGGAGAAGACCAGCGCAGTCGGGCCATCGACACGCTCCAGGGCGGCTTTCCAGGCCACCGCGGATTCCACGGCATCCGCCGGGCGCCAGGTGCTCATATTGGGCGTGGTGCGCAGGCTCGCCAACTGCTCTATTGGCTGGTGAGTAGGACCATCTTCACCCAGGCCAATGGAGTCGTGGGTGAACACATAGATGGAGCGCTGCTTCATCAGCGCGGCCATGCGCACGGCGTTGCGGCAGTACTCCATGAAGATCAGGAAGGTGGCGCCGTAAGGCACGAAGCCGCCATGCAGGGCGACGCCGTTCATGATGGCAGCCATGCCGAATTCGCGAACACCGTAATAAACGTAGTTACCGCTGGCGTCTTCTTTGGTCAGCGGCTTGCTGCCATTCCAGATGGTGAGGTTGGAGCCCGCCAGGTCGGCAGAGCCACCCAGCAGTTCCGGCAGCATCGGGCCATAGGCGTTCAGGGTGTTCTGGGACGCCTTGCGGCTGGCGACCGTTTCGCCTTTGTCCTGGCACTCCTGAATATACGCCTGGGCCTTCTCGGAGAAGTCCGCCGGCAGTTCTCCGGCCATACGACGCTTGAGCTCAGCGGCCAGCTCCGGTTCAGCCTTTTCGTAGGCGGCAAACGTCTGCTCCCACTCAGCCTGTGCGGCGGCGCCTTTTTCACGGGCATCCCAGGCACCATAAATTTCCGAAGGAATCTCGAAGGCACCGTGGCTCCAACCCAGCTTCTCACGGGTCAGTGCAATTTCGTCCTCTCCCAGCGCTGCGCCGTGACAGGCTTCGGTGCCCTGCTTGTTGGGGGAACCAAAACCAATAATGGTCTTGCAGCAGATCAGCGTGGGCTGGGCTGTATTCGCCCGGCCAGCCTCAATGGCAGCGCGAACGGCCTCCGGGTTATGTCCGTCAACAGCAGGGATTACCTGCCAGCCGTAGGATTCAAAACGCTTGGGCGTGTCGTCGGTAAACCAGCCGTCCACTTCACCGTCGATGGAGATGCCGTTGTCGTCATAGAACATGATCAGCTTGCCAAGGCCCAATGTACCAGCCAGGGAAGACACCTCGTGGGAAATACCTTCCATCAGGCAGCCATCGCCCAGGAAGGCGTAGGTGTAGTGATCAACAACATTATGGCCAGGGCGATTGAACTGCTCCGCCAGGGCTTTCTCTGCCAGCGCAAAGCCGACCGCATTGGCAATACCCTGCCCGAGCGGCCCCGTAGTGGTTTCAACACCCGGTGTGTAGCCGTATTCCGGATGGCCCGGGGTTTTGGAGTGCAGTTGGCGGAAGTTCTTGATGTCTTCGATGGAGACGTCATAGCCGCTCAGGTGCAGCAGGGAATACTGCAGCATGGAGCCATGGCCGTTGGACAGCACAAACCGGTCACGGTTAGCCCACTGGGGGTTGGCCGGGTTGTGGCTAAGGAAATCATTCCAGAGGACCTCGGCGATGTCCGCCATACCCATGGGCGCGCCCGGGTGGCCGGATTTGGCTTTCTGAACCGCATCCATGCTCAGCGCGCGAATGGCGTTGGCGAGATCTGTGCGAGACGGCATTGACGTTTCTCCAGTTTTTGGTCGGCAAAAGGTGAGCAGTTGAAAATAAGGCGCGTATTTTCGCCGATTAGTGACCATCGGGGCAAATCGGCGACGCTCTTTTTAAGGATGTTTTACGGATGTTTCCCACACTGGAATTATCGCCCTGAAATTTTATCTGATTTTTCAAATAGATCTGAATCTATATCAATTTATTTTGATATAGATGTTGATTGCCCGGCACGACATGCCTACACTTTCCTCCCATGACATCCTTGACCACGCATGCTAATGACTTGTCCTCTGTGGACGCCCTGGCACCGATTTTCAAAGCGAGCGGCGATCCGTTACGCCTGGAGATTCTGCGGGTGTTGCGTCGGGACACCTTCGGCGTTCTGGAGCTGAGCCAGCTCTTTGAGATGCGCCAGTCGGGCATGAGCCATCATTTGAAGGTGATGCACAAGGCAGGACTGCTGGAACCCCAGCGGGAAGGCAACGCCATTTTCTACCGGCGCCCTCTGAACCTTGAAAGCGACAAGCTGACGGACCAGACCATCCGCCAGGTTTTCCAGAGCGTGGACCGTATTCCTCTGCCAGGGCACCTTCAGGAAAAAATCGAAGCCATTCGCAATCAGCGCGCGGACCAGTCCCAGGCCTTCTTCTCCCGCTATGCGGAGAAATTCCGGGAGCAACAGGAGCTCATCGCCGCGTTTGATCTCTACGCCGAACCGGTGGCGAACCTGATTCGCAATCGTTCCGAGCGTCATGACTGGAAAACGGCCCTGGAAATCGGCCCCGGTGAAGGTGCATTCCTGCCGGTGCTCTCAAAGATTTGTGAGCATGTAGTGGCACTGGACAACTCCCGCGACATGCTCGCCAAGGCCACGCGCACCTGTATTGATGAGCGCCTGAACAATGTCGATCTGATTGAAGGTGTCACCGACAACCTGTTGGCACGTGGTGACGATTTTGACCTGGTAGTAGCCAACATGGTCCTGCATCACGTGCCCAGCCCGGCGGACATTTTTCTGGATGCCTCGGCACTGATGAACACCGGTGGCTGCCTGTTTGTCAGCGATCTGTGCAGCCACGACCAGGATTGGGCGAAGGAAGCCTGCGGCGATCTGTGGCTGGGCTTTGAACCCGAAGAGCTCACCAGTTGGGCGACCGATGCCGGCCTGGCCGCAGGAGAGTCACTGTTCATCGGGCTCAGAAACGGCTTTCAGGTGCAGGTAAGAGAATTCTGGAAAACCGCAGAGTCCACATAAGACAGAAACCAGAACTGTATCAATTTTTTTTGATATAGAGTTATGCAGACTCTGAAAACTGATTTACGATACCGACATCAAAACAGCCGGCCTCAACCAAAGACCTATTGCCGGCCCGAATTTGCAACGCTCACAGAGGAGCAACCCTATGCCTGACTACAGCGTCTTTACCTCCGAATCGGTCTCTGAAGGCCATCCTGATAAACTGGCTGACCAGATTTCCGATGCCGTCCTCGACGCCATCCTGGTTGACGACCCCCGTGCCCGGGTTGCGTGCGAAACCATGGTAAAGACCGGGGTTGCTATCGTCGGTGGCGAAATCACTACCAGCGCCTGGGTGGATCTGGAAGACCTGGTGCGCGGCGTGATCAAGGACATTGGCTACACCTCCTCTACTGTGGGCTACGACGGTGACACCTGCGGCATCATCAACATCATCGGCAAGCAGTCCGTGGACATCGCCCAAGGTGTTGACCGCCAGAAGCCGGAAGATCAGGGTGCCGGTGACCAGGGTCTGATGTTCGGCTACGCCAGCAACGACACCGATGTGCTGATGCCGGCCCCGATCACCTTCTCTCACCGTCTGGTACAACGCCAGGCCGAAGCCCGCAAGAGCGGCCTGCTGCCATGGCTGCGCCCCGACGCGAAAAGCCAGGTCACCTGCCGCTATGAAAACGGTAAGGTCACTGGCATCGACGCCATCGTTCTGTCCACCCAGCACGACGAAGACGTGTCCCAGGCTGACCTGAAAGAAGCGGTGATGGAACTGATCGTCAAGCATGCCCTGCCGGCGGAATTGCTGCACAAGGATACCCAGTTCCACATCAACCCGACTGGCAAGTTCGTGATCGGCGGCCCCGTGGGTGATTGCGGCCTGACCGGGCGCAAGATCATCGTCGACACCTACGGCGGCATGGCCCGCCACGGTGGTGGTGCTTTCTCCGGCAAGGACCCGTCCAAGGTCGACCGTTCCGCCGCCTACGCCGGCCGTTACGTCGCCAAGAACATTGTCGCAGCCGGCCTGGCGGAGAAGTGTGAGATTCAGGTGTCCTACGCCATCGGTGTGGCGCAGCCTACGTCCATCTCCCTGAATACTTTCGGCACCGGGAAGATCAGCGACGACAAGATCATCAAGCTGGTCCGCGAGCATTTCGACCTGCGCCCGTATGCGATCACCAACATGCTGGACCTGCTGCACCCGATGTACCGGGCCACCGCGGCCTACGGCCACTTCGGCCGCGAGCCGGTTGAGATGACGGTGGGCGGCAAGACGTTTACCTCGTTCCCCTGGGAGAAGACGGATCGTGCGGACCTTCTTAAGGATGCTGCTGGCATTTGAGTTGTGTTGAGCTTGGGTTAGCCCGCTGCTGATGGGGGCGGCGGCGCTGAGGGACCCCTTTCATGGACACGCTACAAGCACATCCGTGTGCGCTTGGGGTCGGCCATCCCTGGCCTCCCACAGTCCATGAAAGGGGTCCCTCACCACCGCTTCGCATTGTGGTGAGGGCTTCTCGAAATAGGCGGGATAGAGGTTTTGTCTCCCGCATTGATTTCAGCGGAGACAGTTTTTAAAGGCCAAATCAAAGGCCTTGGTCGTACTAATGACGGCCATCACCAAAATTTAAACGAGGCGGTGGGGGGATTCTCTCCCCGGAATGTGGGAGGCCAAGGATGGCCGACCCCAAGCGCACATGGATGTGCTCGTAGCGTTTCCGGGGAGAGAATCCCCCCACCGCCGATGCACCAAATTCCAAGGCCAGGGGACCAGTACTCCAGGCCAACAGTTCAAAGACGGGAGAACACCATATGAGCACTCCGGCAGAAAAACTGAAAAACTTCGATGACTACAAAGTTCGCGATATCTCACTCGCGGGCTGGGGCCGTAAGGAAATCAACATTGCTGAAGGCGAAATGCCCGCACTGATGGCTCTGCGTGAGAAGTACAAAACCGAGCAGCCGCTGAAAGGCGCCAACATCATGGGCTGCATTCACATGACCATCCAGACCGCCGTGCTGATTGAAACGCTGGTCGAGCTGGGCGCTACGGTGCGCTGGTCATCGTGCAACATCTTCTCAACCCAGGATCAGGCAGCTGCTGCCATTGCCGAAAGCGGCATCCCCGTTTTCGCCTGGAAAGGTGAGACCGACGAAGAATACGACTGGTGCCTCGAACGCACAGTTGGTGCCGACGTCGATGGCTGGGAACCCAACATGATTCTGGACGACGGCGGCGATCTGACGGCCCTGCTCCACGAAAAGTATCCGGAGATTCTGGCTAACTGCCACGGCGTGACCGAAGAAACCACCACCGGCGTACACCGCCTGCAGGAAATGCTGCGGGACGGCAAGCTGAAGGTGCCGGCCATCAACGTCAACGACGCAGTGACCAAGTCCAAGAACGACAACAAGTACGGCTGCCGCCACAGCCTGAACGATGCCATCAAGCGTGCCACTGACCACTTGCTGTCCGGCAAGAAAGCGCTGGTCATCGGCTACGGCGATGTGGGCAAGGGTTCTGCCGCTTCCCTGCGTCAGGAAGGTATGATCGTGAAGGTCACCGAAGCCGACCCGATCTGCGCCATGCAGGCCTGCATGGACGGTTTCGAAGTGGTGTCGCCGTACCTCGATGGCGTCAACACCGGAACTGAAGCAGGCGTCGACAAGGCGCTGTTGCAGAATACTGACCTGTTGGTAACCACCACCGGCAACATGAACGTGTGTGATGCCAACATGCTCAAAGCCATCAAGAGCGGCGCCGTGGTGTGCAACATTGGCCATTTCGACAACGAAATCGACACCGCCTACATGCGCAAGAACTGGGAGTGGGACGAGGTCAAACCGCAGGTGCACGTGGTGTATCGCGACAAGTCCGCCAACGACCACCTGATCCTGCTGTCCGAAGGCCGCCTGGTAAACCTGGGCAACGCCACCGGCCACCCATCACGGATCATGGACGGTTCCTTCGCCAATCAGGTGCTGGCGCAGATGTATCTGTTCGAGCGCAAGTTTGCCGACCTTCCGGAAGAGGCCCGTGAAAAGGGTATCTACGTTCAGGTTCTGCCGAAACATCTCGACGAGGAAGTGGCCCGCGCCATGGTGGAAGGCTTTGGTGGCGTGATCACCAAGATGACGCCGGAGCAGGCGAAGTATATTGGTGTACCGGTCGAAGGCCCGTACAAGCCGGAAAGTTACAAGTACTGATCAGGTAGCAGCATGGAAACCCAGAAACAGTTCAAACGCCGCTTCAGCTTTGAGTTTTTCCCACCCAAGACCGACAAGGGCTGGGAAAAGCTGCAAGGGGTTCGCAACACCCTGGCCGAGGTTGATCCGGATTTCTTCTCGGTTACCTTCGGTGCCGGCGGCTCCACCCGGGATCGCACCGTGCAGACGGTGCTGGACCTTCACAAACGGGGCGTTTCAACGGCGCCGCACCTGTCCTGCGTGGGCGCCACTCGCGACAGCATCGCGGAACTGCTGGACGTCTACCGCGACAACGGCATCAACCGGATCGTCGCCCTGCGAGGCGACATGCCATCCGGCATGGGCGCTGCTGGTGAACTGCGTTACGCCAATGAGCTGGTGAGTTTTATCCGCGAGTACAGCGGCGATACCTTCAATATTGAAGTAGCGGCCTACCCGGAGTTTCATCCCCAGGCCCGCACCGCGGAAGACGACCTGAAGAACTTCGCCCGCAAGGTCGAAGCCGGTGCCAACAGCGCCATCACTCAGTACTTCTTCAACGCGGACGGCTACTTCTACTTCATCGACCGTCTGGAGAAGATGGGCGTCACCATTCCGGTGGTGCCGGGCATTATGCCCATCGTCAACTTCTCCAACCTGACCCGCTTCTCGGACATGTGCGGCGCGGAAATTCCCCGCTGGATCCGCAAGCAGCTGGAAGCCTACGGCGATGACAGCGACAGCATCCGCAAGTTTGGTGAGGAAGTGGTCACCGAAATGTGTGCGAAACTGCTTGCCGCCGGGGCGCCCGGGCTTCACTTCTATACCCTGAACCAAGCGGAACCGAGCCTGAGTATCTGGAAAAACCTGGGGATTGGTGAGCGGGAGAAAATTGCGTTCTAGGCTTTCACGGCTCTCCCCTGCACTCCCCCAACCCTCTCCCTGCATGGGAGAGGGTTGCCCCCTCCAACCATTTGATTTTCTGCATTTCTCCGCCTGATGGTCTAAAGTGTAAGGGTTGCAGTTCCACAAACCGCCCCCGGAAAGAACAGGCTTGATCAGCCCGCATTTCTGGAGCACTCCACCGGGTGCACGGGCAACAAAAGTAAAAACAGGAGATTGTATGAGCACCAAATGGCTTAAGACGGTTGGCGCAACACTGGCACTTACCGTTGCCGCAGGCACTGCCAGCGCAGAGACCCTGCGCGTCGTCACCGACCCCAGCTTCGTGCCGTTCGAAATGATGGACCAGGAGACCGGCGAGATGATCGGTTTCGACATGGAGATCATCCGCGAAGTGGCAGACCGTGCCGGCTTTGAGATCGACCTGAACACCATGGACTTTAACGGCATCATCCCTGCCCTGCAGACGGGCAACGTGGACATCGCCATTGCCGGGATCACCATCACCGAGGAGCGTGAGGAAATCGTTGATTTCTCCGATCCGTATTACGATTCCGGCCTGAGAATTCTGGTACGCCAGGACAACGGCAAAGTTGAAGAGATCTCCGACCTCGAAGGCGTCAAAATCGGCACCAAGATCGGCAGCACCAGTTACGACTACCTGATGAAAACGCTGGACAAAAATGACGGCGTAACACCCTACCCAGGCAGTTCAGACATGTACATGGCCCTGATGTCAGGCGCCGTTGACGCGGTGTTCTACGATGCGCCCAACGTTGGCTACTTCGCCAGCACCCGCGGTGAAGGCAAGGTCAAAACCGTTGGCCAACTTTACGAAGGCCAGCAGTACGGCATCGCCCTGAAAAACGGCAGTGAGTGGGTGGACGACGTCAACGAAGCCTTGGCATCCATCAAGGAAGACGGCACCTACAAGAAAATCTACGAGAAGTGGTTCGGCCCCATGCCGGAAGACATGTAAAACTGAAAACCACAGCCGGGGTGCACAACACCCCGGCTGGTAACTCCCCATCCAACGGAGACATCCACTGTGGAATTCCAGTTTCAGTTTGACTGGCAGGCAGCCATCAATGCCATTCCTTACCTGCTCAAAGGCATTCCCTATACCCTGCTTATTTCCTTTGGCGGTCTCGCCATCGGTTTTGTGCTGGGTATTATTTTCGGCCTGCTGAGCATCAATAAAAAATGGTTCTTTCGCTGGCCCGCAACAGCGTATATCGAAATCTTTCGCGGCACCCCCATTCTCGTGCAGGTGCTGTTTATCTTCTACGGCCTTCCGGACCTGGTGGGCGGCCCCATTGACCCACTGACCGCCGGTATTGCTGCTATTGCACTGAACTCCGGCGCCTATATTTCCGAAGTGGTTCGGGGCGGCGTGCAATCCATCGACAAAGGTCAGACCGAGGCCGGCCTGTCGCTGGGCCTGTCCCGTTCCCAGACCTTCTGGTCGGTTGTCTGGCCCCAGGCCTTCCGCCGCATGATCCCGCCCCTGGGCAATCAGGCGATCGTGAGCATCAAGGACACGTCACTGTTCTCGGTCATCGGTGTGGGCGAGCTGGTTCGTCAGGGCCAGGTGTACATCGCCAACACCTTTACCGCCTTCGAGGTCTACTTCGTGGTGGCGATCATGTACCTCGCGATTACCCTCTCCCTCTCACTCGTGCTCCGCCTGATTGAGCGGCGCGGACTGGCTTCTGTCTGAAGGATAGGTACCCATGACACAGATCGTGCAAATGCAGGGCATGAACAAGTACTTCGGTACCCTGCATGTCCTCAAGGAAATTGACCTGACCGTTGAAGCCGGCGAAGTGGTGGTTGTTATCGGCGCCAGTGGCTCCGGCAAATCCACCCTGATCCGTTGCGTCAACGGGCTGGAAGAGTTCGAGTCCGGCAAGCTGGTGGTGGACGGGAACGAGCTTGCCCCGAAGAGTGGCAACCCGAAAGCTCTGGCTGAAATCCGCAAGGAAGTCGGCATGGTGTTCCAGCAGTTCAACCTGTTCCCTCACCTGACGGTGAAGAAAAACATCATGCTCGCGCCCCGAAAGGTCAAGGATGCCCCCGAAACCGTCGCCAACGCCACGGCGGAACGCCTCTTGAATCGAGTAGGTATCGGCAGCCAGGCGGACAAGTTCCCCAGCCAGCTCTCCGGTGGTCAGCAGCAGCGAGTGGCCATTGCCCGCGCATTGGCCATGGAACCCCGCCTGATGCTGTTCGACGAACCCACCTCAGCGCTGGACCCGGAAATGATCGGTGAAGTGCTGGACGTGATGCGGGAATTGGCCAAGGAAGGGATGACCATGATGGTGGTGACCCACGAAATGGGCTTCGCCCGCGAAGTGGCCGACCGCGTGATCTACATCCACGAAGGCCAGATAGTCGAGGAAGGCAAACCGGCAGATGTCTTCGACAACCCGCAGAATGAGCGTACCCAGGCGTTTCTGAGCCGGGTATTGGCGCACTGACTTACCATCCAAGCCCCCGGAACCGGGGGCTTCAATCCCTCACACCCATTAATCCCATTCTCTCTACCAGTAGCAACCTACCCATAACCTCTCCTGAACTCAACAAATTAACCCTCTAAAAAATTTACATTTTTTTACAGTTCGAAGCGCATCTTTTCTAGGTTTATTAACGTTTATTAAGTTTAATAGCGGTGTTTGAAAAATGATCAACGGAGTTGTAAGCGCGGATCGTTTTCTACCACCTATGAGCCTTCGCTGAAGAGCTTTAACGATAACAATGGGGGGGGGGGATTCCCGTGCCATCAAACCAAGGGCGCCGTTTTCCGGCGATCATTTTCAGACTTTTGCTGTGTCTCCTGGCTTTTCAGGTCAGTGCACAAGCGTTTGCCGGCGAAACCTATTTCACCGACACAGACAACGAAGACAATGCTCGCTCAGGTGCAGCTGACGGCGACATGGATTTTCGTCTGGACAATACCAACGTCATCTATCCTATTGAATTTAACATTGATGTCACCGGGGCTTTGCCGAGCACCAGCGCTGTTCTGACAATCAATGCCAACGATGTCGACGAAGAAGCGGGGGAGACCGATACGGTTTTCCTGAATGGCGTTGAACTGGGAAGGCTGTCGGGGGAGAACAACATTGACAACACAACCCGCTTCTCAGTAGACCCAAGCATTATCCAACCGGGTAATAACCTCGTGGAAATCACCATCGCTGATTCGTCGGGTACCGGTACCATGTGGGCGCTAACGGTCTACTGGGGACAGCTACTGGTCGACGGCGGCTCGGAAGAGGATGCCGACACCACCGCGTTCAGCATCACCAATTACGGTATTGCCGGCTCCACCGTCACCATGGACGTGGATGCCGTCATCGACATTAACACCACCGGTGACTATCGCGTGGAACTGAACGTCATCGATCCGGACGGAAACAACATTGGCGTTCTCTCCGAGGACTTTTCCGCAACGGCTGGAGAAACCCTGACTAAATCCTACAGCCCGACATACCAGATCGAGGAGCAAAGCGGCACCTACACCATCGAAGCACTGCTTTTCTATAATGATGGTGGCTTCCCCGTTCAGCAGGATTTCAATTCTGTCAGCTTTACGCATGTGCAGAACGAGGGGCCGGAGCTACCCGGCACTGCAGAGGACTCAATCCTCTCCGCCAATCCAGTTTCCATTGTCGCAGACGGCATAACCACGTCCACAATTACGCTCCAGGCCAGGGACGTTGCAGCGAACAACACGTCGTTCAGCGGCCAGACCGTCACTTTCTCAACCACCCTCGGTACTCTTGGCGCCGTTACCGACAATGGCGACGGAACCTACTCAGCCACACTGACGTCCGACACAACCGCCGGCAATGCAACGATCACCGGCACCATTGACGGTGAAACCGTTGTTGACGACGCCACGGTTACGTTCACTCCGGGCCCGGCATCAGCGGCCAATACCACACTGACGGCCGCACCACTGTCGATTACCGCCGATGGCGTAACGACTTCGACTGTGACCGTCCAGGCAATCGATGCCAATGGCAATGCCCTCACCTCTGGTGGCGATACCGTGGTACTGGCAACAACCGCGGGCACTTTGAGCAACGTCACCGACAACGGAGACGGTACCTATTCGGCGACGCTGACATCGTCAACAACCGCTGAAACCGCAACGATCACCGGTACGGTGAACGGCGCCGACATAACTGACAGTGCCAGTGTGGAATTCGTGCCAGGTGATGCCTCGGCTGCGACATCCACCATTACCGCCACGCCGTCTTCAATTACTGCAGATGGCGTTTCCAACACCACCATTACCGTGCAGGCCAAAGACGCCAACGGTAACAACCTGACTACCGGTGGTGACACGATTGCTCTGAGTTCGAACGCCGGAACATTGTCTAACTTTGCCGACAATGGCGATGGCACCTACACGGCTCTGCTAACGTCATCCACGGTAAAAGGAACGGCCACAGTGAGCGGCACACTGAACGCGGCTTCGATCACCGATAGCGCCAGTGTCGCCTTTGTTGCGGGGCCAGCCACAGCCGCCAACACGACCATTACGGCCTCGCCATCACCCATTACGGCGGACGGCACGACAACCTCTACGGTGACGGTTCAGGCCGTTGACGCGAACGGGAACAGCCTTGATTCAGGTGGAAATGCGGTTGTCCTCACCACCTCTTCAGGCAGTCTTGGCCCGGTAACCGACAACGGCGACGGTACCTACACGGCAACATTGACCTCGTCTACCGAGGCGGGAACAGCGCTGGTCAGTGGTACTCTCGATGCCTCACAGATCAGTGACACGGCCAGCGTGGAGTTTGCGCCCGGCGATGCCAATGGCAGCCAGAGTACTATCGCTACTTCGTTACCGACACTGGTCGCGGACAGCAACACCCAGAGTGGTTTAACGGTTCAGGCCGTCGATGAAAACGGCAATGCCCTGACCACTGGCGGTGACACCGTTACCCTGAGCGCGACGCTTGGCACCGTTGGCAACGTGACCGATAACGGCGACGGCAGCTACAGCGCGACGTTTACCTCCGACAACACCACCGGCAGCTCCAACATCACCGGCACGATCAACGGCGTAGCGATCGGCAACACCGGCACGATCACTCTGGTTGAACGGCCGACAGTAGACAGCCTGCTGACCAATGACAGCACGCCCGAACTGACAGGTACTGCCGTGGTCTTTTCCGGTGCGTCGCTGGCTGTGAACGTTAACGCCAGAACCTACACCGAAGGCGATGGTAATCTCACGCTGACAGGCAACAATTGGACACTTGTCATTCCGGGTAACGCTGCGCTGAGCGACGGGCAGTACGAGGTGGTGGCAACCGTTACCGACTCTGCTGGCCAGCAAAGCTCAGACATAAGCACCGACGAACTGACTGTCGATGTCACTTTGCCTACCATCTCGCTGGCCAACTCCGAAGGCCCGGACAGCACCACAACACCCGCCTACACGGTAGCCGGCAGCTGTAGCGCCGTGGATGACACCCTTGACCTTGATATCAGTGATGCCAGCACAACCCTCTCCCGGACAGGCATTGCCTGTGCCGATGACGGCAGCGGTGGGGGGTCGTTCTCGGTGGTCTTTGATACAACCGAACTCGACGATGGCCCGATTTCCATCAGTGCGATCATCCGCGACACGGCGACCAATCAGGCAACTGACCAGGTGAACCTGGTGAAAGACGTCTGTTCACCGGACAACACCGTCTCTCGCTGTGACGAGGACGATGACGGAGTGCCCGACGGCTTTGAAATCGCGGCTGGCACTGACCCGTCCGTTCCCGACTCTGACGGCGACGGCATCCCGGACGCGGAAGAGTTTGGTGGTGACCTGTCTAACCCCCGTGACAGCGATGGCGACGGCGTTATCGATGCGCTCGACACCGACAGCGATAACGACGGTATTTCCGACGCCCAGGAACT
>NZ_JBSXOB010000037.1:0-8369 GCF_056857915.1 Marinobacter sp. B-12 | reverse complement strand
GTACATTAAGGTCCACAACGAAAAACTGGCCAAGCCGTTCCGGTGGCATAAAAGCGCCGAAGCTATTATGACATCGGTGGCGCGGGCAAAGCTGAGTGCCATTGATAATAAGCGCGCGAATTAACCGAATGGGACACTAGTACATTTAAATTGTCTCAGTCAGACACCAGACATTTCTGACAATCGCATCGATATTCCCTCGAAGAAAGCACGACCCAACTTGGTCAACGTCCGTCGGCATGACGTTCATCACTCAAACTGATGCTAATACGTACACAAATAGCCATACATGCCTTGATCATGCCTGAATCTTCTTTGTATGGAGTCAATGTTTAGATATAGATAACACTGATATTTAATTACTCTAAATATCTATTTGATCAATGAGTAGAGCGTTGATAACGTGAAAGTCCAATCAGTAATAAGAAGCTCTCATGACCAATACTCTGCCGTCTGTTAAAGAAACAGTGTTCCAGATACTTAGAAATCATGGAGTCGACAAGGTTTTTGGTAACCCCGGCTCTAACGAATTGCACTTTCTGCGAAACTTTCCCGACGACTTTGAATACATCCTCGGTCTGGATGAAGGCGTTGTCATAGGGATTGCAGAGGGCTACGCACAGGCGAAGGGCCAACCAGCCTTCGTTAACCTGCATTCTGCTGCCGGGACTGGAAACGCAATGGGAGGACTGACCAACGCACGCAACTCCCATAGCCCTATCGTTGTAACAGCTGGGCAGCAAGCCCGAACCATGACCTACGCTGATCCGATGCTTAAAAACACAGATGCCACCATGCTGCCCAGGCCGCTAGTAAAGGACAGCTTTGAACCACTGAGCCATGAGGAGGTTCCCCACTCCATCAATAGGGCACTCAATTCTGCAATGGCCCCGGCCAAGGGGCCTGTATACGTCTCGATACCTTACGATGACTGGGAAAAAACCATCAGTGAGAATGCGCTCCAGCTAGAAAAACGACGCGTTTCGCACTGCGGAGCACCAGATAAGGTGCTCCTGGAAAGAATAAGTTATCAGATCCAGGCGGCTAAACATCCAGTACTGGTCCTCGGCCCGGAGGTCGATGGTGAGGGATGTAATGGTCTTGTCGCAAAACTGGCCGAGAAACTTCATGCGCCGGCCTGGGTTGCACCATCCGCGCCCCGCTGCCCCTTTCCAACAAACCACCGGTGCTTTGCTGGAATATTGCCTGCCGGAGAAGCGGCTCTTTGTAGTCACCTTATTGACCATGACCTGATCATCGTCATTGGCGGCCCTGTTTTTCGCTATCACCAGAATGATCCCGGCACACTGATTCCTGACCAGGCAGAGCTGATTCACATCACCTCCGACAGCGACGAAGCTGCCAGGGCCCCGGTCGGTGAAGCGGTAGTTGGGAGCATAAAGAGCGTTGTCGCCGCGCTTTACGAAAGCCTGCCCGAAAAAGCGGCCGAATGTCCCTGCTTCCAAATGACAGTTAGCCGGAATATAGACGATGACGCGACACTTACTCCTGAGTCACTCTTTGATGTGGTTAACGCGCTGACCCCCCGAAACAGTATCTACCTGAATGAAGCTACATCAACACTCGCAACCCTCTGGTCGCGAGTAACAATGGAAGAATCCGGCAGTTATTACTTCGCTGCGGCGGGCGGCTTAGGTTTTGCGATGCCCGCAGCACTTGGTGTTCAGCTGGCCTGCCCGAACAGGAAAGTGGTGGCTTTCATCGGTGACGGATCCACCCATTACAGCATTGCTTCATTGTGGACGGCTGCACATTACAACATCCCTGCTATTTACGTGGTGATTAATAACAGAGGGTATTCAGCATTGAAATGGTTCTCTGAACTATTCGGTGTCGACGATGAAGTTCCAGGATTAACTATCGAAGATGTCGACTTCGTAAAAATATCTGAAGGGTACGGGGTAGGTGCCATCAAAGTTAGAACCATTAAAGAATTCAAAGAACATTACATAAAAGCTCTTGAAATGAGCCGACCATTTCTTATCGAAGTAGCAATATAAAACTCAAACAACCAAAAGGTGAACTATATGAACAAAAAAAACCTCTACTTATCCGCTTTTTTAGTTTGTGTCGCGTTACTATTTTCAACGTCGACCAGTGTATTCGCTAAAGAAAAAACTGAAATAACCGCAATTAGCGGGTTTAACATGAATACCGCGCTCACTCGCACGTTTGAAAAATTTGTAGAAAAAATAAACTCAGACGAAAATTCCCCTATACAGATCAAGCTAATAGGCGGCCCAGAAGCAATGCCTCCATTCCAAATTGGAAATGCGGTCAAAAATGGCGTTGTTGACATGATTCTATCGACGGGTGCCTTCTACAGCAATGTAATGCCGTCAGCTGACGCGCTGAAGTTGACGAACTACTCTCCGCAACAACTACGCGAAACCGGAAAATGGCCGGAACTTCAAAAGATATGGAAGGACGAAATGAACGTCCATCTACTTGCTTTCACCAACTATAACAATCAGTTCCATCTCTACACTAACAAACCGATTGAGTCTGCCCAGTTAGATGGTCAACGTCTGAGAGTAACCCCGATCTACCGATCCTTCTTTGAAGCTCTTGGTGCGAGCGTTGTACAAACGGCCCCTGGTGAGGTCTATACCGCGCTGGAACGTGGTGTTGTAGACGGATATGGCTGGACTATGCAAGGTATTTTTGACCTTGGTTGGCAAGAACAAACGAAATACCGAATCGACCCTGGTTTCTACCATGCAGAAGTGACCGTCATGATCAATGAGCGCAAATGGGATAGCTTATCAACCGAACAGCAGAACTATCTTACGGATAATGCCATCTGGCTCGAATCACTGAATGACGAGAATGAGTCTATCAATAAGATTGAGCAAAAGCGCCAAGCCGAATCCGGCATAGAAGTCATTACACTGCAAGGTACTGAACGCAAGAAGTTCCTTGACGTAGCAAAAGATGCCGCTTGGGCTGACGTTATTAAAAACTCACCCAATGTTGCCAACAGGATTAAAACAATCATCGAATAACCACCGATGAGTATCGCAACCTTTGGTCAGAGAGATTATAAAAAATGACAAAATTTGCGAAAACCTATGACCTACTAATGAAAATATCGGGCGTTACATCTGGCCTGATAATATTTTTCATTTCAATTCTTATTTTTACGAATGTAATTCTGAGAAACACTGGCGGTTTTTCTTGGTCATGGGTTACTGAAATATGTGAGTATGGACTTAGTTTTTCTGCATTTCTTGCCGCACCATGGGTGTTATATGAGTCGGCACATATTAAGGTCGACTTCCTACTTCACGGTTCGCCGGAGCACATCAGAAAAAAAATAGAAGTGTCAATCAACCTTATAGGATTAATTATAGGGGCAATACTATTTTATCTGATGCTTCGTGTAACTTTCGAAGCCTTCATGAACGAGACGTTAAAAATCAAGTCATTGGTTGTTCCCGAATGGTGGCTCCTGACAGCCCCAGTTGTTTGCTTTCTATTGATTTGCATTGAATTTTTCCGGCGACTAACAATACCTGCAAGAGGATCATCCTAATGGATTGGCAGCTCAGTCTATTCCTTTTACTTGGGCCTCTTCTGCTTCTTATGATTCTTGGAGTCCCCGTCGTTTTTGCATTCTTTGCGATCAATATACTCGGTGCATTTGTGTTCCTCGGTGGCGAGTTCGGCTTAGTGCAAATGGCCCTGAACTCAGCAGAGGCGATTTCGTCTTTTTCACTGATACCTATCCCGCTTTTTATTCTTATGGGCGAAGTTCTCTTCCATACGGGGCTAGCATATCGGGCAATATCAGCCATTGAACGACTTATCTCAGCCGTCCCTGGTCGACTCAGTATCGTGTCTATTCTGGGCGGAACGGCGTTCGCGACATTGTCAGGATCGAGTATCGCCAACACCGCGATGATGGGCAGTTCGATGCTCCCCGAAATGGAACGGAAAGGCTATCATCCAACAATGTCGATGGGGCCAATTCTGGCTGTTGGCGGAATAGCGATGCTCATACCTCCGTCGGCATTGGCGGTCACGCTGGCAAGCCTCGCGGGGATTTCAATCAGCAAACTACTCGTAGCAGGCATAGTGCCGGGACTGTTGATTGGGGGGGCCACTCTCATTTATGTTCTGATTCGATGCTCCATAAATCCCCAACTGGCACCCATCGACGACGCTGAGTCTTTCCGAGGGACTGAAAAATGGAAACCATTCTTTCGGGACGTAGTACCACTACTGTGTATCTTCTTCGTCGTTGTAGGCTCAATGCTGATCGGTTGGGCATCGCCTACGGAATCGGCAGCTTTTGGGGTGATAGCGTCTTTTATCGCTTCTTTCTGCTACAAATCACTAAATATGAAGTCATTTTTAGTCGCAGTTTTTGAGACAGCAAAAATATCGACGATAATTCTATTCATTCTTGTTTCATCAACTACATTTTCCCAAATACTTTCATTTTCGGGAGCAACAACAGGCCTACTTAACACCTTTCTAGAATTTGATTTGTCGCCATTTATGGTTGTCATAATAATGGTCTTTATTCTATTGATTCTAGGGTGTTTCACAGACCAAATCAGTATGATAATGCTTACACTGCCATTCTTTATGCCGCTAGTAGCAAGTCTTCAGATCGATCCCATCTGGTTTGGAGTATTGACACTAATTGCCATGGAAATCAGTTTGTTAACGCCACCATTTGGTTTGCTTCTACTTGTCATGAAAGGTGTCGCTCCAGCGGGAACCAACCTTGGCATAGTGTATAAATCTGCACTTCCATTTTTGCTACTTCAAGTTGGCGTCTTACTTCTTTTGGTTATTTTCCCAGGATTATCGGGACTATTTACATCATTGATGAATTGACCACGAACCTCAGGTTTATATGAACCAAACAAACAATATTAACATCCAGGAGACCAGAAAATGACTACAAACACACCCGCTCAATGGAATAGAAAACTTTTCTTGGGCAGCTGGGTACCTGGTCGCGGCGAACTCGTTTCGGTGACAGAGCCCGCAACCGGAAACCAACTAGGAATGCTTGCAACCGGTACCAAAGATGACATAGATGATGCCGCCCGCATTGCCAAACGGGCTCAGGTGGGGTGGGCCGCGATGCCATTTGATCAGCGAGCCGCCATCATGCGTCGGGTTGCACGCTCTCTGGAAGATAATGCCACAACGATCAATCAATGGAACATCCGTGAATGCGGCTCCACTGCACCCAAAGCAGAATGGGAGCTACAGGCATGCATTGAGCAGGCTCATATGGCGGCAGCCCTTCCAATGCAAGCTACTGGGGATATTTTCCCGTCCGCAATGCCGGGTCGTCGCAACTATTGGAAACGTATCCCTATCGGCGTTGTCGGCGTTATCTCTCCCTGGAACTTCCCCATCCTTCTAAGCCTTCGGTCAGTTCTACCAGCACTGGCAATGGGCAACTCAGTGATTCTGAAACCCGATATTCAAAGCGCCGTGTGTGGAGGACTGCTTCTGGCAGAGCTGTTCGCGGCTGCGGGTATCCCCGAGGGCGTGTTCCAGGCGCTACCAGGCGCAGCAGAGACGGGCGACGCACTCGTAAGGCACCCCGATGTGAAGATGATTTCGTTTACCGGTTCAACTCCAGTAGGGCGGCAGATAGGAGAAATTTGCGGGAGGAACCTTAAGAAGGTTTCGCTGGAACTTGGGGGCAACAACGCCATAGTGGTTCTTGATGATGCCGACCTGGAATCCGCTGCATCGTGTGCGGCCTGGGGGTCCTTTCTGCATCAGGGTCAGATTTGTATGCAGACGGGCCGTCATTTGGTACAGCGGAGTGTGGCTGAACGATACGCCGAGCTCTTGGCTGGTCGTGCAGCCAAACTGGTCGTGGGCAACCCTGCCAGCGAACAGGTACACATAGGGCCATTGATCAACGACCGTCAAGCCAAAAATGTCGAAGATATTGTTAACCGTTCCATTGAACTTGGGGCCCGATTGCTCACCGGTGGCAAGGCCGACAGTCGCTTCTACCCTGCAACTGTTCTGACGGACGTGACACCCGACATGCCAGCCTGGCGCGAGGAAATATTCGGTCCCGTGGCGCCGATTACGGTTTTTGATACAGAGGAAGAAGCAGTCGCTTTGGTGAACAGCTCAGAATATGGTCTTGCGGCGGCGGTGCATAGCCGGTCGGAGTCCCGTGGCTTAAAAGTCGCGACCCAACTATGTTCAGGTATGCTCCATATTAACGACCAGACAGTGAACAACGAGTTCCAGGTTCCGTTTGGTGGCATGGGCGCATCCGGTAACGGCAGCCGTTTTGGTGGCCCTGCGAATATTGATGAGTTCACGCAAACACAATGGATAAGTGTAATGGGTCCCGGCATGCAGTATCCGTTCTAGCATCAGAGAGCACTTCCAAAACACTATCGACGACTGATACGGATCTTGTCATACATGGATGAACTGCCTCCCCCCAGTACCTAAATGGGGGAGGCATGCATCAACCCCATAATGCGGCGACTTCTACTTTAATAAACAAAAATCACATATCAAATTTATCCGGCTATATAACTGGCCCTACAGAATTACTCATCAAAAGGCATGGCTTTTTTATCTTTCGGCTCACCCGATTTTATTTTCTCACCCTCCTTGCAGAAATAATAAGTCACTATATCGCTAGATATTTTATATTTAACGACAAAACCAAAATACATTCCCCTTCATACCAAAATCATATTTAAACAACAGAAAACAAAATACCTAAATATTTAAATGTACAAAAAATGGATAGAGATATTCACAAATCGGATATTTGATAAATCATTAATAATCGATAGTTAAAGCTCCATAAAATAAGGAGAAAAAGAGTGAACTATCAACATTCAATATTAGCACTTGCGATCACAACTGGTCTTGGCGTTGCTCCTGCTACTCATGCCCTCGAGTTGGGTGAATTCAATGACACAAAATTTAGCATTGGCGGTTACTTCAAGACCGAAGCCATTTATGAAAAGATCGATGACGGAGTGATTCCCGTATATTTGCTCGTGCGAACCAGTCCCGCGTTAACCTAAAGACGGTTACCCAGAAGGACGGCCATACGATTGTCGGCTTCGTGGAAGGCGATTTTTACGGCGGCTCATATCCCGCCGAGAACAACGACCTGCGGCTTCGCCATGCATTCATCAAGGTTGACCAGACCACAGTGGGCCAGACCTGGACCGGTCAGTTCTGGGCGGTAACCTATAACGACTATCTCGATTTTTTCGCGGGCCCCCGTGGCACTCTCGGCGGACTGAACTTCCGCTCCAACCTCATTAGCCACGAAGCGGGCGACTTCCGGTTTAGTGCCCAGGATCCTGTTAACGATGACGCCGACATTCCTGATGTTGCAGTCAACTACAACCTGAATTTTGACGGCGGTCATCGGCTGATTCTCACGGCATCCGGACGTGAAATCGAAAACGGTGATTTTGTGGGAGGCGGAGCCATCGGCTCCAAGTTCATGATCGGACCACACAGCCTCAATGTAAACGCACATTACGGTGAAGGCCTGGGCGCTTTTACTGCTGTTGGAGCAAACAACAGCTTAACTTCTCCAGATGTTGAAGATGGCGAAGCTGTCAGCCAAGCCGGTTATGATGTTGGATTTCGTTATGTCATTAACAGCACGTGGCGCGCCAATATCGCCCATACCAGTGTTGAAGTCGACGATAATGCCGAGACTGATTACGAAGCCCACCGCGCTAACGTGATTCATAACATCACCCAGGATCTTGAGGTCGGTCTGGAGTGGCGCAAGTACAACTTGGCCTTGGGCCCCTTGCGCCCGGATGGTCAGCAAGTTGAGCTTATGGCCAAGTTAAGCTTCTGATCTGATCAGTTAAAGCAACCCGCAAAGCAGCACCAGGAGGTGCTGCTTTGCGTTGGTCCACAACAGCAAGAACTATTTCAAACTGTAACCTCAATGGCAAAAGCAAGCCCAAGACGGCCAGGAGCTGTCAGCGGTGCTGGATCTTTTACCTGGCCGTTTACCAGTTCAACGAGGAAACCTTGAAAACGAAAAGGCCCGGAAAAACCGGGACCGGTTAGAGAGGCAAAGGGAACGTTCGCGGTAAACTAGTGTTCCGTTCGGTTAATTCGCTGTCTCATAAAGGTTATAATGGGAACTCATCGATCAGCAAGCATAGGTTTCCATTGTGCCCAAGCCCGCAGCCCCATTTAATCTGACCGTAAATGATCAACTGGAACTCGAAGGCTGGTGCCGAACCAATACTCTGAGCCAGCATCTGGCTCAACGTGCCAGGATTCTTTTGTTACTGAATGAAGGCGAGACGCCTCAAGGGATCTCGGACTCGCTTCAGGTTAGCACTCAAACG
>NZ_JBSXOB010000036.1:0-77965 GCF_056857915.1 Marinobacter sp. B-12 | reverse complement strand
GTACATTAAGGTCCACAACGAAAAACTGGCCAAGCCGTTCCGGTGGCATAAAAGCGCCGAAGCTATTATGACATCGGTGGCGCGGGCAAAGCTGAGTGCCATTGATAATAAGCGCGCGAATTAACCGAATGGGACACTAGTTAGTCGTCGGCTTCCAGCCAGGTGGTCAGTGCCTCCCGGCACTCGTCGACTCCCCGTTTTGATGTTGCCGAGAACATGATCAGGTGTTCCACACACTGAAATGCTTCCAGCTTCCTTGAAATGCCCATCATGGCTGTCTTTGCGTGGCCAAACTTCAGTTTGTCGGCCTTGGTGGCAAGAATCATCAGTGGAAGGTTGTTATGTTCGCACCATTCCACCATCATTTGGTCGAAGTCCGTCAATGGGTGGCGTATGTCCATGACCAGTACCAGCCCCCGCAGGCAGCGGCGATCATTCAGGTAGTGGCCAAGGTGTTGTTGCCAGTCATCTTTCATGTCCCGGGATACCTTGGCGTAGCCGTATCCGGGCAGATCCACCAACCGGCAGTTCTCACGGTTGAGTGAGAAGAAATTGATCAGCCGGGTGCGTCCGGGGGTCTTACTGGTACGGGCCAGCTTGCCGTTGGTGGTGATGCAATTGATGGCGCTGGATTTGCCCGCGTTCGAGCGGCCGGCGAAGGCCACCTCGGAGCCGTGATCCGGAGGGCATTCCTCCAGGCGCGAGGCGCTGATCAGGAACCGGGCACTGTTGAACGAGAGGCTTTTTTGAGTCAGGTCTGATGACACGGGTGTTGGCATTCCTATTGGATTTCAGTTATCAGGGATTAATGTATAATGCTACACCAAATCCGGGCAGTACGCTGAGCGTTGCTGCTGAACAGCCCCGGTTTGAGCCTTCTTGGCCAGTGCCTGCCGGCTGCATAACGAAGAAAACTTTTGGATGAGAGAAGCGGAGCGAGCATGAAGAAACTGATCGCAGGAGTTGTTCTCGGTGTTGGCCTCACAGCGATGGCTCACGGGGCGGGAGATCCTGAAGCAGGCGAAGCAAATGCAGCGGTGTGTGCCGGGTGTCATGGCCAGGGTGGCGCCAAGCCAGTGATGGCGGTTTATCCGAAATTGGCGGGCATTGGCGAACAGTATTTGTATCAGCAGTTGGTCGCGATCAAGGAAGGCAAGCGTGAAATTGCCGAAATGACGGGGCTTTTGAGCGACATGTCTGACCAGGATCTGCAGGATCTTGCGGCCTATTTTGACAGTCAGGATATCACTGTTGCCCAGGCCAACCCCGATCTGGTTGATGAGGGGCAGATGCTCTACCGCGGTGGCAACATGGCTTCTGGCGTGCCAGCGTGTGCCGGGTGTCACAACCCTCGAGGTATGGGTAATGAGCCTGCCGGCTACCCCAGGCTCAGTGGTCAGAGCGCTGAATACGTCGAAAAGCAGCTCAAGGCATATCGAGACGGTGAGCGTGATGCTGGTCAGAACGCATCCATCATGATGGATGTCGCCGCCAAGTTGACCGATACTGAAATCAAGGCCGTTGCGAGCTACGTGTCCGGTCTTCAGTGATGCACGGCACGCGTTAGACTGAAAAACCCCCGCTGATGCGGGGTTTTTTTATGGGTTGCCGCTGTTTAATCCATACCCGGTGGAACTTTTCGTGCCTGCTGGGTCATAATCCCTTCACATCATCCAATCTGATAACCGGAGACCATGAATGATCCGATTAATCCGGAACGCCGCATTATCCATCCTGGCCATGTCGTTTATTGCGCAGGCCAGCGCCGCCAGCTGGGAGGAAGGGACGCACTATCAGGTGCTGGATACCCCGGTGAGAACCGCCAGTGATAGTGGAGTCGAGGTGGCTGAGGTCTTCTGGTATGGCTGCCCTCACTGCTACACCTTCAAACCGCTGGTCGAAAGCTGGGCGGAAGATCTGCCGGAAGACGTCAACTACGTAAAGATTCCTGCGGCCCTGGGCAGTTCCTGGGAGCCCCATGCCAAGGCCTTTTACGCGCTGGAAGCCATGGGAGAACTGGACAAGGTCCATGACGCCCTTTTTGATGCGCTTGCGGGAGAGCGCCGCCCGCTGAATTCGGGTGAGGCTCTTGCTGATTTCGTGTCAGGGTACGGTGTCGACGGCGAAGAATTCCTCAAAAATTACAACAGCTTCGGTGTTAATGCCAAAATGCAGCAGGCTCAGTCCAAGATTCGGGGTGCGCGTGTTACCGGCACACCGACTATGCTTGTGAATGGTAAGTACAGGGTTACGGCTTCCATGGCGGGTAGCCATGAAGCGACACTGGAGGTTGTCGATTACCTGATCGAGCAGGAGCGTGCTGGTCAGGCCGAGTAAACGCATGAGCCCGGTCCGCTGGCCGTGACCGGGTCTTGTCAGGAGTCTGAGCTGCCATCATGTACGACCGTATTCGCAAGCAGCTGAATGGTATCCTCAGGTCAACGAACGGCCCGCGCGGGGCTTGTTCCGGCGATGAGCATGTTCCAGCGTTCGAGGCTCATCGTCACATCCGGCTGCTGACCTTCAATATCCAGGTCGGCATCAACACCTCCTCCTACCGTCACTACTTCACCCGAAGCTGGCAGCACTTTCTGCCTCACCGCAACCGCATCCAGAACCTTGACCGTATCGCCACCCTGCTGAGCAACTACGATGTGGTCGCCTTGCAGGAGTGTGATGGTGGCAGCCTGCGCAGTGGTTATATCAATCAGGTGCAGTATCTGGCAGAGGCTTCAGGTATTCCTTATTGGTACCAGCAGCTCAACCGAAACCTTGGGCAACTGGCGCAGCACAGCAATGGCCTGCTGAGCCGCTATCGTCCCCTGGATGTGAAAGAGCACCGATTGCCCGGGCTGATTCCGGGGCGGGGCGCCATTTTCGCCCGTTACGGGGCCGAAGAAGATCCCCTGGTGCTGGTGATGATGCACCTATCGCTCAGCAAGGCGGCTCAGCAGCGGCAACTGGCGTATATTCAGGAGTTGATTTCGGAGTATCAACACGTGGTTCTCATGGGGGATCTGAATAACCACGCAGAGCAGTTGTTGAGCAACACGCCGTTGAAACATTCGAACCTGGTCCCGTTGCCCGAGACGGCCCACAGTTTTCCGAGTTGGAGGCCGGAGAGGGCGCTGGACCACATACTGGTCAGCCCCAGCCTGGAGATACGACGGTCGGAGGTAGTCAGCTATCCGGTGTCGGATCATCTGCCGATCGCCATGGACATCAAGTTGCCCAAAGGGTATCTGGAAACGTTTTAGCGGCAAGCACAAAAAAACCCGGCCATGGCCGGGTTTTTTTTGGTAACGAAAATCTTACTTGATCTTCGCTTCCTTGTACGCAACGTGCTTGCGGACAACCGGATCGTACTTTTTGATCTCGATTTTTTCCGGGGTGTTACGCTTGTTCTTGTTGGTCGTGTAGAAGTGACCAGTACCTGCTGATGAAACCAGCTTGATTTTCTCGCGCATGATGCGGCTCCTTAAAATTTCTCGCCGCGGGCACGAAGATCGGCCAGCACAGCGTCAATGCCTTTTTTGTCGATAACACGCATACCCTTGGTGGATACGCGCAGCTTTACGAAGCGCTTCTCTGATTCAACCCAGAAGCGATGGTTCTGCAGGTTGGGCAGAAAACGACGACGTGAGTGGTTCATTGCGTGAGAAACGTTGTTACCGGTGACCGGTCGCTTACCGGTAACCTGACAGACTCTGGACATACTTGCCTCCGACCTGAGCTTTGGTCCTGAAAATGCGTATTTAAATCGTTTAATCGGGTCTCTGGTTGCTACCTGCGCCTCAAAAAATGCACGCTGCTCGCCAGACGCCGCCAGAAAGGGACGCTTTTATACCAGAACTGCCTCCCCAACGCAAAAATTTGTTGGGAATTTGGCCAGTTTTCCGGCGAAGCACCGCCGGATTTACATCAACCCCCGTTCTGCAAGCGATATTACCTCACCATGGCCGACAACCATATGGTCAAGAACCCTGATATCCACCAATCCCAGCGCTTCTTTCAATCGCCGGGTCAGTGAGATGTCCGACTGGCTGGGTTCTGCAACCCCTGAGGGGTGGTTGTGGGCAAAAATAACGGCCGCTGCGTTGAATTCCAGGGCTTGCCGGACGACCTCCCGCGGGTAGACGGCCGCGCCGTCTATGGTTCCCCGGAACAACTCCTGATAGCGGATCACCCGATGCCGGTTGTCCAGGAACAGACCTGAGAAAACCTCATGGGGGTAGGTTCCAAGGCGACTGCACAGAAAACGCCGGGTATCCTCCGGTGAGCGCAATGGGTCCCCCTGGCGAAGCGGCTCGTCCATGACCCGTCGGGCCATTTCCATGGCGGCCTGGACCTGAGCGTACTTTGCGGTGCCAAGCCCTTTAACGTCGCAGAATTGCCTGCGGGAAGCGGTCATCAATCCCCGCAGGCCACCGAAGGCTTCGGTGAGATGGCGGGCGAGCGCCATCACGGGCGTGCCGGCCGTGCCGGTTCGCAAAAATATGGCCAGTAGTTCCGCGTCCGACAGGCTGGCGGCGCCGTGGGCCAGCAGGCGTTCCCTCGGGCGTTCGTCGGTGGGCCAGTCTGAATTTGACATGATGGAGTCCTTTCTATCGTGATGACGCGCATCCTGCGCCTTGAATACGGGGGCGGTGGTGCCCTGTGAGCAGTTGGAATTCTAGCATGCTGTGAGGCTGCCGACAGCGCTCTGGCATGCTATCTTATAAGCCTTTCATTTCGTGATGAATACGGAGCCGTTGATGGCCGCTAAACGAATTCTGCTGGGTGTGACCGGTGGCATTGCTGCCTACAAGAGCGCAGAACTGGTTCGCCTGCTGAAAAAGTCTGGTCACGAGGTGCGGGTTGTGATGACCCGTGGCGCCGAGGCCTTCGTGACACCGCTGACGTTTCAGGCGCTTAGCGGTGAGCCGGTCAGAACTTCTTTGCTGGATCCGGAAGCAGAGTCCGGAATGGGGCATATCGAACTGGCAAAATGGGCTGATCAGGTAGTGGTTGCGCCCGCCTCCGCGGATTTCATTGCTCGCCTGGCTCAGGGCATGGCCGACGATTTGCTGACCACCCTGTGCTGTGCCACAGAAGCCCCCATCGCGGTGGCTCCGGCGATGAATCAGGCCATGTGGAGCAACCGCAGGACCCAGAGAAACATTGAACTGCTGGCGGCGGATGCCCAGGTGACCCTCTTGGGGCCCGGCCAGGGCGCCCAGGCCTGCGGTGATGTGGGGCCGGGTCGGATGCTGGAGCCCACCGTGTTGTTTGACCTGATTTCCGGTGCTACCAAAGGCCCACTGGCGGGGCGGCGTGTGGTTATTACCGCAGGTCCTACGCGGGAGCCGATTGACCCGGTGCGCTATATCAGCAATTACAGCTCTGGCAAAATGGGGTATGCGTTGGCTTCAGCCGCAAGAATGGCCGGTGCGAACGTCGTCCTTGTCAGTGGTCCGGTGTCCATTGAAGCGCCGGCGGGCGTTGAGGTTCGCAGTGTGACAACGGCACAGGACATGCTGGAGCATGCTAGTGGCGCCGTGGATGAAGGCTGCGATCTGTTTATTGCGACGGCGGCGGTGGCGGATTATCGCCCCGACAGCTGTGCCGGCGACAAGATCAAGAAAACGGACGAGGGCATGAGACTGTCGCTGGTGCGTAATCCCGATACCCTCGCCGCCATAGCGGCGCGTGCCGATGCGCCCTTTACCGTGGGTTTTGCGGCAGAAACCCGGGACGTTGAGCACTATGCCCTCGATAAACTGACACGCAAAAAGCTGAATATGATTGTGGCCAATGATGTGTCTGCGCCGGGGCTGGGCTTCAACAGTGACAATAATGCTGTGATCGCTTTCTGGCCACAGGGCCGGGAGGTCATCGGGCCCGATACCAAGTTGGCAATCGCTGAGCGGCTGATTGCGCTGATTGGTGAACATCTCAAATCAAAGGCTGGCTCCGCTGGCAGTCTGTAACAAGGAAAACCAATGACCCGCAAAACCTTTCAGGTACGCATCCTGGATGACCGGATCGGTCGTTCAGTTCCCTTTCCCGAATATGCGACGGACGGCTCTGCCGGCCTGGATCTGCGTGCCTGTCTGGACGCGCCGCTCACACTCAAACCGGGGCAGACCGAACTGATAAAGACCGGGCTCTCGATTCACATCGCGGATACCTCGTTGGCAGCGATGATTCTTCCCCGCAGCGGCCTCGGCCACAAACATGGCATTGTGTTGGGTAACCTGGTCGGCCTGATTGATTCTGACTATCAGGGCGAATTAATGGTTTCCTGCTGGAATCGGGGGCAAACCGAGTTCACCATCAACGTGGGTGAGCGCATTGCGCAGCTGGTGCTTGTGCCAGTCGTACAGGCAGACTTTGAAGTGGTGTCGTCCTTTGACGCCAGTGTGCGAGGTGACGGCGGTTTTGGTTCCACGGGAACCCGATAAGGTATCAGACGCAGATCACTGCCCAGGGTCTATACTTCCCTGATAATTGAAGAATTCGGGCGAAAACACCTGCAGGATGGACTATGAAGCTTGGCAAAAAGAAGAACTCTGAGGATGCTGCATCTGACGCCAAACCGGACAGGAAGCAGACAAAAAAACAGAGCAACGAGAAAAAATCCGCGACCGGCCCACGGCATAAACGGCTGACGTCAGTCGCTGTTTTCCAGGCCCTCGTGGTGGTGCTTGCCGGAGTGGCTTCGGCAGCACTGCTGTATTTTCTGCTGGCGGTTCCGGCAGAGTCCCGTCGTTATGAAGCTCAGGCCGCCCTGGAGGCAGACGCTGCAGCTGTGCGTATCAATCAGCAGCTCGCCTTGTTGCAGGACACGGTTGAGGGTATCGCCGATCAGGATTATGTGCGCGCCGCGCTGAGAGGAGAGGCCCCCCTGAGCGCCGCCGCGGCGAATCTCGCCAGGGTGTTGCCGGATATTGAGGCCGTTTACCTCTTTCCCTACGGAGACATTCCCCGCACATCCTCCGAACCAACACTGGGCTTTTCCGGCCTGGATCTTGCGCGCCGCGCGGAGACGGGTCAGAGGCTTTTTCCAGATGCGTTTCCGCGCAGCGGCCAGTGGTACCTGCAGATGTCGACGCCGGTTCGCAACCCCCAGAGCCGCGCAGTCACTGGCAGCGTATTGGTGGTATTCGATGCGGCCCGGCTGCAACCGCTGATGGCCGGTGTAAACCCGGCATTGGGCGGAGAGTTTTCCCTGGTACAGTCGGTGAACGGTTCAACGCGTAACATCGTCAGCCGTGGTAGTGGCAATGGCCCGACGTACGAGCGGGACCTTGTCAACCCTGACTGGAAACTCAGATACACCCCTGCCTCCGAACCCGCGCCCCTTTTCAGTGGCACGTTGGCCATCGTATTCGCTCTGGTTCCGGCACTGGTCGCTGCTATCATTGTCTGGGTAGTGCTCGGCAGTGCCCAGCGAGGTCTGCGGCAGGACGTAACAGCCTTGATCCAATGGACACACAAGGTCTTTGGTGGTGAGCGGGTCAAGCCACCGGCACTGAAATGGGACATGGTGGCGTCGACGGCGGAGGTGCTGCACCGGCTCGCCCAGATGGTGGAAAAACGGGTCGCCAAAGCCGGTGAATCGGCGCGGCCGAAACCGGGCAGTCGGCCGCCGTCCCAATCAACCGCAGATGAGCCGTTGTTCCAGGACAAAGATGTGTTGGACATTGATATGCTTGATGGCGATGACGACGTGCTGGGCTTCGGCGGGTCCGATGGCCTGGACGATACGCTAGACGTTGAAGAAGTCAGCCTGCCTGAGGCCGAGGTCTCAGACACCATATTCCGGGCCTACGACATTCGTGGCATTGTTGACGAAACCCTGACGGCGGATATTGTCACCGTGATCGGCCGTGCCATCGGCAGTGAAGCTATTGAGCGGAGGGTGGACAGCCTTTGCATTGGGTATGATGGCCGGCATTCGAGCCCGGACCTGGCCGACGCGCTGGCGCGGGGCATCATGGCCACTGGGTGCAACGTGATCCGTGTCGGTGCCGTGCCCACCCCGGTACTCTACTTTGCGACCCACGAGTTGGATACCGGTTCCGGTGTCATGGTGACCGGCAGTCACAACCCGGCCAACTATAACGGTCTGAAGATCATGCTGGGTGGCGAAACCCTGCACGGCGAGGCCATCCAGAAACTGCTCGAGCGAATCCGCACGGGGGACTTTGCCATTGGCCAAGGTTCCCAGTCTTCGGAAGATGTGCGCCGCGCCTATCTGGATCGTATCGTGGGTGATATTGCGGTTGCGGCACCTTTGAAAGTGGTTCTGGATGCTGGAAATGGCATCGCCGGCGAGCTCGCACCGTTGCTGATCGAAGAGTTGGGCTGTGAAGTGATACCGCTCTATTGTGAGGTAGATGGTAGTTTTCCCAATCATCATCCCGATCCTGGCAAGCCGGAAAACCTGGCCGACCTTATCGAGTGTGTGAAGGCCGAAGGTGCCGATATCGGCCTGGCTTTCGATGGCGATGGCGATCGTCTGGGGGTCGTGACCAACACCGGAAAGATCATCTGGCCGGACCGCCTATTGATGCTTTTTGCCCGGGATGTGGTGTCGCGTAACCCCGGTGCCGATGTGCTGTATGACGTAAAGTGCAGCCGTCGTCTGGCGGGCGTGATCTCCGAGGCTGGGGGGCGGCCAATCATGTGGAAAACCGGTCACTCCCTGATGAAGGCCAAGATGAAGGAGTCCGGAGCCTTGCTGGCGGGTGAAATGAGTGGACATATCTTCTTCGGCGAACGCTGGATGGGTTTTGATGACGGCTTGTATTCTGCTGCCAGGTTGCTGGAAATCCTTGGTGTCGAAGACCGGCATTGCGATGAGGTTTTTGAGGATTTCCCAGAAGACATCAGTACACCGGAGCTGAACGTGGAGGTCTCGGACGAGACCAAGTTCCCGCTGATAGAGAAGCTGAGTCGCGAAGGGGACTTCGGTGATGGGAACATCAGTACCATTGACGGTATCCGCGTGGAGTTTACCGATGGTTGGGGTCTGTGCCGGGCTTCCAACACAACGCCGGTGCTGGTGCTTCGCTTCGAGGCAGAAACCGAGGAGGCGCTCGAGCGTATCAAGGCGGTATTCCGTGAGCAGCTTCAAAAGGCGGCTCCGGACCTTGTCGCGGATTTTTGACAGCTCTGGAATAATGACCGACTTTTCTGACTAACAAGGCAAGATGAATGGCTCTGGATCGTGAAACAGCAATGCAGGTGGCGGCCGTACTGAGTAAGGGGCTGCCCTATATCCAGCGGTTTACCGGAAAAACGGTGGTGATCAAGTACGGCGGCAACGCCATGGAAAATGAGGAGCTGAAAAGCAGCTTCGCCCGTGATGTCGTTCTGATGAAGCTGGTGGGTATCAACCCCATCGTGGTCCACGGTGGTGGCCCCCAGATTGGTGAATTGCTCGAACGCCTTAACATCAAATCCAATTTCGTGAACGGCATGCGGGTCACCGACAGCCAGACCATGGACGTGGTGGAAATGGTGTTGGGTGGCCAGGTCAACAAACAGATTGTTTCACTGATTAACGCTCATGGTGGGACGGCCGTGGGGCTGACTGGAAAGGACGCCAACCTGATCCGCGCCCGCAAGCTGGAAGTCATGAACCGTTCTGCGGAACTGCAGCGTCCGGAAATCATTGATATCGGTCATGTGGGTGAAGTCGCGAGTGTGAACGTGGAAGTGATTGACATGCTCACCCGCAGCAATGTTATTCCGGTGATTGCTCCGATTGGTGTCGGTCCCGATGGCGCGTCGTATAACATCAATGCCGATTTGGTAGCGGGTAAGGTGGCGGAGGCCATGAAGGCGGAAAAGCTGATCCTGCTAACCAATGTGTCCGGCCTCAAGAGCAAGGAAGATAAAGTGCTGACCGGGTTGACCGCAAAACAGGTTAACGACCTGATTGACGATGGCACCATCCACGGCGGTATGCTGCCCAAGATCCGCTGCGCTCTGAACGCCGTGGAGAATGGCGTTCGAACCTCCCATATCATCGACGGCCGCGTGGCCCACGCGACGTTGCTGGAAATCTTCACGGACGAAGGTGTCGGTACCCTGATCTCCCGTAACTGACCATTGCCGCCTATTGCCTCGCTGTGCGAGGTAACACCCTGGCGTCATGCCCCAAGAGGACCAAATCATGAAGCGCCTGCTGACCTTTCTGGTTATCCTGGCTCTGATAGGCTACCTGTCGTTCAAGGGGGCGATCTGGTGGCTGGCTGACCAGCGGCTGGCCGATGCCCAGCAGGCGATTGAGGAATTGGGCGTTATTGATCGGGGTAATATTCGCTCGGACCTTGTCGGCCGACTGGTGTTGGGTGATGGCAGCTACCAGGACTTCCGGCTTACCCGCCCGGTGGCGTTCCACCGGTTGATGTTCAATGCGGGCTCTCCGGTCGCCCTTGTGAACGCGCTCCTGGACCCTGCGGACCTGCCCCCGCATTGGTCATTGGTGGCAGAGAACCTGAGCCTGGGGCTCGACACCAACATGTTCCGCAACTGGGTGACGGCAGCGGGCGAGGCAGCCCCCGCATTGTTCTCACCGGTTTGCGGTCCTGATCATCGCCAGCAACTGGGCAGTGGTGATCTGATGCGTCTTGGTGTAAATGGTGTGTCCGGTGAGGCTATGGTCATTCAGAGTGGTGATGGCCTCTACGCGGAGCTGACAACGGCCAACGCCGGCAGCGTGGAGTTGGACTGGCCCGGCGCTCGCCTGGATCCCCTATCACTGCCGGCCCTGTCGGAATCCACGCAGTCGCCGGTAACCGTGACACTGCGGGATGGTGGTCTGATGCGTCGAGTTGCGGCCTACTGTGCTCGGGAATCGGGTGTAGAAACCGGGGAATGGGCCGGTATCGTCATGGCAGCGTTTCGCGAGTCGCTGGCGGCCCGTGGCTTTGGTGCCAGCGACCAGTTGCTGGCCTTGTATCGGCAATGGCTGACAGAAGGCGGGGAATTGACGCTGGAACTGAACCCCTCGGCACCGGCATGGGGAATACCCGTTCGCAGTGGAGAATCCACAGACATCAGCCTCGCCGTCCGCTACAACCGTTCGGCGGTGCCCGATGTCTATCTTGAACGTATCGAACCCGCGATACCGGATGTGCCGGAGGAAGTGCTTGAACCGGTGGTGCCGGGAGAGAGTGCCCCGATTGTTGATGGCTGGAACCTGGCCAACACGGAGAATGCGCAAACCTGGGTCGGGCGCACGGTGAGAGTTACGCTGGACAATGGTAATGTTGTGGAAGGCCGCCTGGTCAGCGTGGGCGACGAACGACTGGAAGTCGCACGGCTGATTGATGGCGGGGAAGTGGCGTATCCGATTGCCATTCGACTGATTGCAACGTTTGAGGTCTGGCGCCAAGGCCAGGCCCGCTAGCCCCACATCAGGGCGGAGAGTGTTCTATGTCCGGATCCATCCAACACCTGCCTGACCTTCGCGAGATGCTTGCCAGGCTGATCTCACAACCGTCGATCAGCAGTGCGTCTGCCGAGTGGGATCACAGCAACGAACCGGTGGTGCGTACCCTGGCCGAATGGCTGGAGCCCATGGGGTTCAACGTCGAGATACTGGAAGTGCCCGGATTGCCCGGAAAGTACAACATGATCGCCACACTGGGCAGTGGCCCCGGCGGTCTGGTGCTCTCGGGCCATACCGATACCGTCCCGTTTGATGACAAGCGCTGGCAAAGCGACCCGTTTACCCTGACCGAGCGGGACGACCGCTGGTATGGCCTTGGCACCTGCGACATGAAAGGCTTTTTCCCGCTGGCCATAGAGGCGGCCAAGGCCTTTGTGGGCCAGGATCTGAAGCAGCCATTGATCATCCTCGCCACCGCCGATGAGGAAAGTTCCATGGACGGTGCCCGGGCGCTGGCCGAGGCCGGTCGTCCCAAGGCCCGCTATGCGGTCATCGGCGAGCCTACCGGCTTGAAGCCTGTGCGCATGCACAAGGGCATCATGATGGAGCGCCTGGTGTTCGAGGGCCAGTCCGGCCATTCCTCTGACCCGTCCCTTGGACGCAATGCCCTGGAGGGCATGCACGAGGCGCTGGGTAAACTGCTGGCCCTGCGGTCGGGGTGGCAGGCGAAATACAGCAACCCCAATTTCAGGGTTCAGTTACCCACCATGAACCTGGGTTGCATCCACGGTGGTGATAATCCTAATCGCATCTGCGCCCGCTGCGAGTTGCATTTTGATCTTCGACCGTTGCCCGGCATGGACATGAAGGCACTGCGCCAGGAGATTCTCGACACGCTGCAGCCGGTCGCCAAAAGCCGTGAGTTGTCGCTGACATTTGAGCCGTTGTTCGATGGTGTGCCGCCCTTTGAAACCCCGGCCGAAGCCGAACTGGTCCGCGCCTGTGAGAAGCTGACGGGCCACAGTGCGGAAGCGGTGGCCTTCGCCACAGAAGCACCCTGGTTGCAGAAATTGGGAATGGAAACCCTGGTCATGGGCCCCGGTTACATCGACCAGGCCCACCAACCGGACGAGTTCCTCGAATTGTCACAATTGGACCCTGCGGTTCGGATACTCAAGGGGTTGATTCGGGAGTTTTGCCTGTAGACATTAGAGATGGCTATTCTGGACCGGTGCAGGAGCAGTGACAGAGGGCCTTCCCAAAACACGCCCGTGAATACGTCCCTGTAGGGCTCGGTCGCGCCATCCCTGGCGCTCCACGGTTTTGAAAAGGCCCTCTGTCACCGCTCACCGGGCTTGGGTGTATGCCTGCCACGAGACAGGATTCTAGGAGAAGAACTTGAAATCGAACGAATGGTTGCATGGATTCCGCCACTCATCGCCTTATATCAATGCACACCGTGGTCGCACTGTGGTATTGACGATTGGGGGGGATGCGATTGCCCATGACAACCTGATCAACATCATTCATGACATTGCTTTGCTTAGCAGTTTGGGTATCCGGCTCGTGGTGGCCTTCGGTGCAAGGCCCCAGATTCAGTCGCGTCTGGACGCGGCAAACGAAGAATCCACTTTCCACCGAGGCCTGCGGGTAACGCCGGAACAACAATTGACGCCGGTGCTGGAAGCCATTGGTGGGCTGCGGGCGTATCTGGAAAGCCAGTTGTCCATGGGACTGGTGAACTCACCCATGCATAATGCACGAATCAGGGTAAGCAGTGGCAACTATGTCACCGCGAGGCCGGTAGGCGTTCTGGACGGCATCGATTTTGGCTATACCGGGCAGGTTCGTCGGGTAGACGTGGCCGGAATCGAGAAGTTACTGGAGTTGGGTCATATCGTACTGCTGCCGCCGCTTGGGTATTCGCCGACCGGAGATGCCTTTAACCTGTCTTATGAGGATGTGGGTAGTCAGGTGGCCGCTGCGCTACAGGCTGAGAAGCTCATCATGTTTGCCGAGAATCAGGGTTTGCTGGATGAAAATACCGGACTGATCCGTGAACTGTCCGCTCGTCAGGCATCTGACCGCCTGGCGGCAGGTATGGTGCAGGGGCATGATGGCGATCTGCTGCGGGCAGCCTGTGACGCCTGCGTGAAAGGTGTGCGTCGGGCTCATATTATCAGTTACGTCGATGATGGCGCGTTGCTGGAAGAGCTGTTTACCCGTGACGGTGCGGGCACGCTGGTCAGTGGCGACAACTACGAGCAGATCCGCCAGGCCCGGGTGGAGGACATCGGGGGTATCCTCGGTTTGATCCAGCCGCTGGAAGAGCAGGGCATCCTGGTACGCCGTTCCCGGGAAATGCTGGAAACCGAGATCAGTCGGTTTGTGGTGGCTGAACGGGACGGCACAATCGTGGGGTGTGCCGCGCTATACCATTACCCCGATGAAGGTGCGGGCGAGCTGTCGTGTTTTGCCGTTGATCAGGCCTATCGCCGCGCCGGGCGTGGCGACGAGATCCTGGCGATGGTTGAGAAACTGGCCCGGGGGCAGGGTATCCGTCGGCTGTTTGTGCTGACCACCCAGACCGAGCACTGGTTCCGGGAACGAGGGTTCCAACCTTCCACAGCGAGTGAACTGCCGGGGCCGAAGCTGGCTTCCTACAATACCCAGCGTAACTCAAAGGTCTTCGTGAAAGCGTTGTCCTAGATCGGATAGCCGGCGCTGGCGAATTTCCCGGGACTGACCTGCCAAGGTCTCAATCGCGTTATAGAAGTCGCTGAAGTCGCCAGCATGGTCACGGAGTAATTGCCGGAAGGCGGGCACATGCTGGTTGTACTGGCTGAACAGGGCGAGATTGGCGTTGTTCAGTCCGGTCGGGTTCTCTCCAAAGGGGCCAGGCTGTTCCCAGGTTGCCGATAGGGTCTGATACTCGTCCTGGAGGGTCTGGAACAGCTGTGCCTTTTGGTGCCGGAGTTTGGCCCGTGGCAGCGTGTCCTGTTGCTTGTAGAGTGCTTCAAGCTGCCGGGATGCATCGTCGACCAGGGCGAGGGTCTGGTTGCGTTGGTGTAGTCGCGTCAGCGCTCTCTGGAACCCCGAATCGTCATCCTTTGTCTCCAGCCACAGCCTGAGGCCTTCCAACTCCACGGCGGTTGCGAAGCTCTCGTTAAAGGCCGTATCGTCGCGTATATAAACCACTTGATGCGCCAGTTCATGGAACATCAGCGCTACCATGCGGTTGTCTGATAAGGACGTAAAGCCGGTGTGAAGAGGATCGTCGAACCAGCCCAGGGTTGAATAGGCGGTGACACCGCCGATGAACGTATCGTAGCCGTCTTCCATGAATAATTGCTGCTCATCCCGGGCATTTTCCAGCTCGTAGTAGCCCCGGTAAGCCTGGCAGCCGACCACCGGATAGCACCACCGATGGGCCTGTAGGGAAAACTCCGGGGCGGCCACCAGGTTGACAACCACCCAGGGCCGCCCAAGCTCAACGTACTCTGCAAAGGCGTCTCCCACCGGCAATGCCAGGCGATGTGCGGCAAAACGACGGGCTTCGTTCGCCACCAGGAGTTTCCGTTTCAGCGCTGGCGGCGTCGATGGTGCATTGATCAGCCCGGACACAGGTTGCGTGGACATCATCAAAGACAGGTGGCCACTGACCGCCTGGCTGTAATAACCTAAAGTCGTACACCCTGAAAGTGTCGTTATCAGTAGCATAACGAGGTAGATCTGACTAAGCTGTTTCATAGTCCAGGCTGTTATTTTGTGGCTGGCTGGCATCGCTGCCAGGCGCTATATTACAGCCATGTTCCCCCAAGTAGCAGGTAGCTACCGCTGCCTTTCAGGGATACCGGCCGGTGACAGGAACAGTTTACCCTATCGAGTCACTCGGCTTTACCAGATATCAGGTAGTTCATGGATCCGAAAGAACGTCGTTCGAGCCCCCGCCAACCGATTAAACTCGCCGCTCAGCTGGACGTTGGCAGTGGTGACAATCTGCCGTGCCAGATCGCCGATTTCTGCGCGGAAGGCCTGTTCGTACGTTATTCCGGGGAAACGTCCAGAAAATTGGATCAGGTGCTCTCGCGGGGTGCCGAGGATCTGGTGGTACGGTTCCGCAGCCCTGACGGCCTCAAGCGCCACGAGCTCCATGTGAATGTCAGGCGTCGAATAGAGGGCGCGATGGGCGTTAGTTTTACCCGCTCCAACCCTGAAGCGGTCAGCGCCATGCTGGAGCAGTGTGGCGCCAACCGTCATCAGGATCGTGCGTCACTACGGGCACCCAGTGACAAGGTCCAGTTTGTTCTTCACCAATCCGCGAAGGCTGTGATTCAGTACATTGAGCCGTTGATGGATGCCTGTCTTGTGCAGATGACAACCGCCTTGCGGGACGCTGCCCAGAAGGCCGGCAATGACCAGCAGGCCAATGAATACATGGACGCGTCTGGCCAGATTCAGGCCCGACAGCGAGTCATCTGGCACCAGATGGCTCGCAGTCTGGAATCGCCACTAAAACCCGCTCCAAAGGGATTCCCCGGGTCTGAACTGTCGGTTGTCGACAAGGGCGAGTTCGAAGACTGGCTGACGATCCGGGTGATGGTCACGAAGGCGGATACCCAGTATCGGGGTGAATTGCTTCAGTTGAAGTTGCGGCTGGATAAACTGGGCATTGCCAATTCCACGGGGCATCACAATCCGTTGGGCCCCTCGCTGATCTGTGAGTCCTTCCATGTCGGCTTGAGCCAGCTCAAGGCGGATCGTGACGTTGAAAAAGTCTGCCTGCGTGTCTTCGAAAAATCGGTGCTGATGCACCTGGGGCCGCTGTACCGGGAGTTGAACAGCATCCTGATCCGACATGGTGTGCTGCCGGACCTGGATCTCAGCAAGTATCTCAGTGAACAGGCGCCAAAGAAATCCGAACGGCGCGAGGAAAAGCTGGCTCAGCCGCCTGAGGCTCAGCCGCCTGAGGCTCCGCAACCGGACGACTCTGGAGCGGCGGTAAAGCAGGCCCCGGAGCAAAAGACCAGCCGTCCGTCATCCCGTAATTCAGTGGCCGAGTTCCGTGGCTATGCCAGCGCCGCCCAGACCGCGTTTGCCACCGTAAAGAATCTCCTCGGTACCCTGTCTGCCAGCCGCCTGGCGAGGGGTGACGTTGCTCCGACTGATTTTGCCTCCGGCGCGAGGGAGCTGTCAGCCGGAGAATTACAGAAGCAATTGCAGGAGCTCCAGGTGCAGGCTGCGACCGTGGCTCCGGACCAGCCCTCTCTCCGCGAACGCGTCGTGGAAATGGTGAAGGAGAGCGGTGAACATGCCCTGGCTGAAGAACAGCAGAGCACTCTGGACGTGGTGGACCGCTTCTTCAACAGTGTGGTGGAAAGCCCGAAACTCAGTGAATACGCCCAGTCACGAATGCGCCAACTGGAAGTGCCGGTGCTGAAAGTGGTGATGCGTGACCCGGAATTCTTCGACGATCAGGAAAGCCCGGTACGCGGCGTGATGAACCGCCTGGCCCAGTTGGGCGTGAAAGGCGGCCGCATCAATCCGGTGGTGCAGCGGCGCATTGATGAGTTGATCCAGCGGATAGCCACGGATTTCGAGCAGGATACCGGCGTGTTCGAAAACGCGGTACAAGAGCTGGACTCGTTGATTGATCGCCAGAATCTGGTATACCGCCGCAACGTGGAGAGGGTAACGGCAGCGGCGGAGGGCGCCCAGAAGGTTTCTGAATCCAAGAAGGCGGTTGCCCGGGTACTGGAGCTTAAGCTGGCCGGGAAGAAAGTGCCGAAAGCAGTGGTCAGTCTGCTGGATGGTGGCTGGCGAGATCTGTTGTCGCTGACCTGGATTCGTCAGGGAGAGGACAGCCCACTGTGGCAGGATTACCTGTCGGTGATCGATTCGCTGATGACCTTCGCGGAGGATCCGCAGAGCAATATCAATCTGCCTGATCTGCTGCGGGTGATCCAGGATGGGCTGGCGTCTATTTCCAGCAACCACATGCCATCCTCTCAGATACGGGATGAACTCAAGCAGTTTCTCGTGCGCAGCCCTGAAACCCCGCCCGAGATGGTGGAAATTCCACCGTTGAAAAGCGAGGACGATAAGCGCCAGGCATTGTCCGAGCGTGATCAGCGCAGCCTGCAGCGGTGGATTAACCGGGCCCAGCAACTGCGTACCGGGGACTGGTTGCGGGATCAGGAAAAACCGGATGAACCCCAGTATATCCGCCTGGTCTGGGTTGCCCGTGGCTTCAGTCGATTTGTGTTCGTTAATCACCAGGGCATGCGCGTGGTCGAGTTGGAATTGGAAGCTCTGGCCCAGCACATGCGCAAAGGCATTATCGTTCCAGACAACCAGTACGATCGGCCGCTGGTGGACGAGAGCATCGACCGGATGGTGCGCAAGGTCTATGACCAGTTGTCGTGGGCGTCCACCCATGACGAACTGACCGGCTTGCTGGGGCGCCGCGAATTTGAACGTATGCTGGATCAGCAACTGGCCCGGCGCGAGGACCAGAGGTCGCTGGTGTTGCTGGACCTGCGCCAGTTCCGTCTGCTCAATGACACGGCCGGCTACCAGGCCGGTGATGAGTCTTTGCGCAGGGTGGCCGACGTGCTCCGCAGCCACGTCGGCGATGGCATGCCGCTGGCCCGGTTCTCGGGTAACGAGTTTGCGCTTTTGCTACCGGCGGAAAACGCCCTGGAAGCGTCTCGTGGGATCGTCTCGGCGATAGAAGCCATGGAGTTTGTTTTCGACAGTGGCAGCTACCATCTCTCGGCCAGTGTTGGCCTGGCCCCTGAGTTGCCGGCACTGGCGAACGCCGAACGTTGGCTGAAGGCGGCGGAGGAAGCCATGAAGTCGGCCAAGAAACGCGGCCATGGCAAGGTGATGGAGTACTCCCTGGATGCGCACGACCATGCCCGTCAGGAGCAGATTGCGGCGAAGGTGGCCAACCTTGGGGATCTCAACGAGGAGCGTGTGCTGCTGCGTTGCCAGAAGATCATCCCGCTGCACGCGCGCACGTCCATGGCAGCGCAGTACGAGGTTCTCATCAGTATGTATGATGACGATGGCAACCTCATCACCGGCAAGGATTTTGTCCGCATGGCGGAGCGCTATGACCGAATGCAGGCGGTTGACCGCTGGGTGGTGGGGCATATGCTGGACTGGCTTCGCGACCATGCACCTGACCCGGAGCACATGGGGGGTATCTGCATCAATCTCTCTGGCCACTCGCTGAACGATCAGCAACTGATGGAATTTATTTACGACAAGCTGAGCCAGAAAGACGCTCCCATTGAACGATTGTGGTTCGAAATAACCGAGGCGTCCGCGATCAACGACATTCAGGGAATTTCAGAATTTATTGAGGAAATGAAGGAGCTGGGGTGCCGTTTCTGCCTGGGGGATTTCGGCAGTGGGCCAACGTCGTTCCAGTTCATGCGCAGCCTGCCGGTGGACATGATCAAGCTGGACAGCGCCTTCACCAGCCAACTGGATGCCAGTGAAACCGATCAGGCCATGGTGAAGTCGATGGTTGATATGGCGCACTACATGAAACGGGAAGTGATTGCTTCACGGGTTGAAACCCGCGCGGTTCTCGATATGCTGACCAGTCTGGGTGTGGATTACGCTCAGGGTTTTACCATCGAAAAGCCGCGGCTGCTGACCAGCCTGGACTGACTTTCCGGACCTCCTGCTATGTCTAAACGCCATCCGATCATCGCGGTCACCGGCTCCTCCGGCGCTGGAACCACCACTACGGGTGAGATATTCAGTCGCCTGTTTGCCAGCGAAGGGCTACGGGCAGCCATGGTCAGCGGTGACAGCTTCCATCGCTACAACCGTGAGCAGATGGCCCGCCTTGCGGCCAAGGGGCAGTTCGGTGAACGCAACCATTTTGCCCTGGCGGCGAACCACATCGACAAGCTGGAAGCGCTGTTCTATGACTATGGGCATACCGGCAACGGCCAGTTCCGCCAGTATGTTCATGACGAAGACCGGCGGTTGATTGACGCCGGCCACAAACCGGGCACGTTCACCCCCTGGGGGCCGCTGGCGACGGAAACCGATCTTCTGTTCTACGAGGGGCTGCACGGTGGCGTGGTCAGCGATGCCTACAACATTGCCCAGTACGTGGATCTGTTGGTGGGAGTGGTACCGATCGTCAACCTGGAGTGGATCCAGAAGATTCAGCGCGACACCAACAAGCGCGGGTACTCACAGGATGCCGTCGTTCAGACCATCGTCAACCGTATGGACGATTACGTGCACGATATTGTCCCGCAGTTCGCGCACACCCATGTGAACTTCCAGCGCATTCCGCTGGTGGATACCTCCAATCCTTTTGTGGTCCGCGACGTGCCGACAGAAGACGAGAGCCTGATCGTCATCCGGTTTCGAGACCCATCGGAAGTGAACTTCCCCTATCTTTTGCAAATGATCGGCGGCAGCAGCCTGTCCCGGTACGACACGCTGGTCATCCCGGGAACCAAGCTATCTCTGGCCATGGACCTGACCATGCGCCCGCTGGTGCAGGACCTGATCGCCCACAAGCCCTTTGCCTGAAGGCTTTCAGGCCGTCAGGCGACCATCCCTGTAGTCTCGCAGAGTCTGCTCGATCTCTTCACGGCTGTTCATTACGAACGGGCCATATTGCACCACAGGCTCGCCAATCGGTTTGCCGGCAATCAGCAGCACGCGGGCTTCGTGTTCTCCGGCGCCTACGCGGACACTATCACCTTTGGAGAGAATGCTTGCTGCTGAGCGTTTCAGGGGCTGCGGACCTGCCTCTGAAAGCAGGGATGCTTCTCCGGCATACAGGTAAAGCAGGCCTTCCAGTTCCGGATCGATCGGCAGCAGGGTTTCCGTTCCCGGTTCCAGGTGGATATCCGCATACAACGGTCGTGTGCTGCCGCCGGTGACGGCACCCTGGTGTACCTGGCCGTCAACGGTCAGCTCTCCAGCCACCAGCTTGATCACTCCACCATCGAGGGTAATAGCTGGTATTTCATCAGGCTGGATATCACGGTAACCCGCCGGTTTCATTTTCTCCGCAGCCGGCAGATTGAGCCATAGCTGGAAACCGCGCATCTGCCCCGATTCCTGTTGGGGCATTTCGGAGTGGACAATTCCGCGTCCGGCGGTCATCCATTGGACGCCTCCATTCTTCAGGTTGCCCCGATTACCGAGATGATCCTCATGCAGCATGTGGCCTTCGATCATGTAGGTCACCGTTTCAAATCCACGATGCGGATGTGACGGGAAGCCGGCCATATAATCCTGCGGCTGGTCGGAACCGAATTCGTCCAGCATCAGGAAGGGATCGAGACGGACGTTCTGCTGCTGTCCGAGGGAGCGCTTGATGCGAACGCCAGCGCCGTCGGACGTTTCGGTACCGGGAATAACCTGTCTGAGGGTTCGTTCTGTCATGACGGATCTCCTTCCAATGCCAAGAATCGCCCGATTCAGGCGGTCAGAGTTTCAATGGCTCGTCCTGCCTCTTGCAGGGAATTCTCTTTCTGATTATCCCCCATGTTGAGACCCTCGGCGTAGACAAAGTGAACGTCCTTAAGGCCGATAAAGCCAAGAAAGGAACGAATGAACGGCGTCTGAGAATCGTTCGGCGTACCGGCGTATAGGCCGCCGCGCGCCGCCAGGATATACACCGGCCGGTCTTCCAGCAGGCCAACGGGGCCATTTGCCGTGTATCGGAAGGTGATGCCGGCGCGGGCAATGTGGTCGAAATAGGCTTTTAGCACGGACGGCACACCGAAGTTGTACATTGGCACGCCCATAACAATGACGTCAGCGTCGACAACTTCACTGATCAGCAAATCTGAATAATCGACAACGCCTTGCTGCGAGCCGTCGCGGTCGTCCGCGCTGGTCAGGAAGGCACCGAACCGTTCGGCGTCCAGATGCGGTACCGGCTCTGCGGAGAGATCCCGATAGCTGGTCTGGATGTCGCCGTAGGACTGCCGGAGCTGGTCCAGTGTTTGATCGACGAGCCTGGATGACTGGCCGTCCTGGCCAAAAATGCTTGCGGTAATAACGAGAATATTTTTCATGTTCAGAGCCTCCTGGTTAATTAAAACGCTATGAGGCTATTGAACTGCGTGACGGGAAAAGATGAAATCGGAGAATCTTGGAAAGGTTGTTCAGTTAAATTGATCGAGTTGGCCCGCGCTCCGCTAAGGCGCAGGCCAACCTTTCTGGGCACGTTACTATTCGACGTTGCGGGAGTAGAAAATCTCCAGCATCTCTCTGCGCAGACGATCCTCAATGGATTGCGCCTCCTGGGGGTCAAGGTCGCTGGCATTGACTCCGAACACATAGTTATCCAGATCGAAATTTTTGAGCATCATCTTGGTGTGGAACAGATTTTCCTGATACACGTTGACGTCAATCATCTGGTAGGCGTTCTGGGTATCTTCGGACAGGTAGTTCTGGATCGAGTTGATGTCGTGGTCGATGTAGTGCTTGGTGCCATCCACGTCGCGGGTAAAGCCGCGTACACGATAGTCCACCGTGACCACATCGGAGTCGAAGCTGTGGATCAGGTAGTTCAGTACTTTCAACGGCGAGATCAAACCGCAGGTCGACACGTCGATATCCGCACGGAAGGTGCTGATGCCTTCGTAGGGGTGGCTCTCCGGGTAGGTATGTACGGTTACGTGGCTTTTGTCCAGGTGGGCCACGATGGCATCCGGCAGAGGGCCTGGTGACTCCTCGTTGTCCGGCTCACCGTTGCTGAGTTCGTGCTCGGCAATCAGCATTGTCACAGAGGCGCCGTGGGGCTCATAGTCCTGGCGGGCAATATTGAGCACGTTGGCACCGATGATCTTGACCACGTCGGTGAGGATCTGGGTCAGGCGTTCGGCATTGTACATCTCATCGATGTAGTCAATGTAGGCTTCACGTTGCTCTTCGGTCTGCGCATAACAGATGTCGTAGATGTTGAAGCTCAGTGATTTGGTCAGGTTATTGAAACCATGTAACTGTAGTTTGGTTTCCATGTTCAGCCCCCCCAATTGTCTGGAGATGAATGTCAGTGGTCATGTCTGTCTGATGCATGCCACCAAGGCCGCCACCGATAACTGACCGGATTGTTTGCCTTTTGCGCAGACCGGCGGAGAAGGGTGCGTATTATGCACACCGACCTTCAATTTGGGTAGAGTACGGGGCAACATTCTAGCATCCGTAATAACCGCCGGTCGGCCACAGACTAGCAGGCCTCTGTGACCGTGCTGTGAGAACCTGTTGCATGCCGGTTCAGGCAGTGTCGCGTATCTCATGGCTGTGAGTGATGGCAACGCCCGCCTTTTCCAGCATGATGGACGCAGAGCAGTATTTCTCGGCCGACAGGCTGACGGCGCGCTTGACCAGATTTTCCTTGAGGTTGTTTCCGGTGACCACGAAATGCAGATGGATACGGGTGAAGACTGCGGGAACGGCGTCGGCCCGCTCCGCTTCGAGTTCGGCATGGCAGGCGGTCACGTCCTGACGGCTTTTCTGCAGAATGCTCATGACGTCAAAGGACGAGCATCCCCCCAGCCCCATCAGCATCATTTCCATGGGGCGTGGCCCCAGATCCTTGCCGCCATGGTCGGGTGGCCCGTCCATTTGAACCGAGTGGCCGCTGCCGCTGGTTGCCCGGAAGCTGGCGTCGCCGGTCCAGTCAATGGTTGCTTTCATCTGATTTCGCGCTCCGAGTGGTATATAACGTAAGATTGGCAGCGATGCTAGCATATTCCCGTTGGCACCAGCAGCCCGCTAAAAAGTGGCTCCTTTAATGTGGTCTATACTGTTTCAGGTTGCCGAAACCGGGCCATCTTGTTATAAGTTGCGCTCATAATGAATAAACCCGCAGGGAAAGCAGGGTGAATAAAAACATTGGGATCCCGCCAGTACAAAGGAGGCATGACTCGCACTATGGCCACTATCGTCAAGCCGGTTGAGCAGAAAACCAAGCATCTGGATTATTTTCTTTCGCAATGCCATCGCCGGCGTTACCCTGCCAAAAGCACCATTATTTATGCAGGGGACAAAAGTGATTCCCTGTTTTACATCGTCAAGGGCTCCGTGACCGTCATTATTGAGGACGACGATGGCCGCGAGATGATCATGGCTTACCTGAACGCTGGGGACTTCTTCGGTGAGATGGGGCTGTTCGACAACATGGATTCGCGCAGCGCCTGGGTAAAAGCCAAGACTGAGTGCGAAGTTGCCGAGATCAGCTATACCAAGTTTCGTGAAATCGCCCAGCAAGACCCAAGGGTTCTGTACTTTATCGGCGAGCAGATGGCTTCGCGCCTGCGCCAGACCACCCGTAAGGTGGGCGATCTGGCCTTCCTTGATGTGACTGGACGGGTTGCCCGCACACTGCTGGATCTGTGCAAGGAACCGGACGCCATGACGCATCCTGATGGCATGCAGATCAAGATCACCCGTCAGGAGATCGGTCGGATCGTTGGTTGCTCCCGGGAGATGGTCGGGCGGGTTCTGAAAACCCTCGAAGATCAGGGCCTGGTGCGAGTCAAGGGCAAGACCATGGTGGTGTACGGTACCCGCTGAGCGCGGTTGCCATCATCCCTTGAAAGGCCGCTGGAACCAGCGGCCTTTTTCGTTATAGGGGACAGCTTAGGGATGTGCGGCCACGAACGTGTGAACGGCACGAGATACAGCTTCGGGTTCCGTCAGTGGCGCCCAATGGGTTGTGTCCAGTTCTTTCAGGGTTAGTTTCCCGGTCCAACGAATCAGGTGCTCGTGCAGTTGAGGGCGTACATAGGCGTCTCTGGTCGGGATGATTACCTGGATCGGGCAACGCGCCATACGGGACTGCGGTCGCAGCAATCTGGTCAGGAAATTAGCCCTGTAGAGCTTGACCCCGTATAGACCGTCGGATTTCTGAGATGCACTGAACCTAGCATCGGCAATGTGCTCATGATGCTTCAGGTACCCTGGCCAGAGCCTGTCAAGACCGGCTTTCCAGACCATTTCCGGGATCACAGGCACCTGGAACAGAAATACGTACCAGGAACTTGTGAGTTGCTGGAGTACTTTCGCCGCTCCTGCCAACCCGGGTGTTTCCAGTTGTTTCCGGAGCCAGAAGCCGACGTGATCCAGGCAGGGGCCGGAAATGGAGGTGTAGGAGCGAATACGATCCCGCAAGGGCTCACCGGTGACGGATTCCCAACTCTGGATCGACCCCCAGTCATGTGCGATCAGGTGGAACTCGCGTCCAGGGATCAGGGTGTCGACCACCGCTTGGAGGTCGTCGGCCAGCAAGGCGAGGCGGTAATCCCGGGTTTTTCGGGGCTTGTCGGACTCGCCGGCACCGCGGACATCGTAACGGATCACCAGATACTCCTGGCTCAAGGCGGCGCTGACCTTGTCCCAGACCCGAAGATTGTCCGGGTAACCATGGACCAACACCAGCGGCGTGGAGTCGGGATGGCCTTCGGTAACGGCATGGATAGCGAGCCCGCCGCTTCTGACCCAGTGTGTTCGATGGTTGCCCACGATGAATACCTGCCCGGTGGTTGAGAATCAGGTAAGGGTAACCATCCTGGCCCCGCCGCCGGATGGCAAGGCGGGCCAAATACCGGGCCAGAAGTGTCAGTCCACAAGCGCCACGGATTTTATTTGCATCCAAACGTTCTTGCCGGGTGCAAGGGCGAGCTGGTCTACGGCCCGGGTGGTCAGTCTCGATAACAGCGGTGTTGGGCCTGCCAGCAACCTTACAAGGCTGACGCCCGGCGCCACATCCGGATCGACCTGATCGATGATGGCCGGAACCAGATTCTGGATGCTCTGGTCGGAATGCTCGGCGAGTGCGAGACTGATATCCCGCGCCAGGACCTGCACTCGAACCCTGTCTCCGGGGGTCAGCCGGTCATCCTGACGTAACCACAGTTGGCCGCCGTCGAACTGGAACAGCGCCAGATGCCAGCGCGGGTCCAGATGGTCGATCCGCCCTTCCAGCAGAACCCCGGCGTCGTCTTCCAGTCGAAAGGGGTTGTTGGTGCGAGCGAGCGTTTCCTGCAGCGGCCCCTGCGCTATCACCCGGCCATCCTCCATCATCACGATGTGGTCAGCCAGGCGGGCGACCTCTGGCGTGGAGTGGGATACGTAGATGATGGGAATCGCGAGGGTGTCCCGCAGCCGTTCCAGGTAGGGCAGGATGTCCTGTTTGCTGGCGCGGTCCAGAGCGGACAGCGGCTCATCCATGAGCAACAGCCGTGGGCTGGTCAGCAGCGCCCGCGCAATCGCGACCCGCTGGCGCTCCCCGCCGGACAATCCGGCAGGCATACGGGCCAGGTGAGATTCCAGGCCAAGCCAGCGAACGGCATCGTCGAATTCGACCTGACGTTCGCTGGCGGGAATGCGACGGTAGCCGAATTCCAGGTTCTTGCGTACGTTCAGGTGGGGGAAAAGCTGGGTTTCCTGGAAAACGTAGGCCAGGGGGCGCTTGTGTACCGGCCGGACGAACTCTTCAGTCTGCCAGGGTTCGCCCAGAACGGTCATGGTTCCGGGAGCGTTCTGAAGGCCTGCCATGCAGCGAAGCAGCGTGGTCTTGCCGCAACCGGAATGCCCGAACAGGGCGGTAATGCCAGTACTCGGGAGGGTCAGGTCTACGTCCAGATCGAACCCCGGAAATGCACAGCGGAAGCGGGCATGGATGGTGGTGGTCATCTGAGAGCTCCCGCGCGGGCTTTGCCATTAAGCGCGTAGAGGGTCACCAGAACCACAAAGGAGAACACCACCATGCCGGCGGACAGCCAGTGGGCCTGAGCGTACTCAAGGGATTCCACGTGGTCGTAGATGGCAACCGACAACACCTTGGTTTCACCCGGAATGTTGCCACCGATCATCAGGATCACGCCGAACTCACCGATGGTGTGGGCGAAGGTCAGTACGGACGCGGTCAGGAATCCGTTTCTTGCCAGGGGGACAGCGATAAACAGGAAACGCTCCCACGGAGCGGCACGAAGGGTTGAGGCGGCTTCCATGAACCCTTCGCCCACGGCCTCAAAGGCATTTTGCAAAGGTTGAACGGTGAATGGAAGGGAGTATATGACCGACGCCACCACCAGGCCCTCAAAGGTAAATGGCAACAGGCCAATGCCCAGGGACTGTGTCATCTGGCCAACCCAGCCATCGGGCCCCATCACCAACAACAGGTAGAAACCGAGAACGGTCGGTGGCAGCACCAGGGGCAAGGCGACGATCGCTGCAACCGGCTGACGCAGCCAGCGCCGGGAGCGGGCCAGCCACCAGGCGATGGGCGTGCCTATGAGCAGCAGCAACAATGTGGTCGTCGTAGCCAGCCTGAGCGTCAGCCAGACCGGGTCCCAGTAGGTTTCAAGCATCAGTCAGCCGTGTCGTAAGCGGGGTCATAACCATTGCCCCGGATGATGGTGATGGCCGTGTTCGATTTCAGGAAGTCCATCCAGGCCAGGGCTGCCTCATTGCTGATTCCCCGGTTCAAAAGGATAGCCTGTTGGTCAATGGGTTGGTAATAGTCCTGGGGCACGTTCCATAAGGTGCCTTCCTTGTCGTCCCAGGATGTTACCTGAGACAGGGCCATAAAGCCGGCCTGGGCGTTGCGGCTGACCACAAACTGAAAGGCCTGGGCGATGGAGTCTCCACGAACGAGCTTCGCCTGCAGTGCCTGCCAATGGCCCAATTGTTCCAGAACCTGCTGTGCTGCAAGGCCGTAGGGCGCGGTCTTCGGGTTTGCCATGGCCAGCCTTGAGAATGCCTGTTGGGCCAGGTAGCTCTCAGCGTCCCCGAAAGCGTCCGGGGTCGGGCTCCAGAGCACCAGCTTGCCTCGGGCATAGGTGAAGCGGGTATTGGGGGCGCCGGCCTGGGCCTTCTCAATAAGCGCCGGCCTGCGCGCATCTGCGGCCATGAACACGTCGAAGGGTGCACCGTTTCTGATTTGGGCGTACAGCTTGCCGGTGGACCCGAAGCTGGCTGAAACCGTGTGGCCGGTCTCGGCTTCGAACTGTTTGGCCAGTTCGTGGGTGGTATCGGTGAAATTAGCGGCAACGCCGAGGCTGACTTCACCGGCCAGGGCCGGGAGGCTGGCTATTGAGAAAAACAGCAGCGTGGCAATGTGTAAGAGACAGGCTCTTGGCTGATGATCCGCTGACGTGGGTTCGTACATAACCGTTTTCAGTGACTCCAGGTTCAGTTCTGCTTGCGCGCCAACTTAAACATCATCTCGGGAGCGACACGCTTGACCCAAAGCGCTGCCATTTCCTTGCCGAAGGCAGACCCATCGGCTGCCAGGGCCTCACCAATGCCTGACGAGGCGCCGGTGATCCACACGACTCTGTTGGTAAACATGGGCCTACTCCGATTAGTTGGATGGCATTGATCTTAGCGCCCCGGGCTGGTCGGCGTCATGTTTTTACACGCCGGAGTCTGTCTCGGTACGCAGGCAGTCGAGGATGTGATGCCAGACCTCGTCCGCATTGGTTTCATTGACCAGTTCGTGGCGGGCGCCGGGAAACAGGCGGTCGGAGGCAACGAGCAGACCGACGCCACGAAGGTCGGCAACATGCCGGTTGAAACCGCGTCCCATCTCGCCAACCGGGTCGCTGTCGCCGGCCATCAGGTGGATCGGGAGGTCTTTGCGCCATGATTTCGGGTTGATGGTCAGCATGCCGCTGATGAAGTCGGACCATAGGCCGGCTGTGCAGGGGAAGCCGCAGAGAGGGTCTCTCAGGTAGCGGTCCACCTGTTGCGTGTCGCGGCTAAGCCAGTCATGGCTGGTGCGATTGGGGGAGAACGCCTTGTTGAAGGCACCGAAGGTCATATTGTCGATCAGGCGGCTGTGGTGGCGTTTCCCGCGCAAGGCCCGGATAGAGCGGACCAGTGCCAGGGAGGTCCGCAACTTTGGCTTGTCGATACGATTGGTCGCGCAGAGGATCAGCCTGTCGATCTGGTCGCCATACTGCTGGGTGAAGGCCTGGGCGATGAACGAACCCATGCTGTGGCCGAACAGCGTTAGCGGGAGGTCGGGGTGTTGCTTTCTGGCGTGGACAACCACTTGCTGCAGGTCGTCCACCACTTTCTGCCAGCCCTTCTGGTTGGCGTAGTGGCCAAGATCGGTCTCGGTGCAATGTGGGCCATGGCCTCGATGCTGGATCGCAATCACCGATACCCCGTGCTGGTTTAGCCAGAGCGCCAGAGGCTGGTAGCGGGCTGCATGCTCCGCCATGCCGTGGGCAATCACCAACACGGCCGACGGGGTCTCCGCCGCCCACGACAGCAACGGGATTCGATGGTGATCGGGGCTGTTGATGAAACTTTCCTGCAGATCCATGTTGGTCGATTCCGGGCGGGTTGTTGGCGTAAACGGGAGTCTAGCCGGAAATCGAGCCTCAATGTGAGACAAAGCCGGAAAATCTGCTTGCTGTGGCGCTAGTCGGCATCCCGGTCCCATTCAGGTGGTTTCCACAGGTGCTTCAGGCGGGATAGCAGGCCGCCTGGTCGGGCCATGGCCCGGAACAGGTCCACGTATTCGTGGGTCCACAGTACCAGCAGGTTCCTGGAGTGTACCGGTCGGGTAATGCCGTACTCCGGTGGTGCCTGTTCGTCCTCGGCGACAAAGGTGCCGAACAATCGGTCCCAGACAATCAGGGTGCCACCGTAGTTGCGGTCGATATAGCCGGGATTGCGGCCATGGTGAACCCGGTGATGGCTGGGGGTGTTGAACACGGTTTCCACCCACCCTGGCAATTTGCCAACCAGCGTGGTGTGAATAAAAAACTGGTACACCAGTGACAGGGCATACGCCACGCCGATCCATACCGGATTGAAACCGATCAACGCCAGGGGCACATAGAACAGCCACATGCCGTTGAAGATATTGGTGGCGTTTTGGCGCATGGCGGTGGAGAAGTTCATGCGCTCGGAGGAATGGTGAACCACATGGGCGGCCCAGAACCAGCGTATGCGGTGGCTGGAACGGTGCATCCAGTAAAAACAGAAATCGACGCCGAGAAACGTCAAAAGGCCCGTTGCCCAGTTAAGTTCCAGGTCCAGCAGGCGATGGTGGTAGAGAAACGCGTATACGGGAAAGGCGATCAGGCCCGCGAACAGCAACTCCGTCAGTTGGTAGCCTGCACCCAGGGCAAAGTTCCGTAGGGCTTCCGGTACATTCATACGCGCAGGGTCGTGGCGAATCCGCAGGTATTCCCACACGGTGACGGCAATGAACACCGGCGTTGCCACGACGAATATCAACTGACGTTCGTCCAGTGCCAGCCAGGGGGCGAGGGCGTTCCAGAGGGGCAGCAACCCGCTCTCCTCGAGAACCGCCATCATCATGTCCATCAATGCCATGGTGTAACCGTATTGTGATGGTAGGTGTGACTGTATTTTGCGCCGATGGTGACGTCATAAATTGACAATATACGCCACAAAATTGATGATTAATGCCAAAAATGAATGACGCAGCGCTTGGAGGGCCGTGAACCATGGCCAAGGTAATGCGGGTAACCGGTGCCTGGACGGGACTGCTTTCAGACTGGCTTGACCAGGAGGGACTGGATCGAGACGGACTGGAGAACGCCCCGGTCAGGATCGCGCTGGCGCGCTGGGCGTCGGAGGACAACGTACCGGTGCCGGTGTGGCGTGATCTGCTGGCGCAAGGACTGGCTCTGGCGCCTCAGCATGCCGCCCCCGAGCTGAAGGTGGGGGCCTGTGTACGACCGGCCCATGTGGGAGTGCTCGGCTATCTGGTGCTGGCATCCGACACTCTTGGCGAGGCCATGCTGGCCTACCAGCGCTACGAAACGCTGTTTTATGGCGCCAGCCTGGCGGAAGTCGAGGTCGTCGGCGATCAGGCGGAAATGCGCTGGCCGCCCTCGGAGAATGAGCTCGGCCAGCAGGCGGACGGCGCTGCAATTGCCGCATTGGTGACCTTTATGCGTCGCCAGATTGATCAGCCACCTCCGCCCTCGTTAGTGAGTTTTCTGGGTGATGTCAGTGCCGAGACGGCCAGGGAATACGAACGGTTTTTTGGCTGCCCGGTTACCTGGAACGACAGCCATGTGCGGGTTCGTTTTTCGCTGCATTACCTCAGCCTGCCCATGCCCAGGCGAGACCCGACACTTCGGGAGTTGCTGGACCGGCAGGCCCGTGCCCTGCTGCGGGCGTTGCCGGAGGCGTCACAGTCGGGCTCAGGCATAGACCGCCAGCTACAGCAGGTACTGCTGAAACTGCTGTCCGATGGCGAGCCCACCCTGGTGCGTGCTGCCCATGCCATGCATATGTCACCGCGTACGCTGCAGCGGCGCCTGGCCCGGCATCAGTTAAGCTGGCAGCAGTGGCTCGATCAGAACCGGGAACAGCTGGCGCGACAGTACCTGGATGATACCTCCCTGACGCTGACCGACATTGCTCTGCTATTGGGCTTCTCCGAGCAAAGTGCCTTTACCCGGGCCTACCGCCGCTGGACCGGCAATTCGCCCGGCCGAGAACGCCGTCAGTGGCTCAGCGATTAGCAGCGTAGATCTTTTCCAGCGTGTGGATCTGTGGCTGCCATTGATCCAGCCAGGCCTGGATGTCTTTGGGGATTTTGGCCGGTTTGGGCCAGGGCACTGGGTATTGGCCGGGCTGAAACATGGGTGCGAACAAGGCTGCCGCGGAGAGGTCGGCGCGGGAGAAACTGTCGCCAGCCAGGTAGGGCTTCTCCTGGTACGCGTCGGCCAGCTCGGTCAGGTAGCGCTCCATGGTTTCCCGCGACTGCGCGGCGGTTTTCTCATTGATCTTCATCCATTTGCGCATAACCTCGTCCACCCGGCTGAAGGCCAGCCTCAGTAGAATCCGATTGTAGAAGGGGGTGCCGGCAGCCAGCATGGGAACGACCACTTTGGGACGCTGCAGGAAGTGGTGGTAGGAGTAACAGCGCACGCTGGGGCCGGCTTCGTCGTCCAGCCGCTGCTCCCAGGACAGGGCGGCTTCGCGGGCCTGCGGGTCTGCCGGCGTCAGCGGGTTTTCGGGAAACGTGTCGTCCAGATAGTCGATGATGGCCTTCGATCCCTGAACCCGGTGACCGTCATGGTCCAGTACCGGTACCGATGAATCAGCGCCCGTCAGTTTGCGGATGGTGTTGATGTGCTGGCCAGGCAGAAGGCTGATGGCTTCGTAGCTCAGCCCTTTGTGATCCAGGGCCCAGCGAACCTTTTCGCAGTAGTGTGAAATAGCAAACTGGTAGAGTTTTATCGCCATGACGTGGAATGCTCCCGGGTGCTTTGATGGCCTAAGCGTAATGCTTTAAGGCAGGAAATGGTAACGGCTCTGCTTTAAAATCGGCAGCCATCATGGATAATTTGCAACCGTTACAAACACATGGAATGAGGAATAACCAATGAAAGGAATCGCCGTATCTTTGCCGGCTTTGGTCAGCATCCTGCTGGTCGCGGGCTGTGCATCCAGCGAGAATCAACGCCGTGGTGAAGGCCTTGCCGTTAATGCCATGACTTGCGGCCAGGCCGATATAGGGCTCGACTACCACGAAGACCACAGTGGTCTGACGATAACGTTCGGCAGCGACAAAATGGTGCTGAAGCAGAAGGAAAGTGCCTCCGGTGCGCGCTTTGTGGACCCCGACAACGATGACACCCAGTTCTGGAATAAGGGTGACACTGCCACATTGACAATAGACGGGCAGGCGTTGCCGCTATGCCTGGTTCCGGGCGCTGTCGAGAAGCCGTTTGTCGCCCGGGGGAACGAGCCGTTCTGGCGGGCGGTTCTGGAGCCAGGGCAACTGGTGGTGGAGAAAATGGGCAAGGAGCCACTTGCACTGCGATACGAGGTTGTTGAAAGTGGTGCCACGGGGCGTACTTTCGAGGCCGAAGGTGATGGCGTTCGGGTATCGCTGAAGACTGCAAACCAGCTGTGTCGAGACTCCATGACCGGCATGCCCTATCCCCAACAGGTGCGGCTGGCCATAAACGGAGAGGAACGCGATGGCTGCGGAGGGGATCCTGAGCGGCTGCTTCGGGGAACCGAATGGGTCGTTGAAGACATTGGTGGCCGTGGCATTATTGACAGTTCCCGGGTGACCCTGAACTTCCTGGCGGAGCAGCGTGTGGCGGGGCGTGCGTCCTGCAACCAATTCAGTGGAGGATGGAAGCTGACTGGTGAGGAGCTCGGTTTTACCCGGATGGCGTCAACCAGGAAAGCCTGTGCGCCCGCATTGATGAACCAGGAGGACCGGTTCCTGTCGCTGTTGAACGAGGTGCGACGCTTCGATATCGGCCGCCACGGTGAGTTGCTGTTGGTGACCGGAGATGGGCGTCTGATCAGGGCGTTTCAGTCCACAGACTGAGCCCATATTGGTCCAGGATCTGCTGTATTCGGCCGCTGGCCAGCAGTCGCCGGGTGCCGTTTGCAAGCAGTTCCGCCAGTTCCCTCGCATCTTCCCGCGCGGGGGAAAACGCGACGAAGGCTTCGATTTCGGCGATCACTCCGGCCTGCCGGGGCGCGGGGATGGTTTCCTTGTTGTTCCTTTCCCACCAGGCCATCACGTAGATATCCTCCGCAAAAATGTCGGTACGGTGTTGGTCCAGCAGGTAGATGGCCCGCTCAAGAGGGGACGGCCCCGCGATCACCCAGATTCTGTCCGGATTGGCGTGATGCTCCTCAATGTACCGGTCCAGCTCATTGGAGTATGAGTACCCATTGATGACCAACAGTTTCTGGTTATGGAGCGACGCCGGCCCGTCGTATATCCAGCGGTTGTCAGGGTGGGTAAACAGCGCAATGGCTGAGCGTCCCTGGGGGGTGTCTGGAAACACGAAATCCGGGGCATCGGTCATGAAGGCGCCGACCACCGCGTCCAGTTGACCTTCCCGCGTCAACTGCAGCGCCCTTGCCCAGCTGACGTTGACGTACTCTACGGTATAGCCGGCTTCGCCAAGGACCTCGCGGGCAATGTCCACCATATAGCCCTCGCGATCGCTGCCCGCTTCGCAGTTGTGGGGGCACCAGGGATCGGATGCAATAACGATCGTCCGGGGCCGGGGTGTTGTATTGGAAAGGGCAGCGGACAGGGCCTCATTGGTTGACGTCTGCGTGTCGACGTCTGAAGAAAGGCTCTCTTCGTCAGGAGGGGGTGAGCAGCCGTACAACAGGAATACGGCTAGTAGAGCCACTGCCAGTCTGTGCATGGTCGTTGTCTGGGGCACCGCGAAGCTACGGCGACCTATTTATCATAGCCCGTCTGTCACGATGCTGTCATCCGGGTGCCCACCTCCACCGGGATGACTTCCGATCAGTAACGGCTGCGATTGTCTCCTTCCGAAGCATCGACCGGCACCAGTGCCTTGACCAGTTCTTTCATCTCGAGAATGCCTACCTGATTGCCTTTTTTGACCACCCGATAGACAAGGTCGGTATCGCCCTCGGACCTGGCGATTACTGACTCCAGGTTGTCCCGATCGGAAATGTCGCCGGCACAGTCAGCGGGTGGCTCCGTGGTTTTTGCCATCACGGAACGCACTCTCAGAACCCGTGCGCGATTGATGTCGCTGATGAAATCCGTGATGTACGGATCGTTGGGGTGCATGAGAATTTCTTGGGGTTCGCCCTGCTGGACGATGTGTCCGTCCTTGAGGATCACCAGGTGGTCCGCCAGCTTTAGCGCTTCGTCCAGGTCGTGGGTGATGAACACCACGGTTTTCTTCAGTTCCTCCTGCAACTCCAGCAGCAGGTCCTGCATGTCGGAGCGAATCAGCGGGTCCAGGGCAGAGAAGGCCTCGTCCATCAGCATCACGGGCGAGTTGGATGCCAGTGCCCGGGCAATGCCCACGCGCTGCTGCATACCGCCGGATAGCTGGTGAGGGTACTGGTTCTCGTTCCCTTCCAGTCCCACGCGGGCGAGCCATTTCTTGGCTTCGTCCTCGAAGTCCCGCACCGTATGGCCCCTTACCAGAAGCGCCATGCCAGCATTTTCCAACACGGTTTTGTGTGGAAGCAGGGCGAATTTCTGGAAAACCATCGACATCTGTTCACGTCGAAGTTTCCGCAATCCGTCCTCGTCGAAGTTGAGTACGTTCTTGCCATCCACCTCGATTTCGCCGGCAGTGGGTTCAATCAGCCGGTTGAGATGGCGTATCAGCGTGGACTTGCCTGACCCCGACAGACCCATGATGACGGTGATCTCGCCTTCACGCATATCCACGTTGATATCCTGCAGGCCCAGTACGTGGTTGTGCTTTTCCAGCAGTTCGGCCTTTCCCATACCCCGGCGCACATACGCCAGGGCCACATCAGGAATGGGGCCGAAAATCTTGTAGAGGTTCCGGATGGAAATCTTGATATCCCGGTCCACGATTCGCTCCCTTACTGTTTCTGTGAGGCGTTGATGCGCGCCAGTGAGGCTTTGGTTACCCGGTCAAGGATCACCGCCAGAATAACGATGCCAAGACCGGCAACCAGCCCGACACCCAGCTCCAGGTTGCGAATGCCCTGAAGCACCAACACCCCGAGCCCCGGTGCCGACACCAGGGAAGCGATAACCACCATGGCCAGGCTCATCATAATGGTCTGGTTTACACCCGCCATGATGTTGGGCAGCGCCAGTGGAATCTGGACCTTGAAGAGTTTTTGCTGGCTGGTCATGCCGAAAGCGTCCGCGGCTTCGATCACGTCCTTGTCCACCAGGCGGATACCCAGGTTGGTGAGACGGATGACCGGCACAATGGCGTACAGGATGATGGCAATGCCGTAGAGCTTGGATTCGGTCACGCTGAACAGGAAAATCAGCGGAATCAGGTACACAAAGGGCGGCAGTGTCTGCAGCATGTCGAGCACGGGAATGGTCAGGCGCTGCATCATGTCGCTTCGGGACATGGCAATGCCGATGGGCACGCCCAGCAGCACACACAGAAACGCGCAGACAAAGATGATCGACAGCGTCTCCATTGCGTACTGGTAGTAGTCAATAAAGGCCAGCAGAACCAGGCTGCCCGCCACGAACCCCACCAGCTTCCAGGATTTGGTAACGACAAACACCACGGCCAGCAGCGCTGGTATCACGATCCACCAGGGCGTGTTCAGCATGCCGTAGAGTGTCCCGTCCAGAAACCAGCTCAGTGGTTGGGTCAAAGGGTCCAGAACAACACTCAGACTGTCCTTGATGGACAGGAAGCCCTCTTCAAGACCTTTTGTCAGTTCCCTGGATTTGGGAAAGGCCGCGCAGGACTCGTTAAGCGCGTCCATGGATGGAAAAGGCAGGTCCCATAGTGACTCTGCTTCGGCGTCCGTTCCTTTGGTTTTTTGCAGCAACGCCGCCATTGACATGGGGGCATCACTTTGGCCGTCTGAGCACCAGTCTTCCAGTCCCAGTGATGAAAACACGAAATCGTAGGTCGCCATTTGCGGTCAGTTCCCAGAAGCATTCAGGTATAAATGGGTAATGTAAGTTCGCCTGTTCGGTTTGACAGGGCCGGGGGACGGCCCTGTCAGGGTAGGTGGAGAGATTATTCTCCCAGAACCGAAGCCAGGCGTTTCTTGGCCGAATCGTTCAGCCAGCTTGACCACTCGTCGCTGTTGTTGCTCAGGAAATACACGGCTGCCTCTTCCGCAGACGCGTTGTTGGAATCCATCCACGCTAACAGTGCGCTCATGGTGTCGGTCTTGAACGTCAGGTTGGTGAGCATTTCCGCGACCTCCGGCTCACGATCCTTGAAGTCTGTGGTCACGGAGGTCAGCACTGTTGCAGCCGGGAACTCAGACACGCCAGGGTTGTCGGCATCCTGGGTCTGGTTGCGAGTGTGAACCTCTGGCTTGTAGTCACCCAATTCGACGCGGGTCATGTCGAACTTTCCGAGCGGTACAGTGGGGCCCCAATAGTAGCCAAACCACGGCTCTTCAGACTGCACGGCGGAGGCCATGGACGAGGCCAGGGTTTCACCGGAACCATGGTTGAAGACCTCAACGCCTGAGCTTTCCAGGTCGAGCGCCCTGATCAGGTTGTCACTGACGACACGACAACCCCAGCCACTTGGGCAGTTGTTAAAACGGTTGTCCACCAATTCCGGGTTTGCCATGACACCTTCGATAGTGGTCAGCTCGGGGTGTTTCTCGGCCAGGTAGGTTGGAATCCACCAGCCCTCAACGCCACCGGGCTCCAGTACTTTGGTCAGGCGCTCGATCTTGCCCTGTTCTTCCAGTTCCAGGTAGGCCTCGCCCGCGGAATTCAGCCACAGCTCGGTCACAATGTCGGGCTCGCCATTTTCGGCGACCGAGGTAACAGCGGGAACCGTGTCAGAGGGAACCACTGTTACATCACAGCCGTACCCCTGCTCCATAATGAACTTGGCGACGCTGGTGACAACGGTGTTGGATGCCCAGCCCATTTCGGTGATGGAAACCTCACCGCAATCGGCCTGAGCAAGTGCAGGCACGGACATCGCGCAAAGCAGCGCGACTGGCGTTAGCTTTCGCATGATTGGTTCTCCTTATAGGTTTTGAAAATACGCGGAAACTGATCCGCTGGAGCGGTTCTGGAAACCGCTCTAGAGGTGAAGACGCCGTATTGAGATTGCGTTTTCAGAAGGCGAGACAAATGTTGTGACCTCGGTTACTACGTATCCCTTAGAGTAACGCCCTGAGCGTGAGTTACAAGCCATTCATGTAAAATGTCGCCATAAAATGAACGTGCGTTCCGGTATTTTGAGCGCCAGTGTCAACGAATTGAAGCAATTCAGCGGTAGTTTGAAGGGTTGTCTGAAACGGGAGAGCCCCATGACTGAATTGCGCAAACTAACCCCCCATTCTGCTATTCCGGCCGAACAGGCCCGCCGGGATAGCCGACAACGTCACCTGCTGAGAACCTTTCTGCCGGAAATGATTCGTCTTGAGCGTGTACTGGCGGAAGCGCCGGAACAGGTTGCTGTGAACACGCTCTCTCGGGTTGCGCTGAAGGACATTGACTTGCCGATATACCGGGTTGACCTTGGCAGTGAGGCACCCGACGCGCCAGTAGTGATGCTGGTGGGTGGCGTTCACGGTCTTGAGCGCATCGGCAGCGAAGTCGTCATGGCCTGGTTGCGCAATCTGCTGGCACGGATGTCCTGGGACGGACATCTCCAGGCCTTGCTGAAAAAAGTGAGGGTTACCCTGTTGCCCATCCTCAACCCCGGTGGCATGTACCTGAATCAGCGCAGCAATCCCAACGGGGTCGACCTGATGCGCAACGCACCGATCACCGCCCAGGACCGCAGTGCGTTCCTGCTGGGTGGTCAGCGTTTCTCTCCACGACTGCCGTGGTTCATTGGTGATCCCGAGCAGGGTATGGAAGCGGAGAACCAGGCCCTTGAGTCAGTGATTTCGGAGCTACTGCCAGGCCGTCCTTTCAGTGTCGCGCTGGACTGTCATTCCGGTTTCGGCTGGCAGGATCAGATCTGGTTCCCCTATGCCTACCGTCGTCGCCCCATGCGACGGATTGAATCGGTGATGGCGCTGAAGTTGATCTGGGAGCAGGCGTGGCCGGAACACAACTATCGCTTCGAGCCCCAGTCCCGCCATTACCTGACCCACGGCGATCTGTGGGACTATTTCTACAAAAAGATCAATCGCAGCGGTGAGGGCGCCTTCATTCCCCTTACCCTGGAGTTGGGTTCCTGGCGATGGATCAAGAAACGCCCGCGGCAGTTGCTGCGCCTGGACGGCTTTTTCAATCCGCTGGTACCCCATCGCCATCGACGGGTACTGCGAAGTCACCTGACCTTTATCGATTTCCTCGTCAGCGCCGCCGCCCATCATGAAAACTGGTTGCCGCACTCGGATGAGGCGTCCATGCTAAGGGAGGCCGCCATCGCCCACTGGTACAGGGATCATCACTGATAATGCACTGGATTCTGTTGCGCGGACTTACCCGGGAACACGCCCACTGGGGCTCGTTTCCCCACAGGCTTGAGGATGCCTTTCCCGGCCACCAGTTTCATCGGGTCGACCTTCCGGGCACGGGCGTGCACTTCAAGGACCCCAGCCCTGACCGTATCGCGGACATTCGGGAAAAGGTTCGCCACGGTGTTGATCACATTCCAGCGCCATACAATCTCATCGCTCTGTCCATGGGCGGAATGGTGGCCCTGGACTGGGCTCAGCATGTCACCGAGGGTGAAGTTCAGAACCTGGTGCTGATCAACACGAGCTCTGGATTCAGCCTGCCCTGGCGCCGGATGCGTCCGGGGGCCTGGCCCCGTATCGTTCGCCTCCTGGCGCGCCGGGAACTGTTCGATCGTGAGGCGGATATTCTGCGGTTGACGAGCAACCAACCGGTCGACCTCGATGTCATGAAACACTGGTACAGCATCCAGCGCCAGAGGCCCGTCGGCTTTGCCAACGCCTATGCTCAGATGAAAGCGGCGGTCGCCTACAAACCCCTGCCTCAACGTCCTCTGCCGAACGCACTTGTGCTTGCCAGCAAGGGCGATCGTATCGTGCATTGGAGCTGCAGCCAGGCGTTCGAACGGCGTTGGCAATGGACACTGAAAGTCCATCCATCCGCTGGCCATGATCTGCCAATGGACGACCCTGAATGGGTCATCCAACAGATCGCATACTGGCTGCCCCAGTGATTACGGTTGCTTGACGCAACCGGTGTTCCGCGTCAGTCTTCTACACAATTCCCGAGATTCATCCCAAGACACTGTTTGGAGTCAACAACAATGAAGATTTTTGAGACCAAGACCGCGCCCAACCCACGCCGGGTAAGGATGTTTATGTCTGAAAAGGGGCTGCTGGACAAGGCCGAGTTTGTCGAGATCGACCTGCAGAAGGGTGAGAACCTGACGCCGGAATACGCGGCCAGGAACCCCATGAAGAAAGTACCGGTGATGGAACTGGACGACGGTACCTGCATTGCCGAAACCATGGCGATTTGTCGCTATTTCGAAGAAAGCTATCCGGACGCGCCAACCCTGCTGGGGGACACCGCATTGGAGAAAGCGCAGGTGGAGCAGTGGCTGCGGTGGATCGAGTTCTCCTTCTTCCTGCCCACCGGTATGTGTTTTCAGCACACCAGCGGCTATTTCAAGGACCGCATGAACCCGATCAAGGAATGGGGTGAGGAGTGCCGCACCTCGGTGGAAAAATTCATGCACTTCCTGAACAAGCACCTGGATGGCCGGGAATACATCTGTTGCGACCGATTCACGGCGGCGGACATCAATGCCTTTACCACCGTGGCCTTTGCCCGTGTGGTGGGTATTCGCATCAAGCCTGAGCAGGCCAATCTCCAGGCCTGGTATGATGGTATCAAGCAACGTTCCTCCGCCCAGGTATGACCCGATGACACAACAGACCCTCCTGGCCTGTACCCTGGATAAAATCGATACCGCCAACCGTGCAGACCCCAACATCGAGCAGGTCGGCGGCGAAACCCTGCCCAAGGAATACGCCTACAGCCAGCACATGACCCGCTGGCTGTTCGAGCTTGAGCAGCAACCCTCCGAGCGCCTGCAGATTGCCTGCCGCGCCCAGCATATCGAGCGCTGGACCATCCCCCGTAGCGATTTCCCGGAGGGGCGCAAGGCCTATTACGAATGGCGCCAGGCCTGTGGCCGCATGCATGGCCGCCGGGCTGCCGGAATCATGGCGGAGTGTGGCTTCCCGCAGGAAGAATGCCAGAAGGTGGAAACCATCCTGACCAAGCGGGAGTTGCGCAAGGACGCAGACACACAGCTGCTGGAAGACGTTGCCTGCATGGTGTTTCTGGAACGCTATTTCGCGGATTTCTATGAGGAAAAAGCCGATTACGATCGGGAGAAATGGTTGCGCATTGTCCGCCGTACCTGGGGCAAGATGTCTCCGCGTGGGCATGAGGCTGCCTTGAAGCTGGCTGAGGGCATGCCGGCGCATTTGCTGGCGTTGTTGCAGGAGGCCTTGGAGAAGCCTGAAGATTAGGTTGGTGCCGACAAAGTGCTCAGACTTCTGAGGTAGTCTTCCAAAGCTTCATCGAAAATTCAGCAGTCAGGGAAGAAGAATTCGGCCAGTCTTTTTCCTGGCTCTTCAGCCCTCATAAACGACTCGCCCACCAGGAAGCCGTAGATGCCGCGATCGGTCATGGCTGTCACATCGTCACGGGTCATGATGCCACTTTCGGTGATCGTCAGGCGGTCGGCCGAAATCCGTTCATGCAGGTCGAAGGTGGTATCCAGCGAGACGTCAAAGGTGTGCAGGTTGCGGTTGTTGATGCCCACCAGCGGTGTTTTCAGGGTGAGGGCATCGTCCATTTCCTCGCCGTCGTGAACCTCGACCAGCACGTCCAGGCCAATTTCATGGGCAATGCCTTCCAACTCCTGCATCTGGTCCCTGGTCAGGCAGGCGGCGATCAGCAGGATGCAGTCCGCCCCAATGGCCCGGCTTTCGTACACTTGGTACGGCGCTACCATAAAGTCCTTGCGGATCACCGGCAGGCTGCAGGCGGCGCGGGCGGCTTGGAGGTAGTCTTCATGGCCCTGGAAGAAGTCTTTGTCAGTGAGTACTGACAGGCAAGCGGCTCCGCCTTTTTCGTAGCTTTCGGCAATAGCTTCGGGCACAAACGGATCGCGGAGAACGCCTTTGCTGGGGGAGGCTTTTTTGATCTCGGCAATGACTGCAGGCGTTCGCTGTTCGATGCGTCGGCGAAGGGCGTCCGCAAAACCCCGCGCTGGCGGTTGATCGCCAGCCATGGCCTTCAGGTCGCCAATAGAAACCCTGCGCGTGCGCTCGTCAATTTCCTCCCACTTCCGATCAACGATCTTTCGCAGGATGGTAGGCGTCTTGTCCAGATGTCTGTCAGTCATTATCAGGCCCGTCTTAGAAACACTGCGAAAAGTCAGCCAATTCAGACATCTTGCCCGCCGCCAGGCCGGAACCCATAGCGTCCAGAGCCATCTCTACGCCTTCCGACGCCGTCTTTGCCAGGCCAGCCACATAAATTGCTGCGCCGGCGTTCAGGGCGATCAGGTCGCGAGCCTTCTCAGCCATTTCATCATGGCCACGACCGAAGGCGGCACGGATCAGCTTAAGGGAGTCCTCGGCGGTATCCACCGTGAGACCAACCAACGCCTGGCTCTTGATGCCCAGGTCTTCCGGGGTTATGTCGTACTCAGTGACTTCGCCGTTTTTCAGCTCCGCCACATGGGTGGCGCTGGCCAGGCTGATTTCGTCCAGGCCATCTTTCGAGTGCACCACCATGATGTGCTCGGCGCCCAGGCGGTGCAGAACCTCCGCCATGGGGCGGCAAAGCTCTTTCGTGAACACACCGATCAACTGTCGCTTGACGTTGGCCGGGTTGGTCATGGGACCGAGGATATTGAAGATGGTGCGGCAACCCAGTTCCTTGCGCGGCCCGATGGCGTGTTTCATGGCGCCATGATGGGCGGGGGCGAACATGAAGCCGACACCGATCTCCTCCACGCAGCGGGCGACTTCCTCGGGCGCCATCTGCAGGTTGATGCCCAGCTTTTCCAGCAGGTCCGCGCTGCCGCTCTTGGAGGACACGGCACGGTTGCCATGCTTGGCCACAAAGCCACCGGCTGCGGCGACCACAAAAGACGCCGCGGTGGATACGTTGAACAAGTTGGCACCGTCACCGCCGGTGCCCACGATATCCACCAGCGGGTCGGCGTTGACCGTTACGCGGGTGGCCAGCTCCCGCATGACTTCGGTGGCGCCGGTGATTTCGTCGATGGTTTCGCTCTTGATGCGCAACCCCATGAGAAAGGCCCCAATCTGCGCATCGGTGGCTTCACCCTTCATGACGACGCGCATAACGTCCTTCATTTCCTCCGTGGACAGGTCCAGATTGGAGGCGATGCGGTTCAGTGCTTCTTTCATGTCCATGTGGTGGCCTCTTATTGTGTCTTCAGAAAGTTGCGCAGCAGCTCATGACCCTGTTCCGTCATAATAGACTCTGGATGGAACTGGACGCCTTCGATGGGCAGTGTTTTGTGCCGAACGCCCATGATTTCTTCCACCGAACCATCGTCATTGCGAGTCCATGCGGTGACTTCCAGACAATCCGGAAGGGTGTCTTTGTCGATCACCAGGCTGTGATAGCGGGTCGCCTTCAACGGGTTACTCAGGCCACGGAAAATGCCTTGGTCCTTATGGTAGACCGCAGATACCTTGCCGTGCATCACCTGCCCGGCGCGAATAACCTTTCCGCCGTACACCTGCCCGATGGCCTGGTGGCCGAGACACACACCCAGAATCGGCAACTTGCCGGCAAAGTGGCGGATGGTGGCCATGGAAATGCCCGCTTCATTGGGCGTGCAGGGGCCGGGAGAGACAACGAGGCGTTCCGGTTTCAGGGCTTCAATGCCCTCCACGGTAATCTCATCGTTGCGGTAGACATGAACATCTTCGCCCAACTCGGCCAGGTACTGCACCACGTTGTAGGTGAAGGAGTCGTAGTTATCGATCATCAGCAACATAATCTTATCCTCCGCCTCAGTGGTCGAAATCGTTGTAGGTCATGGCGACAGCGCGGAAGATCGCGCGGCCCTTGTTCATGGTTTCCTTCCACTCAAGGCGGGGTACCGAATCGGCCACCACGCCGGCGCCTGCCTGAATATGCAGGGTGTTGTCTTTGATCACGGCCGTGCGGATGGCAATGGCGGTGTCCATGTTGCCATTGAACGACAGATAACCCACGGCACCGCCATAGACGCCGCGCTTCACCGGCTCCAGTTCGTCGATGATTTCCATGGCGCGAATCTTGGGGGCACCGCTCAGGGTGCCGGCTGGCAAGGTGGCGCGCAACACGTCCAGGCAACTGGTGTTGTCTTTCAGGCGACCGGTGACGTTGGAGACGATGTGCATCACATGGGAGTAACGCTCCACAATCATCTTGTCCGTCAGCTTCACCGTGCCGGTCTCAGACACCCGGCCAGCGTCGTTGCGGCCCAGATCGATCAGCATCAGGTGCTCGGCGATTTCCTTGGGGTCGGCCAGCAGTTCCGCTTCCATGGCCCGGTCCTCGGCGTCGGTAGCGCCACGCTTTCGGGTGCCGGCAATCGGGCGCACAGTGACTTCGTCATCTTCCACCCGCGCCAGGATTTCCGGTGACGAGCCTACGATCTGGAAGTCCCCCAGATCCAGAAAATACATGTAAGGGGACGGGTTCAGCACCCTCAGCGAGCGATACAGGTTCAGCGGTGGCGCCTCGAACGGAATCGACATGCGTTGCGAGATCACCGTCTGCATCACATCGCCGTCCAGAACGTATTCCTTGATCCTGCCAACGGCGGCTTCGAACTTTTCCTGGTTAAACCCGGAAATGAAGTCGCTCTCGTCCACGGTTTTACCGCGCAGATGCTCGGGTGTCCGGGGCGCGTTGGTCGTCTGCCGGTGCAGGCGGGACTCCAGGTCGTCGATTCGCTGCAGTGCCTGTTCGTAAGCGCCTTCCTGGTTTGGGTCGGCATGGACAATCAGGTGCAGTTTGCCACGAAGGTTGTCGAACACTACAACGTCATCGGACACCATCAGCAGGATGTCGGGCGTGCCGATCCTGTCCGGCGGGCAGGTGTTGCGCAGGCGCTTTTCGATGTAGCGCACGGTGTCATAACCGAAATAGCCAACCAGACCGCCATTGAAGCGGGGCAATTCCTCAAGGTCCGGCGCGTTGAAGCGGGCCTGGTAGTCTTCCACGAAGGCTAGCGGGTCGTCGACGGTGATTTCTTCGATCACCTTGTCGTCGCGGGTAATCGTGACGGTGTGATCGTAGACCTTGAGAACTTCACGGCTGGGCAGGCCGATGATGGAATAGCGACCCCACTTTTCGCCGCCCTGGACGGATTCGAACAGGTAGGAGTAGGGGCCACTGGCCAGCTTGAAATAGGTGCTCAGGGGCGTATCCAGATCGGCGAGGACTTCGCGGTATACGGGGATACGATTAAAGCCGGCCTTGGCGAGCTCGGCGAATTGCTCGGGTGTCATGATAACGGTTCCTGAAATCTGATTTGTATGGTGGACTTTCGGGCGGCATTCAGCCGGTGCGCCATCGCCACCATCGTGTCGCGCGGGTTGTCAGTACGCCACGCGCTGTCATCAGACTCAGTCCCTGCACGGCAGGAATCTCCCGAATTGAAGGTTTCAAATCAATATCCTGTGAGATTACAAAAGCTGGGCCAGGGAATCAACAACGGCATCCGCTCCGAGCGTATCCACGGGCGCCCCATAATTGTAGCCGTATCGCACCGCCACCGAAGGAATGCCGGCTGCCAGGGCCGCGCTGATGTCGGTGACTGAGTCCCCAACCATCACCGTGGTGCCCCGGGTGCCGCCCAATTCGGTCATGGCATGGATCAACGGTTGCGGTTCTGGTTTGCGCACCGGCAGGGTGTCGCCGCCGATGCAGATGTCGAACCAGTGTTCGATGCCCATTTGCTCAAGTAACGGTGCCACAAACTGTTCTGGTTTGTTGGTGACGATGCCCATCCGACAGCCGTGGTCTGCAAGACGGGTCAGACACTCCTCCACGCCGTCGTAGAGCACGGCATGCTGACCATTAAGGTTTTCGTAGGCGTGGTAGAACATCGCCAATGCATCGTTGAACAGGGCGTCGTCCCTAGGGCTTGCCGGTTCCCAGTTCGCCTGGCCGGCAAGGGCGCGCCGTACCAGTATATTGGCGCCATTGCCCACCCATTGGCGCACATTGTCAGCGCCGGCCTTGCGGCGCCCCAGTTGTTCCAGCATGGCGTCAATGGCCGCCGCCAGATCGGGGGCACTGTCTACCAGTGTTCCGTCCAGGTCAAACAGGGCAACCCCCGGCCAGCGCTGATTGAACAGCCCCGCCAGGCTCATTGGTTCAGGCCTTTTTGAGCCAGTTCCAGTTCCGCCCGCATCCTGTCGATGGTGGCCTTGTAGTCGTCGGTGTTGAAGATGGCGGAGCCGGCGACAAATGTGTCGGCGCCGGCCTCGGCGATCTCGCGGATGTTGTCGGTTTTCACGCCGCCGTCGATTTCCAGGCGAATGTTGCGGCCGCTGGCATCAATGCGCTTGCGGGCTTCGCGCAGTTTGTCGAGGGTGCCGGGAATGAATTTCTGGCCGCCAAAGCCGGGGTTTACCGACATCAGCAGGATCATATCCAGTTTATCCATCACGTGATCAATGTAGTGCAGTGGCGTGGCCGGGTTGAACACCAGACCCGCCTTGCACCCACCTTCGCGAATCAACTGCAGCGAACGGTCGATGTGATTGGAGGCTTCCGGATGGAAGGTGATGTAGCTGGCGCCGGCATCGATGAACATCCGGATCAGATCGTCTACCGGAGATACCATCAGGTGCACGTCAATTGGAGCGGTAACCCCGTGCTTACGCAATGCTTCGCAGACCATGGGGCCGATGGTCAGGTTGGGTACGTAGTGGTTGTCCATGACATCGAAGTGGACAATGTCGGCGCCGGCGGCCAGTACGTTATCGACTTCCTCGCCCAGTCGGGCAAAATCAGCTGACAGAATGGACGGGGCAATCTGGAAAGGGTTCATGACGGCTCTCTTGAACGGTTTGATAATGGTCTCGATGATGGTGCATACGGCGGTTGCCGTTGCAAGAGTCTGCAAAAGGCTGCTGGGCCGCAAAGCTGCTAGTCTACCAGTTTGATGGTGATTTTTCGCACGGAATGAGTGACAGCCTGTGAACAGATGGATTGAAAAACCGGTTATACAGGGGTTGGTTATCCTGGTCTGCCTTGTTGCTTTCTGGGCCCCGCCAGCTCTGGCGCAGGCGCAGAAAGGCGCGCAAGACCAGAGTGCCAACATGACAGACCAGGAAGCTGAGAAATCCGCCGGGTCGGTTGTTGAAAGGGTGCTGATATCAACGGGGCTCGATTCGGACGCAATCGCCAGAATCTGGCCGGACTCGTCAGTATGGCTGGAACCGCCGGAAGAAGAGCGTGTGCTGGCCCTGTTTGAGCCGGAATCCGAGACCCCCGCGAAGGGCGCACTGGTGATTCTTGCCGATGAGGGGCAATCACCCGCCTCCGGGTTGGCTGCCGCCCTTCGGCAACCGATGGCACGTGCCGGCTGGGCCGTAATGGTGCTTGGACTTGAGACACTGCCGTATGAGTTACAGGAAGCGCGTCGACAACGGGGCTTCGGGTCACCCGAAGACGCTGGCATGCAGGAAACGGACGCCGCCGATGAAACGGGCGAAAAACCTATGGACGACGGCGAGTCGGTGATGATTGATGTGATGGCCAATGAGGATGTCGAGGCATTGGCAAACCAATACCGCGCCCGCATCCAGAAGTCCCTGGCTGCGGCGGTTGGTAACCTGGTTGGTCGTGGTTACAGCCGGGTGGCCATGGCTGGCGTCGGCCGGGCGGCTGGTCATGTCACCCGCGCGGCTACTGCCAGCGAGGGCCGTGATGTGTCGGCATTGGTCTGGATTGCGCCAGAGTTTAATGAGGGCGATTCGAAAGCTCTGGCGGAGTCGTTTGGTGAGTCTGGAGGGCTGAAAGTGCTGGAGCTATACAGTGCCCGCAGCTCATTGGGCGCCGGGGACGCGACTCAAAGGTCGCCAAAGCAACGCGAGGCTGCATTCCGGAGGGCAGGGGTTGCAGGTTACTCACGACAACCTGTCGCAATGGCGGAACAGCCACAACCCAGGGAGGCGCAAGCACTTACCAATCGCGTCTCAGCCTGGCTTGATTCCGAACGCTAGGAAATGATCACCCACCCACGGCGGTGGATGAGCCGATGACAACGCCGCCACAGCTCACGGCATCGCCGGTCAGAGCGGCCGGTTTGCCCTCAATCAGCACGGTTGGGCTTCCAGCTGCGATGGCGCGGGGGTGTGGTGGATGCTTGGGCTTGGAGTGCATGGAGAGCTGGTCGCCGAGTCGAGCAACGGGCTTGCCGTCGATCAGCACGGTAGCGCTGCCGGTAATGACAGGGGTTGGAGGGAAGCCTTGGTGATCGGTTCCAATGTCGCCGAGCAGGACGAGTTTCTTACCCATGGGAATGTTCCTTTTCAGTGGGTCTAGCAGGCCGCTGGTCCGTGGGCATGCCTTCAGTGAAGTGATTCTGATACCGAATACTAGCAAGCTTGGCGTCGAACTCAAAATGTCGGATTCAAACCGAAAGGCGCTGGCTGATCAGTTCCCAGGCCTGCTGGTAGCGCAGAAGGCGGTCTTTCGCCCTGGTCAGTTCCGCCGGGCTCAGCTTCTGCTGTGCCAGTTTGTCCGGGTGGCATTCCGACACCTTCTTCCGGTAGGCCCGTTTGATAACCTCGCGGCTGTCACGGCGGGTAACGCCGAGGACCTGGCAGGCCTGCTCGAAGCTGGAGGGCCGTGGCTGGCTTTCCGGTTCGGTGATCCAGACCTTGCTGGCGTAACTTTCGAGAATGTCATCGCTGACTCTGATCGGCAGTCCCATCTGGTCAATGGCGTCTTCGCAGCGATAGCGGCGGGGCTTCTCGGGGCGTCCCTGCAGTTGCGCCGCGTGGCAAAGGCAGATGGCAACGCGTAGCGAGGGCGAGGGCCAGATTCTGTGGGTCAGGCGCAGGCCCAGGGCTTTCAGGGTAGGGATGCGCTCAGCGGTCTTGCCCTTGCGGAAATTGCCAATGGCTTTGCGCCGCTGGCGACCGGAGAGTTTCAGGGCCTTCATCAGGGTTTCGGCGAAACTGATGTCTTTCTCCGTTACCCGTCCTTCCGATTTGGCGATGTAGCCCAGGAAAAAGAACAGGCTCCGGCGGCACCAACGCGGCAGTCGGGTTCTGACCAGCAATTCGTTGGCCTGGTGGCCGCAGGCGGTCAACTCTCCAAGCAGCTCACTGAACTCCGCTTCCATGCGTGCGGGCAGGTTGTTCGCCCTGGTCTCAGAGGTCATGGCTCAGCCCCCGCCTTCCTTCAGCATCCGGTCCAACTCCCGGAGTCTTTCGGGCGTACCGATATCCATCCAGTGACCGGTATGGCGAATGCCTTGCACCCGTCCCCGGTTCATGGCACCCCGCAGGATTGGTGCCAGTTTTCGGGCGCCCGGTGGCAGTTCTGAAAACAGACGACGGTTCAGTAGGCTGATGCCGGTAAATGTCAGCGTTTCCGGGCCGCTCTCAATCACCGAGCCATCCGCGCGCAGGCAGAAGTCTCCCGCCGGGTTGTGGTCAGGATTGCCCGTCATGACCAGTAATGCGTCTGCATGCTTGGGTGGCGTCAATTGGGCCAGATCAAAATCGCACCAGATGTCACCGTTGATCACAACGAACCACTCGTCGTCGCTGCTGGTTAACAGCGGCAGTGCCTGGAGAATTCCGCCGGCGGTCTCGAGGGGGGAGCTTTCCCGCGAGTATTCAATGGCCAGCCCGATACTACTGCCGTTACCCAGTTCCGTTTCGATCTGCGTGCCCAGCCAGGCGTGGTTGATCACAACTTCCCGGAAACCAGCGGCTTTCAGCCGTTCCAGGTGGTGCACGATCAGCGGCTTGCCGCCGGCAGGCAGAAGCGGCTTCGGGGTAGTCAGGGTCAGCGGCCGCATGCGCTCGCCTTTGCCGGCCGCGAGAATCATCGCTTTCACTGGCCGAATGTCTCCACTGGGCCGATCTGTTGCTCGATGGGCGGCACCACGGTTTCCGTGATCCATTCGTGGAAGTGGCGCAGGGCGGCCTGACGGCTGCTGGCCTCTACCAGATAGCCCACGGTGCGGGGAACATCCTTCAGGAAGCCGGTCTTACCGTCACGAATGGCCAGTCGGGCAAAGATACCCGCGGCTTTCAGGTGGCGCTGCATGCCCATGAGCTCCAGCCATTGGCGGAAGGTGTCCCGATCGGCCTTGTGAAGGCCCGCCTCGGCACTGAGTACGCGGAAACGCTCTGTCCACCGAACGATGCGTTCTTCCGGCCAGCGGATATAGCAGTCCTTCAGCAGCGATACCAGATCGTAAGTGATCGGGCCGCGTACGGCGTCCTGAAAGTCGATCACGCCGGGCCTTGTGGTGCCGGGTCGGACCAGCAGGTTGCGGGAATGGTAGTCACGGTGCACCGCCACATCCGGCTGGGCCAGAGCGCTCTCTCGGAGGAAGGCGAAGGTGGTGTCCAGCAGCGCGCGTTCGCCGTTGGAGAGGGTCAGTCCCAATTGTTGTGTCAGCAACCAGTCCGGAAACAAAGCCATTTCCCGATCCAGCAGGGCGATGTCATAAGCTGGAAGTGGGTAGTCAGGTGCATCGTCAGCCTGCTGTATCCGGACCAGTTCATCCATTGCGGCGCCGTAAAGCCGGTCAGCGTTGGTGTGATCAACGGCACCCAGCATCAGTGCGTCACCGAAGTCTTCCAGCAGCAGGAAACCTCGGGTCAGGTCTTCATGGACGATGTCCGGCACGGCGATATCGAGGCTGCGCCAGTGATGGGCAACAGCCACGAAGGGGTGGCAGTCTTCATGCTCGGGCGGCGCATCCATCACAATATAGGGTTGTGGCCCGGTGCCATGAGGGTCGCCGCTGACGCGGAAGTAGCGGCGGAAGCTCGCGTCCCCGGATACTGGCTCGGGCATCGCCTGGTCAAAACCGGGAAGGTCTCTGACCCACTGGGTGAGCATTGTCAGGCGGGTATCCATGAAATTGGCTGTTTTCCTGGCTCAGAAGTTATCGGTGACCTGGCCGCAACGAACAGCGGGCCCATGGCCGAAAGTTAGCAGATCAGTATAGAGGCGGTAAAACGGTTTTGCAGCAATGGCTGGTTTCCGTTAACAAAGACCGGTTTCCGTTAACAAGGCAAAGGGCGCCGTGTAAACTAGGCCGCTGTTAAGTGTCTCCGACAGCTGCGAATCCATTCTGGACAGGAACCCGCTCACCGTGCCAGCCCCAACAAGGAAGCTGCGAATGCCAACGCCCCGCATGCGGCACCGTCCCGGGTTGCCGTTCGCGTCCGCAGTGAGCTGCGCGATGTTGGCGCCAATACCGGTGGTTTATGCCCAGGAAGCCGCTCCTTCAGCTGCCGAGATTGACTGGCGGCCGAGGTCTGAATTGCCGGAGGATGTCCGCCGTTCCCTGCCCGACTTTTGTGAGGGTGGTTATCTGCCTTCCGCGGTCCCGGGAATGGTAAAGGGAGGTGCAGGTGAGCCGGCAGCGAAAAATGGTCAGGCGCCCCTGCAGGCCAGTGGGCTCAATGCACGGTATGAACTCGACAACGAACTGTTTCTGCGGGGAGATGTTCGCCTGCAGCAGCCGGGGTTCCGGGTGACGGGCTCCGAGGCCCGTTATATTCAGGCAACCGGTGCTGTAGCCATAGAAGGGCCGTTGACCAGCCGCGGTGACGGCTTCCTGCTGACCGGCGAGCGTGCGGACTACGACGTCAACAGCGGCCGGGTTGACATCAATACGGCGACGTTTCTCCTGCACGGCCCGGAAATGCGGGGTTCCGCCACTCAGCTTTCCCGCACGGCGGAAGACCAGGTGCGGATTCGTGGCGGCTCACTGACCACCTGCGCCCCAGACAACAACGACTGGTCCATCGTGGCATCTGACATTCTCCTGGACCAGGGCGAAGGTGTGGGCACGGCAAAGCATGTGCGCCTTGAGATCAGTGATATCCCGGTGTTCTACTGGCCCTATGCCAGCTTCCCGATTGACGACCGCCGCAAGACAGGCTTTCTTTATCCGTCTTTCGGCACCTCCAATGCGGGCAGCGGCGCTTTCCTGTCGGTACCCTATTACCTCAATCTGGCACCGCACTACGACGCTACGCTGACGCCCCAGTACATACATGGGCGTGGATTGTTTACCGAGGCGGAGGGGCGTTACCTTAGCAGTGTTGGTGAATCGGTACTTCAGTTGGGGTACGCAGGCAATGACTCCGAGTACGAGGAGGAGTTTCCCGCGGAGGAAGCGGAACGCTGGGGGCTTGATTTCAGTACCCGCGCGACATTCGGATACGGATGGACCGGCTACGGGGATTATTCCGTGGTTAGCGACGACGACTACCTCAGTGACCTCAACCGCAATCTCGAGATCAATAGCGCGACGCACCTACGGCGCCGTGGTGGCGTGCGCTACCGGGATTCCTCCCAGTATTTCGAGACCTATCTCAACGGCTACCAGACGATCACTGATACTATCGCCGACGAGGACGTTCCCTACTCGCAGTTGCCGGAAGTATTGTACGGCGCCACATTCGATGCAGGGCCGACGGAAGTGTCCCTGGAAAGCCAATACACGTATTTTTATCGCGACAATGTCAACCTGACAGGGCTCGATCAGGCGAACGGCCATCGCTTACGGGCCATCCCCGAAGTGGCGTTGCCTATGCGGGCTCTTTGGGGCTATGCCAGACCCTCCGTCAGTGTCGATTACACACGCTATGAGCTGGAGGACTACACCGCGAGTGACCCTGGCTTTGATCGCACCGTTCCCGTCGCGGAGTGGGATTCCGGCCTGTATTTTGATCGCCAGTCCAGCCTGTTCGATATTCCCTATAACCAGAGCCTGGAACCCCGGCTCTATTACGCCTGGGCTGACGCCGATGCGGACCAGTCGTTCATTCCGGATTTCGATACCGCCATTCGCTCGTTCAGTTTCGACCAGTTGTTCCAACGCAACCGCTTCAGCGGCGGTGATCGGGTGGGTGACAGCAATCAACTGACGGTGGCACTGACCAGCCGTTTCAATGATCTGCTCACCGGCGCTGAACGTGCCCGCTTCAGCATTGGCCAGGTTCACTATTACGATGACAGGGAGGTGTCGCTTGAAGGGGAGGGTGCCTCTGATACCAGTGACTCCCCGCTGGCCGGTGAAATGGTTTTGCGACCGGTGGGCGGTCTGGAAATTCGAACCTTCGGCTTGTGGGAACCAGACACCAGTAAGACGCAGGAGGGTCGCAGTCAGCTGATTTTTCACTCTGATGATTACCGTTATCTGGCCAGCCTGGGGCACAGTTATCGGCGAGACGAATTCGAACAGTCGGATATCGGGGGCGTTATTCCTGTCACAGACCGTGTTAGTCTGATCGGCCGCTGGGTCTACGATTCCGAGCTTGATCGTACGGTCGGTTCACTGGCCGGGCTGGAATACAATAATTGTTGCTGGAGTGTGCAGCTGGTGCACCAGAACTACCTGACGGACGACGAACAGCTTGAGAGTCGCATGCTGTTCCAGATCCAGCTCAAAGGACTGGGCGGGAGCGGCGGATCGTCCAGCCAGATTTCCGAAGCCATCTACGGCTTTGACGAAAGGGAACGTCGCCGTTTCGGTGATCGCTGATGCCTGGCAGACAGGCTGGGGATGCCGGGGTGACAGGCAGTATTCTTCCATACTAGAGGTGACTATGAAGGCGAACCTTCGCCATTGCGCACAAATGATGCTGGCACTGATGGTTGTGATGGTATCCGCAACCGTGCAGGCGGACCGTAAACTGCTTGATCAGGTGGTGGCGGTCGTTAACGACGACGTTATTCTTCAGTCCGAGCTTGAGGCACGGATCAACACCATCACCGGGCGGCTGCGCGCTCAGGGAACCGGGTTGCCCCCCAGGGACATTCTGGAAGAACGGGTTCTGGAGCAGTTGATCAGCGAGTCTATCCAGTTACAGATGGCGGACAGGGCCGGGATGCGCATCAGCGACAACGAGCTCAATGAAACCCTGGCATCCATCGCCCAGCGCAACAATATGACGCTGGCCCAGTTCGAGCAACAACTGGTCCAGGAAGGCGTCACCTATCGCGAGGCCCGTGAGCAGATTCGCAACGAGATGATTACCAGCCGGGTACAGCAGCGCCAGGTCGGCAATCGCGTGCGGGTTACGGATCGGGAAGTTGAGAACTATCTTGCGGCAATGGAGGGTCAGGGCCGTAGCAATGCAGAGTATGAGCTTGCCCATATCCTCATTGAGGTGAACGATTTTAATGACGAGGAAGAGGCCAGCGCTGCCCGTGAAAAGGTGGAGCAACTGCGTGAAGAAATTGCCGAGGGGCGGGACTTTCGCTCTGTTGCCGTTGCCGAATCCGATGCCAGCAATGCCCTCGACGGTGGCAACATGGGATGGCGTGCCGAGAACCAACTGCCGTCATTGGTGGCCGATGTGGTCCCGGATCTTGAAACCGGAACCGTCTCCCCCGTACTAAGGAACAGCAGCGGCTTCCACCTGGTGATGGTAATGGATCGCCGCGGCGGTGATAAAGCACAGTTCATCGAGCAGTCGAAAGTCCGTCACATCCTGGTACGCACATCGGAAACCGTGTCGGAAGCTCAGGCGGAAGCAACCATTCGCGATTTCTACCAGCAAATCGACAACGGCGCCGATTTCGCCGTCATCGCCAGGGAGCACTCTGATGACCCGGTTTCCGGCTCTGACGGTGGCAACCTCGGCTGGGTCAGTCCCGGACAGATGGTGCCGGAATTCGAACAGGCGATGATGGAGGCGGATGTAGGTGAGCTCAAAGGTCCGTTCCGCTCCCAGTTTGGCTGGCACATCCTGCAGGTTCAGGACCGTCGCCAGCAGGACATCAGTGGTGATGTACGGGAATCCGAGGCGCGGCAGGCCATCTATCGACGCAAGTTTGATACCGAACTGCAGAACTGGCTGCGTGAGATCCGCGACGAGGCGTTCATTGAGTTCAAGAGCGGCTACGGAGCTGACAGCCAATCATGACACAGCCGGTCATCCTCGCACTGACAGCGGGCGAACCTGCGGGCATTGGCCCGGAGCTTTGCCTGCAACTGGCCCTGGTAAAGCGTGGGCCCGGCATTGTGGTGGTGGCCAGTAAACCTCTGCTGGAGGCGAGGGCCCGGCTGCTTGGGTTGGAGGTGGCGCTGGAGGACTGGGCTCCGGGGGCGCCAGCCACCGTTGAACCGGGCCGGCTCTCCGTGCTTTCCGTTGATGGACTGGCGTCCACCACGGCCGGCCATCTGGATCCGGCGAATAGCGCCTATGTTCTGGAAACCCTGCGAATAGCCGCCCAGGGCTGCCTTGATGGCACCTTCGACGGCATGGTGACGGCTCCGGTCCACAAGGGCATCATCAACAATGCCGGCATTGCCTTTAGTGGCCACACGGAGTTCCTGCAGGAACTCTGCGGCGTTGAGCGTGTGGTGATGATGCTGGCCACCGATGAACTTCGGGTCGCGCTGGTCACTACGCATTTGCCCCTGAAGGACGTCTCTGCCGCGATTACGGCTGAGCGCCTGACCCAGGTCACCCGTATTCTGGACCATGACCTGCGCAAGTTCTTCGGCCTGCAGCACCCCAGGATACTGGTTGCCGGCCTGAATCCCCACGCCGGCGAAGGCGGACATCTGGGCCGGGAGGAAATCGACGTCATCGAGCCGAGCCTGGACAACCTGCGTCGGGAAGGCATCGACCTGACCGGCCCATTGCCGGCGGACACCTTGTTCACCCCCCATTGGCTCGACAACGCTGATGCGGTTTTGGCCATGTACCATGACCAGGGTCTGCCGGTTCTCAAGTTCCAGGGCTTCGGCCGGGCGGTCAATATCACCCTGGGCCTGCCCATTGTGCGAACCTCCGTCGACCACGGCACCGCCCTCGATCTGGCCGGCACCGGCAGAGCAGATGCCGGCAGCCTGGAAACGGCAATCCGGGTGGGCGAACGAATGGCAACCTCAGCGAAAAGAGATACTATCGAGTGAGTAGCAAACACGGCCATCAGGCCCGGAAACGCTTCGGTCAGAACTTTCTTCACGACCCCGGCGTCATTGAACGCATCATTCGCGCTATCCATCCCAGGCCGGACGATGCCCTTGTGGAAATCGGTCCCGGCCTGGGCGCTCTCACCGAGGAAATGCTTGCCGTTAACTCAAACCTCCAGGTGGTGGAGCTGGATCGGGACCTGATTCCCGTGCTCCGGACCAAATTTTTCAATTACCCCAACTTCCGCATCCATGAAGCGGATGCGTTGAAGTTTGATTTCGGCGAACTGGTTGACGATAAGCCCCTGAGGATCATCGGCAACCTGCCGTACAATATTTCCACGCCATTGATTTTTCACCTGCTGGGGCATTCTGGCGTGGTGCAAGACATGCATTTCATGCTGCAGAAGGAAGTGGTTCAGCGGATGGCGGCGGTGCCCGGAGACAACAATTACGGCCGGTTGGGGATCATGACCCAGTATTTCTGCCGGGTGCAGCCGCTGTTTGAAGTCGGGCCAGGCGCTTTCCGGCCGGCGCCGAAAGTGGATTCCGCCATCGTTCGGCTGGTACCCCACAAGACGCTGCCGCATCCGGCAAAGGATTATAAGCTGTTGCAGGCAGTGGTACGCACCGCCTTCAGCGCCCGGCGAAAAACCCTCCGAAAGGCGCTGGCCGGCATGGTTTCCGTGGAACAACTCAACAGTGTCGGCATCAACGATGGCCTGCGTCCGGAAAACCTTGGCCTGGCAGAGTATGTTGCGATTGCCGATTTGTTGGCAGACAGTAGATCTGAAAATTTCGGTGCTGATGAGGTAAGTCATGACTGATTACGCCATTGGCGATATCCAGGGCTGCTACGAGCGTCTCCTGGATGTGCTCGCCAAGGTGGGTTTCTCGCCGTCGCGGGACCGGCTCTGGGTGGCCGGTGACCTGATCAACCGCGGCCCGTCTTCGCTGGAAACCCTGCGTTACGTTGAAAGCCTGGGTAGTTCTGCTGTGGTGGTGTTGGGCAATCACGATCTGCACCTGCTGGCGGTGGCCTTGGGTGGTCACGCCCTGAAGAACAAAGACACGCTTGCCGATATACTCGAGGCGCCGGATCACCAACGGCTTTTTGATTGGCTCCGGCAGCAGAACCTCTGTGTTCACGATGAAGACCGCAATCTGGTGATGGTCCACGCCGGGCTGCCCCATATCTGGTCAGTGGAAGACGCGGTCGGCTACAGCCGGGAAGTGGAGGCGGTGATTCGCGGTCCCGAGGCCGAAAGCTACTTTGCGGATATGTACGGGAACCGGCCTGAACGTTGGCACCCGGACCTCAGTGGGATGGATCGATGGCGCGTTATTACCAACTATTTCACCCGTATGCGGTTTATTGCCGAGGATGGCACGCTGGAGCTTGCCGCTAAAGAGTCGGCCGAGTCGGCGCCGGATGGCTTTGCGCCCTGGTTTCGCTTCCCTCGCCAGGATGATGTGCGTGTGGTGTTCGGCCACTGGGCGGCCCTGGAGGGCCAGACCGAAAGCACGCGCTATTTCGGGCTCGATACCGGTTGTGTCTGGGGCGGTAAGCTCACCTTGATGAATCTGGATACCGGGGAAAAGATCCACTGTGACTGCTAGGCACCTAGCACCCCTTCGCCCGGCGCTGGTGTTGGGCGCGCTGTTTGCCCTGTTAGCGGTGATGGCAGGAGCCTTTGGTGCACACGGGTTGCGTGGTGTAATTGACGAGCGGGGGCTTGAAGTTTTCCAGACTGCCGTCACATATCAGGTATACCACTCATTGGCGTTAATTCTTGTCGCGATACTCCCGGTTGCGGGGCTGTCGCGGCGTTTGCTCGGCATTGCGGCCGGCTTTTTTGTTGCCGGAATCCTGTTGTTCAGTGGCAGCCTGTACCTTCTGGTACTAACCGACCTTCGCTGGGTGGGGCCGGTTACACCGGTCGGAGGAATGGGGTTTATGGTGGGCTGGATATTGGTTGTGATCGCGGGATTCAGGCGTTAGAAACAGATGTTCAAGGCAGGTAACGTTATGCAGGTACAGGTCAACGGCGACGCCATGGAGCTTCCCGAGGAAGTCACTGTCGCGGTATTGATAGAGCGGATGGCATTGGTCGGCAAGCGATTCGCTGTGGAAGTCAACGAAGATATTGTTCCCCGCAGCCAGCACGCCACCTTCAGCCTCAACGAAGGTGACAAGGTAGAAGTGGTTCACGCCATCGGCGGTGGTTAGCTGCAGCACTGCCATTCTTTTTCACGATTTTATCAACAAGTTCAGGTGTTCAGCATGAGTGACCGTTCCGAAAGACCGCTTCCCGAAGACAAACCGCTTGAAATCGCCGGCCGGGGATACCAGTCCCGGTTGTTGGTAGGCACCGGTAAGTACCGGGACATGGCTGAAACCGGCCATGCGATTGAAGCCAGCGGGGCGGAGATTGTCACCTTTGCCGTGCGCCGTACCAACTTGGGCCAGAACCCGGATGAACCAAGTTTGTTGGACGTGGTATCGCCTGAGCGCTACACCATGCTGCCGAACACCGCTGGCTGTTACACCGCAAAAGATGCCGTGCGCACCTGCAAGCTCGCACGGGAGTTGCTGGATGGTCATGATCTGGTCAAGCTGGAAGTGCTGGGTGAGGAAAAGACCCTGTACCCGAACATGACCGAAACCCTGGTGGCCGCAGAAGAGCTGATCCGCGATGGGTTCAAGGTGATGGTGTATTGCTCGGACGACCCGTTGCTGGCCAAGCGCCTTGAGGAAATGGGCTGTATCGCCATCATGCCGCTGGGGGCGCCAATTGGCTCCGGCCTGGGTATCCAGAACCGCTATAACATCCGCCTGATCGTCGAGAACGCCAACGTACCGGTGCTGGTGGATGCCGGTGTAGGTACCGCTTCTGATGCAACCCTGGCAATGGAGTTGGGTTGCGATGGCGTGCTGATGAACACCGCCATCGCCCAGGCCCAGGACCCGATCCGCATGGCCAAGGCGATGCGCCTGGCCATTGAGTCGGGTCGCGATGCCTATCTGGCGGGGCGTATGCCGAAGAAGCTCTATGCCAGTGCGTCGTCCCCCATTGATGGTACTTTCTTCTGATCTGGTCCAGAATTTCAGCTGATGATGCCAGTACAGACGGGCGCGTCCATTCGGGACACGCCGTGAATACGTCCCTGTAGGCTCGTAAAAACATCCCTGTTTTTTACGGTCCCGAATGGACGCGCCCGCCTGTACCCAAATTCCGCAGATAAACAGAGCGCTGCAGTCCTGTTATGACAGAACAAAAAATCAGTCGCCGTGAAGCGATTCTTCATGCCCTCGTGGAGCTTCTGGAGAAAGATCCGGGAGCACGAATTACCACCGCTGGCCTTGCCAAATCCGTCGGGGTTACCGAGGCGGCGTTGTATCGCCATTTCCCCAGTAAACGAAAAATGTTTGAGGCGCTGATCGAGTTTGCCGAGGAGGCAGTGTTTTCGCGTTGCCAGGTCATCCTGCAGGAGCAGGAGGATGTTCGGGTTCGGTTGCAGCAACTCGTGCATTTGGTGCTGGTGTTTGCCGAGCGCAATCCGGGGCTGTGCACGGTGCTGACCGGAGATGCGTTGATGGGGGAGAATGAAGCCCTGCGCAAGCGAGCGTCGCAGTTCTTCGAACGTCTGGAAACCCAGGTACGTCAGGCCTTAAAAGAAGGCGAGATTCGTCAGGGATTGCGCCCCAGAACCAGTTCAGCTCGAGGCGCAGATTTCGTACTGGTGTTTATGGAAGGCCGGGTTCAGCGCTATGTCCGCTCGTCATTCTCCCGATTACCCTCCAACGACTTTGACGAGGCCTGGGGCCTGGTTTCAGAAGCGGTCTGGGGCGCTCAATCGTAGCCCGACGCTTTACGCAGGATGTTACGTACCGTCTCCCAGACCGCCGGGGCTGATATCAGGATATCCCGCCCCCACAAGTCCGCCGGATAGCCCTCCGGTACCTCACTGAAATGTCCCGCTGTCGCGCCCGCCTCCAGCGCAATCAGCCTTGCTGCCGCGAAGTCCCAGGGGCTGACATTTTCGTAGTAGATGTCCAGCCGCCCGCAGGCCACCCAGCAGATGTCCAATGCCGCGGAGCCGATACGGCGCAGATCCCGGCATTGATGGATCATGGCTTCCAGCCGGCTTATCAGGGGTTCAAGGCTGTCCTTGGTGTAGGGGAAGCCGGTTGCGAATAGCGAATCCCTCGGCAGTGTCGCCCCACTGTGTTTGATGGGGTTGCCATTCAGGGCGGCGCCGTTACCCCGTGTGGCACGGAAGGTTTCACCCGAAAACGGAGCATGTACAACGCCAGCCTGCACCCGCCCCTTTTCCGCATAGGCGATGGAGATCGCGACCTGGGGGTGGCCGTAGGCGTAATTCACAGTGCCGTCGATGGGGTCGATGATCCACAGTGGAGTGTCCAGGTGTTCGGCCTGGCTCAAGTCCGGCATGGTTTCTTCTGAGAGGATGCGATGGTTCGGGAAGCGCTCGCGAATGGCGCCGGTGATCATCTCGTCGGCCATCACGTCAGCGTGGGTGACCAACTCCGTCTGCTGTTTGTAGTCGGTGCGAAGGGTGTTCTGTTCTCGTTCGTGCTTGATCAACTCACCGGCCCTCAGGGCCAGCTCTTCGGCGAAATCCGCAATGGCGGTAATGGCTTCCGGGTTAGACATGATGACGCCCTCCGATCTGGAATGAGGGCGCCAGTCTATCACGACCCTGTTACAGGCCGGTGAGCCACTGCTCCATCTTGTCCATGGCGGTCACCAGTCGCGGACAGGCCTGTTTGACGAAATCGTCGCTCAGTTCCTGTTCACCGTACTCCGTTCCGGCCAGCGCCAGAGCCTCAGCACCGTCAAAATCCACAAACGCGAGACGTGCGGCAAGATGGTCCGGGACAAAGCCGAAATCACTGGCCGGCAGGATGGCCACGCCGGTATTTTCCAGCAGCGACTGACACAGTGCCTGGCTGGTTTTGATGTCTCGACGCGCCAAAGCCTCGCGGAAGTTGGAAAAGTCCGGGAACAGGTAGAACGCACCCTCGGGCTTTTGCACCACGGCCCCCATATCCGTCAGGCGGCGATGGAGGTATTCGCCCACCACCTTGAGCACCCGGCGTGACTGCTTCAGGTACTCATCCAGGTCTTCGCCACCATTAAATGCGGCAATGGCCGCATGTTGGATCGGAGCACTGGTTGCGGTGTAGGTTTCGCTGGCGATGATTGCCATGGCGTCCTGTAATGGCCGCAACTCCGGCGGGAAAATAAACGTACCGAGGCGCCAGCCACCCGCGCCAGCCCACTTGCTCAGGCCGGTGCTGATGATCGTGCCTTCGGGGTAATAGCGGGCAATGGACTTGTGCCGGCCCTCGAAGTGGACTTCGCCATAGATCTCGTCCGACAGCAGGATGAGCTTGTACTTGCGGGCGACGTTGGCAATGGCCAGCAACTGGTCGTCTGTGTAGGTGCAGCCCGTTGGGTTGGATGGATAGTTCATGATCAGTATGCGCGGCCGTGACGGGTCGTCGCGGCAGATGATGTCCAGTTCTTCTGCCGTCAGCTGCCAGTTGTTTTCCGCGTGCGTTGGCAGCCAGTGTACCGAACGGCCGATAATGCGGGCCTGAGGCGCGTAGGATACCCAGCTTGGGCGCGGAATCAGCAAGTCGCCATAGTAGGCCAGCTGCAGCATGAACAGCAGTTCCTTGGATCCGGGGCCGATCAGCACATCTTCCCAGGTGCAGCGCATACGTTCACTGCGATTGATGTAACCCGAGATCGATTCCCGCAGGGCCTTAAGGCCTTTCACTGGAAGGTAATCCTTCTCATGGGCATGCTCGCGCAGGGCATCGACCACGCGTTCGGGCACCGGGAACGGCGACTGGCCTAGGCCCAGTTTGATAATGTCCCGGCCTTCGGCGCGCAGTTGGTTACTGAGTTCGTTAATGCGGAGGGTGGCGGAGGGCTGTATGCCCCTGACGTTCAGGTTGATGGCGTAGCGGTGATCAGTCTGGATGTCCATGGTTCCGGTCTGTTGGTTGAGGGGGTACAGACCGCAGTATAGGAAACCTTTAAGCGCCTGTGTGGTTTCAGGGATAGGTGATTGCCGCAGGCGCTAGTCGGAATCGCTGGGTTTCAGCTCGGCCAATACCTTGTTGAATTCGTTACGGAGCGCCTCGCCTTTCGGGTGCTGGCGGGAGAATGCCGCCCGAAAACTTCGTACTTCGCCAACGGTTCGCGGCATTGCGGACACATTTGCCAGCTCTGGGTGGTCGGCGATGTGTTTGTCGATCAGATATCGACAGACAGTTTCTTCGCAGATAAACAGATCGATACGGCCATAGGCAATCATTTTCAGTCCCGTGAGTTCCGGAGACTCCTGGCTGATCTGGATCACCCGGGCATTGCCGGCGGCCAGCCAGTCCATGAACTCTGGGGCATAACTGTAGAAGGCGGATAACCCAACCCTCAGGCCTGCCAGGTCATCCAGCTCCTGCCACTGAAGGCCCCGGTCGGAGAGACTGAAAAACACATCGCGTGCCTCGCTGATGGGGTTGGTGAAGTGGTAGTGGCGGGCGCGGTTTGGCGAGTGAGTCAGGGAGTAGATCAGGTCTGAGGTTCCGGCACGAGCGCTGGCTTCCGCCCGGGCCCAGGGTACAAGCCGGAAAACAGGGTCATAGCCCATCCTCACAAGAATCTGGCGGATGGTTTCTGTATGGGTGCCCTTCACTTCACCGTCTTCCAGGTATTGGTAAGGTGGGTAGTTCGACGTGACAACCGCCATTTTGGGGCGGTCGGCATTGGCAATAACGGGCATGAGCACTGAGAGTAGAAGTGCCAGAAAACGTCCAGACATCAATGCTTTGATCCAAACAGGTGAGAAAGTGTCATGGCGCCAGTATAGCGATTACACCCTGCACCTGCACAGGTGGTGGAAGGGGTATGCATCAAAACTGTTAAACAGCGAACGGTCGATTCCTGTTTTCATCCGTATAGTATTCCGCACCGCAGTAACAATAACAGCCATTTTGCGGAGAAACCCATGGACACCAGAACGGCTGATAACGCCGACTGTGCGCTACTGTCATCCGGAGACTGCCTTCCCTTGGCCCGCGTGCTGATCGTGGATGATCATCCATTTTTCCTGTTTGGAATTACGGCGATTCTTGAGCAGGAGCAGATCGCCCGGGAGGTTGCAACGGTAGCCTCGGTCGCGGACGCGGTGGACGATCTCCGTTCGCGGCCGGAAACCTCTCTTGTCCTGCTGGACCTGACGTTGCAAGGGGAGGCGGGCCTGTCGTTGTTTTCCGAGCTTGAACAGATCGGGCTGCCGATTTCCGTGGTGGTCATCTCCAGCCGCGAGGACGAGGCCTCAGTACGAGCGGCACGCTCTGCGGGCGCCGTGGGGTTTCTGCCCAAGTCTGCTGGCCGCCGCTCGCTGCTTCGAATGGTCCAGCGGGTCAGCAACGGCCAGTTGTTCTATCCGTCGTTGCCGTTTCCTTCCCTGAGCCCGGAGCACCTGACCCCACGCCAACTGGAGGTTCTTACACTCTTGGCGGATGGGCTTCCCAACAAGCGGATTTGCCAGGCCCTCGATCTCACCGAGCACACGGTGAAGACTCACCTGAAAGCGATTTTCACCCATTTAGGTGTTCACAACCGGACCGAATGTGTCGCCGAGGCAAGAGCACTGGGACTGCTCTGACGCGATCAGTCAGCAAGACGATCCAGTTGGGTAATCGCGGCTCGCAGCCTCATGGGTATCAGCGGTTTGTGCAGTACCCAGAGTCTGCGTTCAGAGTCGTAGCCCTGGGGAATCGTTGTATCAGCCGTCATCAGGATGCCACCGCGGACCGACTTGCGAGCGAAAAGCCGATCGTAGAGGGCATCGCCAGACATTTCCGGGAGGTGGACGTCACTGACCAGAATAGCGTTGGACGATGCGCCCCAACGGGTGATTGCCTGTTCCGCGCTGGCAACGCCTCTCACGCTGTAGCCCCAGGACGCCAGGGTTTCGCAGGTCCAGTGACGAGCCTCATCGTGATCCTCCACAACCACCAGTGAGGGTGAGTGAGCGGAAGGTGGAACAGCCGCTCCGGAAACGGACTCCGTTGTCTGTGGTGCGGGCGTTGCCGGCAGGAAAACCCGGAAACAGGCGCCTTGCCCTGGCGATGAACGGACGTTGCAATGTCCCTCCATCATGCCCGTGAGCTCATGGACAATGGCCAGCCCGAGCCCCAGGCCGGGGCAACTACGCTGGCGCTGACTGTTGCGAAAAAAGGGAGTGAAGATCTGCTTGAGGCTGCCGTCATCGATGCCCCGGCCATCATCCTGTACCTCGAAGCACAGCTTTCCGTTGTCCTGACGGGCTCGAAGATCAATGCGAGTGGCGTCGCTATGTTCCAGGGCATTCGTTACCAGGTTCTGGAGCACGCGGTGCAGCAATTGCGGGTCGGCAAACACCCCACTGCCGGTGGCGGGTTTATGGATGACTAGCTGCGCGCCCGGGCGTTGTACCTGCTCGCTAAACGTTTCAGATACCTGCCGTATGACCTGCCACGTACAAAGCCTGGTGGGCTCAGGGGATATCATGCCCTCCTGGATGCGGGAGATATCCAGAACCGAGGCCAGCAGGTTGTTGAAATGGGTGACCGAGGATTTCAGTCGCGACACCAGAGACTGCTGTTCGACTGGCAGACCGTCAGCGGTGAGGTTTTCCAGAATCAGGCTGATCACGTTCAGGGGCTGACGAAGATCGTGGCTGGCGACAGTAATAAGTCGGGTCTTGCGGTGATTCTCCTGTTCGGCCTGTTGTTTGGAGGCGTTGAGCATCTGGCGATCCAAAAAGTGGGCTCTCTGACGGTGTTCACTGAGCCAGGACCCTACCATCCCGATGATGTTGGCAGTGCCTATGAAAAACCCGTTAATCATGAGTTGGTGAGCCCCCGAACCGGTGGCGTACTCCACCCAAAGATAGGCAATGATGACCAGCAGGGAGGCGCCGGAAACCGTGCGAAACGGGATGCCCATTACGAAGTAGCCAAACATCAGCATCAGCAGGATGCCTTCATAGGGCAGTGGGTGGTTCTCCAGGCGTGCAAGCCCAATAATGCCCACCACACTGAGGCCGCCAACCAGATAGGCGAGCGCATAGATCTTAACGAAATGATCGTCGCGAATGTCTCGATAGGACAGCCACCACACGCCGATGATGACCGGGCAGGTGACCATAAGCCGAACTGCGATGGTATCCCGTGCGATGGCCGGGGGCAGCATCAGGGAATCCAACAGGGTATATACCAGGAACAGCGTCAGCGCACTGGCGGAGACCAGCCGTGCGCGTGACCGTATGCCTTCGTCCCTGACTCTGCGATAGTGGGCTTCCAGCGCAGGCTCAAACCGCAGCCGTCGAAACCCGTTGGCCCGTTGATCCCGAAGCTGGGAAAAAATCATCGAGGACTGTCCGGTTGTCGTTGTCGTTACCTCCAGTTTACGCCGGCCAGATAGTCAGGAATGGCATTGGAGCACACTATGGTGATTGTGGCTCCAATGCCCGCAGTCTAGCCCAGGTGCGGGTCTGTTCGGTCTCAAAATGCTGCTTCAGTAACCGGTTCTCCTGGGTGGCCCTGTCCTCTTCCGCCAACCCGGAGTTGTCCAGACTCGCCAGTGCCTGCTGGAACTGCTGGTATTGGCTGTCGAACTGCTCCCGTTCCTCCATGTAGGCGACCACTTCTCTGGCTTGGGCATCATCAACGCCCAGTTCCCGGAGTCTGCGTCCGGCCTCGGAGGGTGAGTCGGCTTCGGATAACGCCTGTTGTCTTACCCGGTGGTCCCCGCTTTCCTCAATCATGCGGGTTTCGGTGCGGCGGATGACCTCAGGAAGCTGCTGTCGATGCCATTCAGCCAGTGTGTTTTTTGCTTCGGCGGAAAGGTCGGTGCGCTGCTGGATCTCAAGACTGGCGAGGGTATAGTCGCCGTAGGCTTCCTCCAGCCTGAAAAAGGCCTCGTGAGTGTCGGCGGAGAACATGCGCCGGCGCAATTGTTTCATGTCGGCCAATGCACCTTTGAGCATGTCCAACTGGTATGCGGGATCGTGCTGCCGTGCGGGGTCGAGTCCCTGGTTGCCAAGTGCAAGAGAGGCATCCTTGTACGCCAGGTACTGGTTGAGCAGGGTCATGGCCTCGCGGGCAGCGCGTTCCGGCAGACTCTGTTGGACCAGGGTTTCGATCTGGTCGAGTGCCTGCTCGGCCGATACCTCGCCAATGGTGTTCAGGAAGTAGTCGAAGAAGTCACGGGTTTCCAGATCAATGATCAATTCGCCGTTGGCGTCGGCCCGTAAGGTGCCGTCAATGTTTGTACCCGCGAGGGAACTGGCAAACGGTTGGTCTCCCAGACTATCGGGTGTCTGGTAGGGCACAGGGGCATCCTCGCCAATGGCACGTGGCACCTCCGCAATACCGGGTTTGGGTTGTTCTGAGGCGGTGGCGGGAGTACTCGTTTTCTGTGTCGTTGCTTCACCGTGTGGTTCCTCTGCCAGCAGGAGCCACACACAGGCAACCACCACCGGAACGGTCATCATCAGGGGAAGGAAAGCCTTCTTGTTCAGTCTGTCGCTATTGTTCATACCCATTGTCCTGCCTCGGCAAGTGTCGTCGCCGGGCGCGCATCAGCGGGGCGCCCGGTGACGGTTCAGACTCGAAAACGCGAGGGTTAAAGCCCGCGGTTTTTCAGGCGGTTGGCATGGCTGCGATAGAGCGAGATCGGATTGGTCCGCCACGAACGAGCGCCGAACAGGTGATTGATGGCATCTACGTGGTTCATGTCGTAGTGGGTGCCGATGACGTTGCCCATCTTGGTGGAACATTCGCCGACCAGGCCATCATTGGGTTCGTTGCCGAAAGCCAGCGAGGTAACGCCCAGGAACGGGTCGGTGATGTCGGTCCAGTTGGTCCAGACGGATGTGCCGGTCCAGGAGAAGAACTTGATCCGGTTGCCGTTGATCCACACGTCTTCATTGGTGCCCGCGCAGGACCATCGGTTCACCCCTTTCCAGCCGAGGGCATTGTTCAACTGCGTGGTGCCTCGCGTGGTCAGGGTTTCCAGCGCTGCAACACCATCCTGGGGGTTGTTGGAGCCGGACAATGCGTTGACCAGATCGCCAAGCGCGTTGGCAATGGCGCCAGCGCCACCTTCCACATAGCTGCCGGGAGGAATGATTCCCCGCGCGACGTCCGCGACTTTTGAGCCTTTGTTGACGCCATTGATGGATGTTACCGAGGCAACTTTGTGGGGAATAAGCGAGGCGGTCACGCGGGAGGTGGGCGCGCCCTGACTGTGGGCCATGATGTTGACCTTCGAATGCCCAAGCCCGTTGATGTAGTTGGCGAGTTGCTGGCCACGCTGTTCGCTGCCGTTCACAAAGGACACGCTGGCGGAATATACCCGGGCACCGCTGCGCTCAAGGTTCCAGGGCACATTGTGGAAGTAGTTGATTAGACCACCGATGGTATTGAAACCGGTCACACCGTGGACCAGTACGATGGGATGCTTTGTTTTGGTATAGCTGGCATGGCTGAGCGTGGGTGCTGCAAGCACGGCACAGCTCATGATCACCGCGAAAGTGATGAGTTTACGCATGGTTGACTCCTGTTGTTTTTGTGAGGAAGCACACCCTGTGCGGGCGGCTTTTTGTCGCCAATGCGTGGAGGATTATTTGCGATTGGGGCGGGCGTAAGAATCGCCCATTTGGGGGAGGTGATCTGTCGCGTCTACGGGGGGATGTGCCCGGAGGTTAGAGGTCCGGGCCGAAACGATGGGGGTCCAGTTCCATATGGATGATGCGAGGGCCGAGCATGATGATTCGGCCAAGGTACCGCTCCTCCCCGGTTGAAGTGAATTCAAACAGGAAGCGGCGCCACACCCGGGTACGGCCGTTTTCATCACGTTTGAACCATACGCCACGTAGGTACACGGCGTCGTCCAGCAGCATCACATCCATTTTCTTGCAGTAGTTCCTGGCTGCCTGAAGCACAAAGTCCTTGATGGCCTTGGCCCGCCACCAGTACCAGGTGGCGAAGCCGGCTACAAACAGCCAGAAGAGCGTTCCGAGGGTCACTGGGCGTGAGCCGTGTTCCCGGTGCTGCCATTTGCGTCGTCATCCGCCGTGGAGCCGTGGTGGTCACGGCCCAGCAGGATGTAGAACGCGGGCAACACGAAAATGGTGAACAGCGTGCCGATGCCCAGGCCTGCACTGATGGTCAGGCCGATGGCGAACCGGCTTTCCGCGCCCGGGCCTACTGCAATCAACAATGGAACCATGGCAAAGATCAGCGCCAGGGAGGTCATGACGATCGGGCGCAGACGGATAGCTGCAGCTTCCACGACTGCCTCGCGCTTGTTCAGGCCTTTGTCCACCTGCAACTGGTTGGCGAATTCCACGATCAGTATCCCGTTCTTGGAGACAACACCGATGAGGGTTATCAGCCCCACCTGAGTGTAGATGTTCATGGTGGCAAAGCCGAGCACAATGAAGGCCATGGCTCCAGCCACCGACATCGGTACTGAAACAAGGATGATGAAGGGGTCGCGCCAGCTTTCGAACTGGGCTGCCAGCACCAGATAGATCACCAGCAATGACAGGAAGAAGGTAACCACCAATGCGCTACCCTGGTTCGCAAACTGACGCGATTCCCCGGTGTAGTCGAATGAGAAGCCCTGGGGGAAGCTGTCTGCGGCGGCATTCTCCATGAAGGCCATGGCATCGCCCACCGTCACGCCCGGTGTCACAACGCCCTGCAGTGTCAATGAGTTCAACTGGTTGAACTGAGTACGTTGTGACGGTTCCACGTCTTTCTGGAAGCTGATGACGCTGGACAGGGGTACCAGGCTGCCGCTGTCGGCACGAATGTAGTAGTCATTGAGCGCCTGCTCGTCCAGGCGGAACTCCTGATCGACCTGGGGAATGACCTGATATGACCGGCCCTGCATGTTAAAGCGGTTGATGTAGCCGCCGCCCAGCATGCTGGACATGGCGCGACCAACGTCCTGCATCGATAGCCCCAGATCTGCTACCCGGTCACGGTCGACCTTAATGCGGGTAACCGGGCGGTCAAAGTCGATGGATTTCTGCAGGAACATGAAGTTGCCGCTTTGCATGGCCTGCCCGAGCAGGTCATTGGCAACGTCATTCAGGCGCTCGTAATCCTCGCCCGTGGTAATCACGAACTGGAAGGGCAGACCACCGCCGGAGCCCGGCAGGGAAGGCCGGGGGAAAACGGCGGTCTGCAGGCCGGTGACGTTCTTCAATTCCTGGTCGAACTGTGGCTGAACCTCGAACTGGCTGATGTCGCGCTCGGACCAGGGCTTCATCTTGAAGCCGCCGAACACGGCGTTGGGCCCGGTGATGCCGAGAATCATGAAATCCTCATGGTAGCCAGGTACCGTCGACATACGCTCCTGAACTTCATCTCCGTGTTCCTGGAGATAGTCGAGGGTGGACGTTTGGGGTCCAAGCCCCTGATAGAACAGGATACCCTGGTCTTCGGTGGGCGCCAGCTCGTTCTGGCTCATGGCCACCATGAAATAGATGGATCCCAACACCACGATGGCGAAGAAGATCACCACGGACTTGGTGTCCATCAATGACGCAAGAGCACGTTTGTACCCATTGGCCAGGCCGCCGAAGGAGCGCTCCACGACCTGCTCGAACCGACCCGGATTGCCGTGGGGCTTGAGGATCTTGCCGGACAGCATCGGCGAAAGAGTCAGTGCCACGATGCCGGAAATCACGACGGTGCCGGCCAGGGTAAACGCGAACTCGGTGAACAGTGAGCCAACCAGTCCCCCCATGAACCCGATAGGAGCGTAGACCGCCACCAGGGTGGTGGTCATGGCGATGATCGGCGTTGCCATTTCGCGGGCCCCATTCAGGGCCGCGTTGAAGCGGGACTCGCCCTCTTCAATGTGGCGGTGAACGTTTTCCACCATGATGATCGCATCGTCCACGACAAGACCGATGGCGAGTACCATCGATAGCAGTGTCAGCAGGTTCAGTGAAAAGCCCATCATCAGCATGAAAAAGGCGCCGCCAACCAGAGACAGAGGCACCGCCACGGACGGAACCACCGCCGCCCTGACCGAGCCCAGGCAGATGAAGACCACCACCAGAACGATAACCAGCGCCTCCAGCAGTGTCTGGATAACCTCTTTGATCGAACTGTCGATAAAGTCGGATGCATCGTAGGCCAGACGGACGTTCATGCCGGACGGCAACTGGCTTTCAATACCCGGCAATTCATCTTTGACCAGCTTTGCGACCGTCAACGGGTTAGCGCCAGGTGACAGCTCAATGGCCACGTAGGTTGCTGGCTGCCCCTTGTACAGGGCGAGCTGGTCGTAGGTTTCGGAACCCAGTTCAACGCGGGCAATGTCCCGCAGGCGGATCAGTGAGCCGTCGGATTCTTTGACCACCAGATCCTTGAACTGCTCCGGGTCACCGACGTCGGTGTCGCTGGTCATACTGATCTTGGTGTATTTGCCCTTGGTATTGCCTACGGCCGCCTGATAGTTGTTGCGCAGCAGTACATCCACCACTTCCTGCGGCGTCATATCGACAGCAGACAAGCGCTCGGGGTCAAGCCAGACCCGCAGGGCGAACTGCCGCCCCAGCAGATCGGCCTTGCCGACGCCGGACAATGCCTGCAGCTTGGGCTGTACCACCCGCGTCAGGTAGTCCGTGATCTGGGGCACCTCCAGCTCATCGCTGTAAAAGGCGATATACATCAACGCGGTGGAATCGCCGGTTGTGGAGGTTATGACCGGGTCCTGCGCATCGGCGGGCAGTACATTGCGCTGACTGGCCACTTTCGCCTGAATCTCGGCCAGCGCCGCGTTGGCGTCGTAGTTCAGCACCATCTTGGCTTCAATGGTGGACTGTCCCTGGGAACTTGTGGACGTGAGGTAGTCGATGCCACTGGCTTCGGCGATGGCCTGCTGCAAAGGCGTGGTGATGAACCCTTTTACCAGCTCAGAGCCCGCACCGGGGTAGGCGGTTGTCACCGTGACGGTGGTGCTCTCAAGTTCCGGGTACTGACGGATTTCCATCTCCATCGCTGCCCGGGCCCCGAGCAGCAGGATCAGCAGGCTGACCACCGTCGCCAGGACGGGGCGCTGTATGAATATGTCGGTGAAACGCATTACTTGGACGCCTCCGCCGGCTGTTCATCTTCCTGGACTTCAACGCGCTGGCCCGCCCTCAATCTCAGCAGACCCTTAGAGACGACCTGCTCGCCTTCTTTCAGGCCATCAAGCACCGCAACGCGACTATCCCGGGTATTGCCGGTCTGGATGGTGCGACGATTGACGACCAATTCACCGTCATCATTCTCTTCGACAACGAACACGAAATCGCCGTAGGTGTTGTAGGAAACGGCGGTTCGCGGCACGGTGACAACTTCCCGGTCCTGGGGTTGCCTGGTTGCTACCGTGGCGAACATGCCCGGGCGAAGCTGATTGTCTTCGTTGCCAAGCGTGGCACGAATCCGGACGGTACGGGTTTGCGGGTTAACCGACGTGTTGATGGCACTGACCTGGCCGGCAAAATGACTGTCGGGGATGGCAGCGACAGTGGCCACTACGTCGTAGCCCTGTTGCACCATGGGCAGGTCTTTTTCCGAGAGGGTGTAATCCACGTAGATCGGATCGAGCATATTGATTTCGACAATCGGCGTACCGGTACCGATGTATTCGCCCTGATCCACCAGCCGAAGGCCAAGCTTGCCGTCGAAAGGCGCACGGATGATTTTCTTGCTCAACTGGGCTTCGGCTTCATTGACCCTTGCCCGTGCTGCGTCAAAATTGGCCTTGGCTTCATCGTACTGGGATTGCGACACGGCGCGCTTGGGAAGCAGGTCGGACACTCGCTTGAACTCCTGCTCCGCGAGCTGTGCCTCGGCGCGGCGAGTGCGCAATGCAGCTTCATCAATGGCTGCGTCCAGACGGATCAGGATGTCGCCTTTTTTCACCGTATCACCTGACTCGAACGCGATGGTCTCAACCACACCGGAAACTTCGTTCGCCACTTCAATACCGTTGATGGCTTCCACGCTGCCAACGGCTTTGATCTCAGGTGTCCACATCTCAGTGCTGGCCATGGTCGCGGAAATTTTCGCCGGCGGCTGCGGCTGGGAAAACTGTTCCTTCATCTGGCCAAACTGGTAGAACTTGTAACCAAAAATGCCGCCGAGCACGACACCGAGAAAGATGAGTACAATCAGGAAGCGGGAGGCAGTGCGCATAATTCAGGTCCTGGGTCGTATGTCCGTTACAGGTAATCGTGTTAGCTTTGCAGGCTCCTGATCCCGTAGGGATGGAGTTGCCCGGCTCGCCGGGGGCTGTGTTGGCAAGGAGTCGTCAACAAACCGTAAAGAATAGCATCCTATACAAGCGAGAGGGTTGCTGTCACTGATTTGTCAGTGAAAATGCGTACAATTACTGTGCTCCAGGCGCCTTCACCTGCCTTGCCCAGGCGGGGCCGAGGGCTCATCCCGTTCACTAGGTTGCCAAACAAGAATGACAGATTTACGACCCGGTCATCGATAAGGATTGGCGAATGCAATGGATTCTTGGTATTGCACTGGCGGCAGCCGTATTTATTGTCCTGAAACAGTGGGGCGCGTTATCGCCGGAGAAGAAAAAGGCCGCCACCTGGAAAATCGTGTTGGTGGCAGGCGCTGCAGTGCTTCTATTCATGGTGCTGACGGGGCGGGTGCATGTACTGACCGCCGCAGTGGCCGCCCTTTTACCGCTGCTGAGAAAGCTGCCAGCGTTGCTGAAGTTTGCCCCGATGGCCAGCCGCCTGTTCGGTCAAAACCGGCACCGTGAACCTGATTATGAAAACACCGACCACTATCAAGGCGGGCAACGCGGGCAGGCAGCCGCCAGTTCCGGCAATATGTCGGTTAGCGAAGCCTGTGAGGTTCTGGGGGTTGCGCCAGACTGCACAGACGACGAGATTGTGCAGTCGCATCGACGTTTGATCCAGAAACTCCATCCCGATCGAGGCGGCAACGATTACCTGGCGGCAAAAATCAACGAAGCCAAGAGTGTCTTGCTGAAACGCCGTGCCTGACAGGCCTTAAAGAACATCAACCTTTACCTCGAAGGTCTGGTTCTGGCGGCGGCTGTTCCCGGTTTGGTAGGTGATGCCGGACTGCTCGCCTACTCGCTGTTGGCGCGTGCTGCCAAGTTCCACCCATTCACCGGGTTCTACCCGACGTATCGTCATCACTGCCTCGGTGTCGTAGCCGGGCGGGTTGCCCTTCGGGTCTTCCTCAAAAGAGACAATGTTCAATTCGACCGCCTGATCTGAAATCACCTGCGGACTGACCAGGAAGCCGCTTCGGGTTTCGATCTGTCCCAGAAACGCTGCTGGATTACGGCCCCCGCGGATGGCGACAGGAACGGTGCGGACCTGGCCAGAGGAAATATGAGCGGATTGCCCATCCTGAACGATCAGCGTGCGTTCCTGATTCCGCCGTGTTGTGGTGACCTTGCGCTCTGCCTGGACTCTGACCTGGTTGTTGTTGACGGAAAACCCGCCGCCACCAGTTTTGGCATCCACGTTGTGACGGGACCGAACCGTTATGCGCATCTGTGAGGGGGCGACGTCCATGGTATGCACCAGCCTACCGATTTCATCCAGCAGCTCTGGTTCACCACGAACCACCATTTGCTGTCCGCGAGCGGTGATGGACACCTGGCCATCCGGGTAAAGTTCGCGAATCTGTTGCGCCACACCCTCTGCGGAGCGCTGTGCCAACTGGTAGGTGCGGGCCTCAGGCGCCGCTGCTAGAGCGCCTGAAAAAAGCAGCAGGATCAGCAACAAAGAAAGCGAAGGCCGACGATTCATCGCTGTGTTCATGAGTGACTCCGGGACTGGTAGGGCCGCAATACCGGCAAAAAACCGAATTTACGGGTTGCAAAGCCGGAAACCGGGGATATATATTGGAAAGCATGAAGACGACACACGCGACCTGTCAATTGAATGTTCTGCAAGCTTTCGGTGAAAAATCGATCGCTGCGGTCGCTGCTGTGTTTTTCTGGTGGTTTGGTTATGGCTATTTTAGCCAGAGCCCGGGCCGCCCATAAGATCTTCATCGACCGAATAACGAGGAAGGCAGCCCGGCAGAAACCCAGGCTGCCACCGGACTCAAAAAGCCCCGACTGGTAGCCACCAGCCGGGGCTTTTTTGATTCTGACACAGGGAAACGGGAACACTGACCATGAACATGTCGCTGAACATTGAGACACTGAACGAGACCCAGCAGCCATCAAAGGCTGAGCCGGGAACCCGGGAAGTGCCGCTGCCGACACCAGCCGAACTGCGAACCAGCCTGCCGGTTCCTGCTCACCTGCAGGCGCGGATTCGCCAGCACCGGGATGCTATTCGCCGGATACTCAACGGCGAGGACCCGAGAACGCTGGTGGTCGTCGGCCCCTGCTCCATCCACGACGAAGTGGCGGCATTGGAGTATGGCGAGAAGCTCAAAGCCCTGGCGGATGATGTCAGCGACCGTTTCCTGATCGTGATGCGTACCTACCTCGAAAAACCCCGAACCACCGTTGGCTGGAAAGGCCTGCTCTATGACCCCGAGCGCACTGGCAGCGGAAATCTCAACGAAGGCCTGTTGCGTTCCCGGCGCCTGCTGTTGAACCTGTCAGACATGGGCCTGCCGTTGGCCACGGAAGCCCTGAGCCCGTTCGCCATGGATTACCTCGGCGACCTCGTTAGTTGGACCGCCATCGGTGCCCGCACCACCGAGTCCCAGGTTCACCGTGAAATGGTCAGCGGTCTGCCGATGCCGACCGGTTTCAAGAATGGCACCGACGGCAGTATTGGCGTTGCCATCAATGCCATGAAGTCTGCGGCCCGTCCCCATCACTGCTTCGGCGTTGGCAGTAATGGCGCACCCGCGATGATTACCACTGAGGGCAACCCCGATACACACGTGGTATTACGGGGCGGGCGAGGTATTACAAACTACGACGCCGAGAGTATTCGCGAGGCCATGGGTGCCTTGTCCGGCGCAGGTGTTTCTGTTTCGGTGATGGTCGATTGCAGTCATGACAACGCACAGAAACAATCTGAGCGGCAACTTGTTATCGCTCGCGAAGTGATGGCCCAGAAACGCGCAGGTAATTCACGCATCGTTGGTTTGATGCTGGAAAGTTTTCTTGAAGAGGGGCGTCAGAATGATAGCGACGATTTGATTTACGGATGCTCCCTGACAGATCCCTGCATTGGCTGGAAGCAAACGGAAGAGCTGTTGCGTAGCTTGTGAGTTATGGCTTGGCGCATGCGCCGGTCTGTAGGCCTCTCCCAGAACACGCCCGTAAATACGTCCCTGTAGGGCTCGGTCGCGCCATCCCTGGCGCTCCACGGTTCTGGGAGAGGCCTACAGACCGGCGCCCCGGCTTGCCTGGTTTGCCTGAAAACGGGCCAGGACCGCTCTGATCATTCTTTTCCCGGAAGGTTTCCATCTCCGGAAACCGTTGAAAACAGCAACTGCCCCGCCAGCAACAACAGAACGCCTCCCATCAGCCGGTCCAGCCAATAGCCGAAACGGTTAAACCCCTTGCGGATCTGCGGCAGGGTGAAGAACACTGCCACGGCCATGAACCACAGGCCCGTGGCCACCGCCATATAGGCGCCATAACCCGTTTGAATCGCAATCGGCGTACCCGGGCTGATGATCACGGAAAAGAGTGACACAAAGAACAGTGTTGCCTTCGGATTCAGGGTATTGGTCAGGAAACCAAGCCTAAAGGCCGCCAGTCCGGATTGCAGCTCACCGTTTTCCGTTTCTACATGAATACCACCGGCTTTCGAGCGCAGACACTGTATCGCGATCCAGGTGAGATACAGGGCGCCAATAATCTTGAGAATGCTGAACAGCACCAGCGACTGCTGGATAATCAGGCCAATGCCCAAAAGGGAATACCCCACGTGAATCAGAATGCCGGTGCCAATACCGACGGCCGTCAGCAGGGCGTTGCGGCGGCTTTGGCACAGCGCCTGGCGAAGCATCACGGCAAAATCTGGCCCCGGGCTGGCGACGGCCAGGAAATGGACGAGGGCGACGGTGATGAATTCCGGCCAGTAGTTGTGCATGCGTTTTTTCTCCTGGGAAGCTCCGGTGCAGGGCGTCAGTTTAGAAGGCGCGGCCAAAAAAGTCCTGTGCCGACTACGGTAATTTCTTTGATTTGGTACTAAACCGTTTTCTGTATTCACTCCTATACTCAGGCTACACCATGAATTTCGCATTCGGGTCAGGGGAGAGGTAGACGTGGAAAAACGTAAGGTCGATGTGGCTGTTATTGGCGCGGGTACTGCCGGCATGAGCGCCTATCGCGCTGCCCGCAAGCATACGGACAATATCGTTATGATTGAAGGCGGTGCCTACGGTACCACCTGTGCCAGTGTGGGCTGCATGCCCAGCAAGCTCTTGATTGCGGCAGCAGACAGCGCCCATCAGTTGCAAAAGGCGCCGATATTCGGTGTTCACCCCGGTGATGTCCGAATTGATGGCAAAGAGGTGATGGCGCGTGTTCGCAGGGAGCGGGACCGGTTCGTCAGCTTTGTGGTGGAGGCGGTAGAGGGGTTCCCCGACGCTCATCGACTTCGTGGTCAGGCCCGGTTCCTGTCGCCCCACCGGATTGTTGTCGGCGAGAAAGTGGAAGTGGAGGCCGCGCGTGTGGTCATTGCCACCGGTTCCCGGCCGAACATCCCCGGCTTTCTCAAGGACGCCAAGGACCGACTGGTGGTGAACGATGACGTTTTCGAGTGGGACGACCTGCCTGATTCCGTTGCCGTATTCGGTCCCGGCATAATCGGCCTGGAGCTGGGGCAGGCGCTCAGTCGGCTGGGGGTTCGGGTGCGGATGTTCGGTGTCAGCGGAAGCCTCGGGCCGCTTCAGGAGGACGCAATCCGCAACTACGCACTGAAAACATTCAATGAAGAATTTCCGTTGGATACCAGCGCCAAGGTCCGGTCGGTTGAGCGAACGGACGATGGTGTTCGCATTCGTTTTTCGGACGCGGACCGTGGTGAGATCACGGAAACGTTCGACTATGTGCTGGCGGCCACCGGCCGTCGCCCCAATGTCGACAGTCTGGACATGCAGAATGCGGATATTGCCCAGGATGATCATGGCTCGCCACTGTTCGATCACTACACACTTCAGTGCGGTGACAGTCATATCTTCATCGGGGGAGATGCCAACAATGAAGTGCCACTGCTCCATGAGGCGGCTGATGAGGGGCGAATAGCCGGCGATAATGCGGCTCGATACCCGGATGTGCGGGCCGGACTGCGCAGGGTGCCATTGGGCATCGTGTTCACCGATCCACAGATTGCCACGGTGGGGATGACCCTCAAAGAAGCCAATGAGCGTTGTAAGGAGGGCTATGCCGTTGGTGAGGTCTCATTTGAAGGGCAGGGGCGCAGCCGTGTTATTGGCGCCAACAAGGGCTTGCTGCATGTATATGGGGAGCGAGGCAGTGGGTTATTTCTGGGCGCGGAGATGTTTGGTCCCGCAGCCGAACACATCGGCCACTTGCTGGCCTGGTCGCTGCAAAAGCGCATGACCGTGAGCGAGATGCTGACTATGCCGTTTTACCACCCGGTGATCGAGGAGGGGGTCCGAACAGCGTTACGTGACCTCAACCGTAAGCTGGATATCGGCCCACAACCGATTGAGCGTTGCCTGGATTGCGGTCCGGGTGGCTAGAGTCAAGGGGACCGCCCCGCTCAGAAACTTTGTGCAACCGGGGTTGTCTCCGCACCAGGGGCGCCCCTTGTAATCTGTTGCCTGCGCGCCCATATCTTCTCATGAAAGAAATAGGCAACCGTGTTGATCGCTGGTTCCACCATGGCAATCAGGCTGCCAATCAGGAGGTCGCCGGTCAGCAGGTAAGCAACGGTAAAGGCCACGGTGAAGTGAGTAATGGCAAATGTGATGGTTTTCAGCAACGAGTTGTCACCCTTTGAACCATGGTCATGGAAAAACATCTTCAGGGCACTCATAGACAGCTCCGCAGGTGCGATGGATATGGGTCCATTCAATAGCAATTGAGAATTGTTGTTAAATAAATAATATTCAGATTTTTGATAGTCCCTGGCTATCATTTGTTGCTGCCATGGATTGTCAATAGCTATCGATAATATTGGAAAACTAAACTTTATCTATTCATTGTTTCTGGTTAGTTTAATGGCCAGTACATTCCGATAACTGTCAAGGAGACACGTTATGAGCAAGAACTTTATTGGGCTGGACACTGAAAAGACCCAGAGCCTGGCGAACGCACTGAACGATCTGCTATCCAATTACCAGATCTTCTACATGAACGTTCGTGGCTATCACTGGAACATCAAAGGCGACAACTTTTTCGAACTGCACGCCAAGTTTGAGGAGCTTTATGACGATCTGTTGCTGAAGATTGATGAAATTGCTGAGCGGGTGCTTACACTCGGGCATCGGCCCGCACACGCCTACAGCACCTACATCGAAAAATCCGAAGTGCCAGAGCGAAAGGATGTGGCCGATGGTAAGGATGCTGTTGAAAACATCGTAGACAGTTTCGCCAAACTGATTGGCAAGCAGCGGGAGTTGCTACACCTGGCTGGCGATGCTGACGATGAGGGCACCGTTGCGTTGATGAGTGACTACATCTCTCAGCAGGAAAAGACGGTATGGATGTACCGCAGCTACCTCGGCCAATAAAGCCCTTGATGCTCTTAATAACTTGAGCAAACGTTGAAAATGGCGACCGCAGGGTCGCCATTTTTTTTGGTGCGCCAGGCATGGCGCGTAGCGCCTTGACGGGCGCTGTTCCGGTCTAGGTGGTGCTGGCCGGATGACTTGGGGGTGCAAGTCCCCTGTGGGCCCGGCAAGGGGAACCACTAGCCGGACGGCAAGGGTGTC
>NZ_JBSXOB010000035.1:0-98336 GCF_056857915.1 Marinobacter sp. B-12 | reverse complement strand
TGATCACGACCATGGCGCTCTGGTCGGGGTTGTAGGGTTTGAAACGGGGCTTGGCTTTGGGCATCTGACGACTCCTTGTCCGTTTGCCTGATCCTATCAAAACCTGAGCGAATATCGGGGTTTTTCTACAGCCTCAACGCTGAAATAAGCGGCGCCCGACTAGGGCGTCCGGTGGAGGCCGAAGGCCGGAACGTACTTAATTGACTGGTTATGAGTATCCCCATTTCAGTCTAAACACGACCGCTTGAGTTCCAACGCCCGCTTTGCGATGCGCTGACTACCAGGTGCATCTGGATTTAAGCCCATATATTCGGTCACTTTAGACAAATATCTGGCTATCGGCTCCGGCTCACAGTGATCCAAACAGAGCTGAAAAACCACAGGCAGATAAGAGTAATACTCGTCTCGGCATCCTTCCATTGATGAAACCCCGATTGGGTCCCAATCGAAGAACAAAAGCTCGTCTAGAGACTGGTATAACTTGAGCTGATTTGGCGGAAGCTTCTTACCCATGATTACTCATAACGCTGAGGTAACCGGCGCCGGAGCGACAGCGGAGGGAACCAAAAGCGGTACGCTTTTGGCGTCCGGTTGACCGGATTGTTAAAACCGCTTAGCACCCAGAATACCGTTGAATTATTGAATGGCTGTACCGATTCCTTGAAGGGTGAAACCACCAACCAAGAAAAACAGGCCTATCGCCATGACAATGTGTTTACGCTTCTCCCATTTTCGATACTCCGACGTGAGTACCGGTCTGGAGAAATCCAAATCTTCCATCTTCTGGCTTTGCTCAACTACCTGGCCTTTGAAACGGTTGATCACTTCAAAGGCAACGAGCACGCACCCGATTACATCGCAAACCAAGCCTGCGATGACAACATACTGTGAAACGGATAAATCCATTGGGGGACCACTTTCTCCCTAAAGTTTTAACGCTGAGGTAACCGGCGCCGGAGCGCAGCGGAGGGAACCAAAAGCGCCACGCTTTTGGCGTCCGGTTGACCGACTGGTTAAGGGCCGGTTACCCGATTACTTATTTTGGCACCCAATGCTGAATGCCCACTCCCGACACCTTGCACGAGGCTGACCCATGGCGCCAGGAACCAGAACACCGAATGCGCGAAAACCACCCAATGAATACGCCGGATTGCCCCGCGACCTGAACTCCCGATTGGCCGCTGTCAACACCCTTGCCAGACTGAAGGCGGTTTTCTGCCTGCCGGCAACCACCTAAACCGCGCCCAAACACCAGACCAAAAAGCACCGGAGTAAGGCCTTTAACGCTGAGGTAACCGGCGCCGCAGCGAAGCGGAGGGGACCAAAAGCGCCACGCTTTTGGCGTCCGGTTGACCGACTGGTTAAGGGCCGGTTACCCGTTGTTTTGTATTGGCACCCAATGCTGAATGCCGACTCCCGATACCTTGCACCAGCGCGACCCATGGCGCCAGGAACCAGAACACCGAATGCGCGAAAACCACCCGATGAATACGCCGGATTGCCCCGCGACCTGAACTCCCGATTGGCCGCTGTCAACACCCTTGCCAGACCGAAGGCGGTTTTCTGCCTGCCGGCACCCACTGAAATAGCAGCCAAACACCAAGCCAAAGAGCACCGGAGCCAGGCCTTTAACAGCTAATTCAACGACAAATGACATTTACCCAAAACGCGCCTATTTCCATACACCCCAGATGTCACTGACCATAATTTCTTTTATTTTCAATAAATTAAAATATTCAACAACTGACCAGTCTGAAAATAAGCGTCAATGGCCATATTTTACCCCAGTACGCCTGTTCGCTTATCTGAAATAGATCCTCAACGACTATTTCATATCTTTCATAGAGTTGTCAGCTCATTAGCTAAAAATTTACGTAGTTTTGCGACAATTGTCGTATATCCCCTCTTTTAACCGTGAAACAATCCGATAGCAGGCCTAAAATACTGTACAAACAAACAGCATGGAGGCTGAGCCTATGATTTTGGATGTCCCACCAGAGTTGCCAGACAACCCTACCCGCTTCATGGATCAGCTGCGCACACTGATTCGTAGCCGAAATATGGCTTACAAGACCGAACAGACGTACTGCCACTGGATCAAGCGCTTCATCCGTTTTCATGGTATGCGGCATCCTTCCACTTGTTCGGCAACAGAGGTGGAGCAATTTCTGTCGCACCTCGCAGTGCAGCGTAACAACAGTGTCAGTACGCAGCGGACTGCGCTGAATGCCATCGTTTTTCTCTTCCGCGAGTTTCTGGAGCAGCCCCTGGATGAACTATCGTTTGAAATGGCACGAAAACCCAGACGCTTACCCACCGTTTTTACCCATGATGAAGCCAAAGCCGTTATCAACGGCCTGGAAGGTGCTTCTCAGTTGGTTGCTCGCCTGATGTATGGCTCCGGCCTGCGAATCAACGAAGCCTTGAGACTTAGAGTGAAAGATGTAGATTTCGGGATGCAGCAAATCATCGTGCGCAGTGGAAAAGGCAATAAGGACAGAACAACCTTGCTCCCAAACTCACTGATAGAGCCATTGGCCCTACAAGTTGACGCTTGCTTGGTTCAGCACAAGAAAGACCTGGCTGGCGGTCATGGCGAAGTCTATATGCCCTTTTCTCTGAATCAAAAATACCCCAGCGGAGGCAAAGAACCTGCCTGGCAATATCTGTTTCCAGCCGCCAAGTTATCCATGGATCCGCGTAGCGGCGTCTTACGCCGGCACCATCTTCTGGATCGCGGTGTTCAACGGGCCATCGGTTTAGCTATTCGTGAGGCGGGAGTATACAAGCAGGCAAACAGCCACGCGTTTCGCCATAGCTTTGCCACTCGCCTACTGGAAAACGGATACGATATTCGCACCATTCAGAAGCTGCTGGGCCACGCCGACGTGCGCACCACTGAAATCTACACACATGTGGTTCGCAAGGGAGGCTTTGGAGTACGCAGCCCGATAGACGACGCCGTCTAACTTTCCCAGCGGCTTTCCGGAATACGCTGTACGTGAATATGTCCTATCAGGCGAATGGTGGGGCGAATCAGGAATTGAAAACTGCCGATAATGAACAGCCAGATAGCTGCCTTCTCGTGTTCGGGAAACAGAAACAGGACGCTGCCCACCAGAAACCAGATCGCAATCAGGAAATCATTGATGATGCTGAGCACTTCGTAACGGCGCCGTATAACCAGTTCTTCATGGCCTAACCGAAGGGTTAGTGGGTTATCTGTACGGTCCTCAGCCATTACACATCCTGTTTCCGGTGGGTTTGGTGAATTATTGCATATCTTTGTAGGCTGCGTCGGTGCGCGCCGCCATGATGTAGTCGTTTTTGTGCAGGCCGCCGATCTTGTGGGTCCACCAGCGTACAGTGACTTTACCGTATTCCAGCAGGATGGCGGGGTGGTGTCCTTCCTCTTCGGCCAAATCGCCCACCTTGTTAGTGAATGCCTGGGCCTGGGCGAAATTCTTGAGCTTGAACACTCGCTGTAGCTGTTCTTCCCCATCCAGTTCAACTAACTGCCAGTCTGGTATGTCCTTTCCCAGTGTTTGCTTCTGGTCAGCAGTGGCTTTGGGTGCATCTGTGCTGCAGGCTTCGCAGCTTTGTTTCATCAGTTCACTCATTTCAACCTCCATGGTTGATGGCTGTACTACTAAGCGTGGGTTCGTTCCGCCACATTATCAACCCACTGCTTGAAATCCTGCTTTTTTCAGAATACTGTATATTTAAACAGTATTAAGAGAACTTTCCATGAGCGAGATTTTGAACACGCTGATGCAGGACGCCCGTGTGTGGCAGGGTCAGCATCATATCCGCACCAGGCAGCTGGCGGAATCAACTGGTTACCAGGTGCTGGACAATCAGCTCGGCGGTACTGGCTGGCCCCGCGGGGCATTGAGTGAATGCCTGCTGGATGAGTCCGGCATTGGTGAGCTGCACCTGCTGCTGCCTCTAATACAACGGCTTTCTCAGGCAGGTAAGACTGTCTTCTGGCTGAACCCGCCCCATACACCCTACGCCCCTGCCCTGGCCCGTGAAGAGGTCAATCTGGATCAGGTCATACTGATCAACACCGAAGATGATGGCGACTTCCTGTGGACACTGGAAAACTGCCTGCGCTCACCAGTCACCGGGCTGGTGATGGCCTGGCCCGGAAAACTGGCCGCCCGTGACATACGACGCTTGCAACTGGCCGCGGAGGCCGGTAGCAATGTGTGCGTGCTGTTCCGCGAACGGCGTCATGCCGAACAAAATTCCCCGGCGGCGCTACGCCTGGATCTGACTGCAGGAAGCCAACAGGCGCTCAAGGTCAATGTTCTGAAACGTCGCGGCAGCTGGCCCGGCCAATGTTGCTCAGTAGCCATGGCTCGCCGGGCAGACCTGGCCTTCCGGGAAGCACCCCGGGTGGTCCAGGGCCCCTGGGCCGGGTAAGGCGTATCATGCTCTGGTTGTACCTGCATTTTCCTCACCTGTTGCTGGACCATATTCGCCGCTCCCGCGAAAACCAGGGGGCGCTGGCTGTTGTGGAAGGCTCCGGCCAGAAGATTATCCAGGCCTGCCCGGAAGCTTATGCCCAGGGAGTACGCGCTGGCATGCGTCTGAAAACCGCTATCAGCCTGGTGCCGGAACTGGGTATGCTCAGGGCGGACCACCAACAGGAAGCCCGGATACTGGAAGACCAGGCGCGCTGGCTATACCGGTACGCAGCTCATATCGTATTGGTACCCCCGAATGGCCTGTTGGCGGAAGTGGGCAGTCTGCAGAGACTTTATGGTGGGCTGGCTGCCGTCTGGCAGACTGTGGAACAGGGGCTGGATGAACGCCAGCTTAACGCCTGGATAGCCATTGGCCACACACCATTGGCCGCCCGACTGATTGCCCGGGCCGGCAAAGGCGAATGCACGACAGACAGAGGCCATATCCTGCGCACACTGGGGCAGATGCCCCTGCTGACTGCAGGGTTCGATGGCAAAACCTGTACACGCCTGCAACGAATTGGCCTTAACACCCTGGATGAGGTCTTCGCACTGCCTGCCGGTGAACTGGCCCGCCGCCTGTCGCCGGAAACCCTCGCGTATGTGCAGAAAATCCAGGGTAAACGCGCAGACCCACAAACACCCTGGCAACCGCCCCACTACTTTCGTCAGCAAGCGGATTTTGTGCAGGAGATTGAGCAGTCCCAGGGGCTGCTATTCCCCCTGCAGCGCATTCTGTCAGAGCTGGAGGAAGATCTGTGCTGGCGACAGCAGGATACCGACAGCCTGTTGCTGATCTTGCGGCACCGGCATCAGGAGCCTACCCGCATTCGGGTTCGCACCTCCGGCCCCGAGCATCGGGCCGAAGCATTTCTGAATCTTATCCGCCTACGATTTGAGCAGCACCCGTTAAGGGCTCCGGTGGTCTCATTAGTGCTGTCTGTTAAACGCTTCCTGGGGCGGGAAGCGGCCTCTGGCCAGGACCTCCTGGGTGAAACGCAGGATCTTAACGAAGCCTGGCATACTCTGATCAGTCGCTTGCAGGCACGGCTTGGCGGACATTCATTGCGGCAGTTATCGCCACAGGCGGATCACCGGCCCGAACGGGCATGGTCGGCCTCTGGCGTCCAACGAACAAACCGCGCCCGGCAACCAGAAACCGGCCAGTTACCCCGTCGTCCTTTATGGTTACTCAAAGGGCCACAAACGCTGGCCGAAGCTCCGACTATGTGGTTTTCGGGCCCGGAACGGATCAGTGGGGGCTGGTGGGATGGCCAGCGGGTTCACCGGGATTATTACATTGCCGAGCTGTCCACCGGCCAGCTTGCCTGGGTGTTCCGGGATGTGCGGGATGGCTGGTTTGTGCATGGGTGGTTTGGCTGATGGACGACTTCAGCTATGCCGAACTCTTCTGCTTTAGCAACTTCACTTTCCTGACCGGGGCCTCACACCCTCATGAATTGGCCGAGCGAGCTCTGGAGTCAGGCTATTCAGCGCTGGCAATCACCGATGCCTGTTCGGTGGCTGGCATTCCACGAGCCTGGGCCGCACTGAAGGACAGCCCGGTAAAACTGATCACCGGCAGCTGGTTTGAGCTTGAAGATGCGCCGTCCGGAGCAACCACTCCCCGCTTTATTCTGCTGGCCCGCACCCGCAAGGGTTATGGTCAGCTTTGTCAGTTGATCACCACCGGTCGCCGGCAGGCAGAGAAAGGCCAGTACCGGTTGTTCTTCAGGGATATTGAAACCCATTCACTGGACGATTGTGTGTGCCTGTGGTTGCCGCCCTCTCCCACCGTGGCTAATGCAGACCAGGCCCTGGCCTGTGGCGAATGGTTTCAGCGCCTGTTCGAGCAGAACCTCTGGATAGCCGCAGCCCGAACTCTTGAATCCGGAGAAGAACAGCAACTGGCCCGGGCACGGTGGCTGGCAAGCCATCTGCGTTGCCCGATAGCCGCTACCGGCGAGGTGCATATGCACAGCCGCGAGCGGCAACCATTGCAGGATGTGCTCACGGCCCTGCGCAATCACACCAGCCTGGAGAACGCCGGCCATTGCCTGTTCCAGAACGGGGAGCGCTACCTGCGGCCATTACCGGTTCTGCAGCGCCTGTTCCCGGAGGCCTGGCTCCGGGAGACCCTGGTGATTGCGCAGCAATGCACGTTCCAGCCCGGCAGCCTGCGATACGAATACCCGCCTGACCTGGTACCGGATAACGAATCACCAGCAGCCTACCTGCAACGGCTCACCCGGGAAGGCGAACGCCGGCGTTACCCCGCAGGCACACCGCTGAAGGTTCAGGGGCTGATTCGCAAGGAACTGGCACTGATCTCGGAAATGCAATACGAACACTACTTCCTCACTATTCAAGACATCGTCGCCTTTGCCCGCAGCCAGGGCATCCTGTGCCAGGGCCGGGGCTCCGCCGCCAACTCTGCTGTGTGCTACTGCCTGGGCATCACCGAGGTCAACCCGGCTCGAGTGGAATTGTTGTTCGAACGTTTTATTTCCAAAGACCGTGGCGAGCCACCCGATATCGATGTGGACTTTGAACACGAGCGCCGGGAAGAGGTTATCCAGTACATCTACCAGCGCTACAGCCGTGAACGCGCGGCCCTGGCCGCCACGGTCATCCGCTACCGGCCACGCAGCGCCATCCGGGATGTGGGCAAGGCTCTGGGCTTTGATCCCGCCATGGTGGAACAGCTATTGGAAGGCATCGATTGGCGGGACAAGGCCAGCAACTGGCGCCAGCAGATTCTCGACAAGCACCTCACCCGCAACCCGAAAGTGGCCGACCAGTTCTTTACCCTGGTAAATACCCTGCTCGGCTTTCCACGCCACCTGTCCCAGCATGTGGGCGGATTTGTTATCAGTGCCGGGCCATTGGCCGAACTGGTACCAGTGGAGAATGCCGCCATGGCGGACCGTACCGTCATACAGTGGGATAAAGACGATCTGGAAAGCCTGGGGCTGATGAAAGTGGATGTGCTTGCCCTGGGCATGCTCACGGCCATCCGCAAGGCTCTGGACCTGATCAGTAAGGAAAAGGGTGCCCCTTTTTCCATGCAGGATGTTCCCCTGGAAGATCCTGCCACTTATGCCATGTTGCAAAAAGGCGACAGTATCGGTGTTTTCCAGGTGGAATCCCGTGCCCAGATCAATATGTTGCCGCGCCTGAAACCGGAAACCTATTACGACCTGGTGATTGAGGTGGCCATCGTTCGCCCCGGCCCTATCCAGGGTGACATGGTTCACCCCTATCTGCGTCGCAAGCATGGCCTGGAGCCGGTTGACTATCCCAACGACGCTGTACGGAATGTTCTGGAGCGCACTCTGGGTGTGCCTATCTTCCAGGAGCAGGTGATCAAGCTGGCCATGGTAGCCGCTGGCTTCTCTGCCGGTGAAGCCGACCAGCTCCGCCGCGCTATGGCTGCCTGGAAATCCCACGGCGACCTGACGCCGTTTCGGGACAAGTTGATCAACGGCATGCTGGAACGCGGCCACGATGCCGATTTCGCCGAACGGTTATACCTGCAGATCTGTGGTTTCGGCGGTTATGGCTTTCCGGAATCCCACGCTGCCAGTTTTGCGTTGCTGGTGTATGTGTCCTCGTGGATTAAACGCCACTACCCGGCCGCTTTTTACTGCGCCCTGCTCAACAGCCAGCCCATGGGATTCTACTCACCGTCCCAGCTCGTCCAGGACGCCCGTCGTCATGACGTCACGGTACTATCACCGGATGTAAACCACAGCCAATGGAATCATACTCTGGAGCCGCCCAATCGGCATTTGCGTCTGGGGCTCAGGCTCATACAGGGCCTCTCTGCCAGCAGCGCCGAGAACCTGCACAACAATCGCCCGGCTGAAGGCTACCGATCCACCGCCGAACTACGTCACCTGGCCGGCCTGAACCAACGCGACATGGAACTGCTCGCAGGCGCTAACGCCATGCCAGCGTTTACCACTAACCGCCATCAGGCTTATTGGCAACTGCTTGAGCACGAACGGCCCGCAGAGCTCTTTGCCAAAGAGACAGCCGCTCATTACCAGCCAGAACACTGCTATCAGTTACCCGAACCCACAGAAGGCCAGAACGTACTGGCCGACTACGCCAGCCAGGGCCTGACCCTGCAGCGCCATCCCCTGACCCTGCTCCGGGAACAGGGTCACCTGAAGTTCTGTCTCCGCGCCGAACAACTCAAGAATATCCAGCCTGGCCGACCGGTTCAGGTTGCTGGCCTTGTTACAGGCCGCCAACGCCCCGGCTCCGCCTCCGGGGTCACCTTCGTTACCCTGGAAGACGAAACCGGTAACGTAAACGTAGTGGTCTGGCTGGAAACCGCACGGCGGCAGCGAAAGCCGTTAATAACGGCCCGGTTACTACATGTGAAGGGGGTTCTGGAAAGAGAGGGAGATATTGTTCACGTGATGGCAGGGAGGCTATCGGATTTGAGCCATTTGATTCAGGCGTTACCGGTTAATTCGCGGGATTTTCATTGATGAAGCACCATTGCGGAGGCCCTTTCCAGGAATGTCTCCGGCCATGGACGGCCGGAGTCAAGCGCACATGGATGTGCTCGTAGCGTTTCCTGGAAAGGGCCTCCGCAATGGTGCCACCACCCAAATCACAGGCTATTAAAACAAGAAAGCCCCGCAAAAGCGGGGCCTTCTCTTAGGTGCTGGAGTGAAACAATCAGCTAAGCAGCTTGATCATCACACCCGCAGCCACCGCAGAGCCGATAACGCCGGCCACGTTCGGCCCCATAGCGTGCATCAGCAGGAAGTTCTGCGGGTTGGCCTCAAGGCCGACCTTGTTGGATACCCTTGCAGCCATCGGGACCGCGGATACACCAGCGGAACCAATCAGCGGATTGATAGCCTCCTTGGTGAAGCGGTTCATCAGCTTCGCCATCAGAACGCCACACGCAGTACCCACAGCAAAGGCCACAATACCCAGACCCAGGATACCCAGCGTCTGCGCATCCAGGAACTTGTCAGCCATCAGCTTGGAGCCAACGGACAGGCCCAGGAAAATCGTTGTGATATTGATCAGTGCGTTCTGGGCAGTATCGCTCAGGCGCTCGACCACGCCACACTCGCGCATCAGATTACCAAAGCAGAACATACCCAGAAGCGGCGCAGCGTCCGGCAGGAACAGGACCACGGCAATCAGTACCACCAGCGGGAACACGATCTTCTCTTTCTTGCTCACCGGGCGAAGCTGGGACATCTTGATGGCCCGCTCTTTCTGGCTGGTCAGCGCCTTCATGATCGGCGGCTGAATCATCGGCACCATCGCCATATAAGCGTAGGCCGAAACTGCGATCGCCCCGAGCAGATGCGGTGCCAGAACACTGGACACATAAATGGAGGTAGGACCATCCGCACCACCGATAATACCGACTGCAGCGGCTTCAAGAATGGTGAAGTCCAGGATACCCAGCCAATCGAGCAATGCAGCCCCCAAAACGGTTCCGAAGATACCGAACTGGGCTGCAGCGCCAAGCAGCATTGTCTTGGGGTTCGCCAATAGCGGGCCAAAGTCCGTCATTGCGCCGACACCCATGAAAATCACCAGCGGACCAATGGTGCTACCGATAACCACAGAATAGAAGTTATACAGCATGCCGTTGCCATAGCCGAAGTCCTGGGCAATGGCATTTGCCATCGCCATGTCGGAGTAGCTGGCTTCTTTGACGGCCATCTTGAAGGCTTCTTTCAGCTCAGGGGTGATAGCCTGGCCGGCCTGATAGGCAACATCCAGCGGCGCAGCCAGTGCAGCCAGCACCTGCGTAGTGTCGCTCTTCAGGGCGAAATGAATCGCGTTCTCCGCCGCAGTCAGGGCAAGCCCTGCCTCCGGAATATTCGCCAGAATACCGCCAAACCCGATGGGCACCAGCAGCAGCGGCTCGAACCCCTTGCGAATCGCAAGGAACAGAAGAAGAAGGCCGATGGCGATCATGATCACCTGGCCAAGTTCCATATTGAACAGGCCACTACCTGTCCAGAGTGTCAGTAATTTATCCATGGAATGCTGGCCCTTATGCGATTGTCAGCATTTCATCATCAGGGGAGACGGCATCACCGACCTTGATGAAGACTTCGCCGATGGTACCGGCTTTCGGTGCCCGAACCTCGGTTTCCATTTTCATGGCTTCGAGAATGATCAGCACATCGCCCTCTTCCACGGCGTCGCCGGGAGATACCAGAACCTTGAAGATATTGCCGCCCAGAGGCGCGACCAGGGGCTCACCTTCACCCGCGGCCGGTGCAGGCGCGGAAGAGGAAGCAGCAGGTGCAGATGCAGCACCGCCTTCACCCTGAATCTGGCTGATTTCACCGCCTTCGGACACCGCAACAACATACTTCTTGCCATTAACATCGACAGTGTATGTTTCCGGGCCTCCAGCTTTCTTGGCAGGCGCTGCGTCTTCAGCGGTCGGAACCGGCTCAAACGCATCCGGGTTGTCGCGGTTTTCCAGGAACTTCAGGCCAATCTGCGGGAACAGTGCGTAGGTCAGCACGTCGTCCTCAACATTGTCGGCCAGTTTGATGCCCTTCTCGTCCGCCAGCTTCTTCAGCTCGTCGGTCAGCTTGTCCATTTCCGGCTCAAGCACATCGGCTGGACGACAGGTCATCACTTCCTTGCCATCCAGAACACGCTCCTGCAGTTCCTTGTTCATCGGCGCCGGTGCAGCACCGTACTCGCCTTTGAGGATCGCTGAGGTTTCCTTGGAGATGGATTTGTAACGCTCACCGGTCAGAACATTCAGTACCGCCTGGGTACCTACGATCTGGGAGGTCGGAGTGACGAGCGGGATAAAGCCCAGATCTTCCCGAACCTTGGGAATTTCATCCAGAACCTCGTCGAACTTGTCGCTCGCGTTCTGCTCTCGTAGCTGGTTTTCCATATTGGTCAGCATGCCGCCCGGTACCTGAGCAATCAGGATGCGGGAATCGGTGCCACGCAGGCTGCCTTCAAACTTCGCGTACTTCTTACGCACCTGGCGGAAATAGCTGGCGATTTCCTCGAGCAGGGTCAAGTCCAGGCCGGTGTCGCGGTCTGTGCCTTCCAGAATGGCAACAACCGCCTCGGTGGGCGAGTGGCCATAGGTCATGCTCATGGAGGAAATGGCGGTGTCCACGTTATCGATACCGGCTTCCGCGGCCTTGATGGCAGTAGCGGTAGACATGCCGGTGGTGGCGTGGCACTGCATGTGGATGGGAATATCCAGTTCTTTCTTCAGACGGCTGACCAGATCAAAAGCCACGTAAGGCTTGAGGATACCGGCCATGTCCTTGATGGCGATGGAGTCCGCGCCCATGTCGGCGACTTCTTTCGCCATTTCAACCCACATTTCGATGGTGTGCACGGGGCTGGTGGTGTAGGCGATGGTGCCCTGAGCATGCTTGCCCGTTTTACGAACGGCCTTGATGGCGCGATCCAGGTTACGCGGATCGTTCATGGCGTCGAAAATCCGGAACACGTCTACGCCGTTCTCGGCGGCACGCTCACAGAAACGGTCGACCACATCGTCCGCGTAATGACGGTAACCCAGCAGGTTCTGGCCACGCAGCAGCATTTGCTGTTGGGTGTTGGGCATGGCCTTTTTCAGTTCACGGATGCGTTCCCAGGGATCTTCGCCCAGGTAACGGATGCAGGAGTCGAAGGTAGCTCCGCCCCAGGATTCCAAAGACCAGAAACCAACCTTGTCGAGTTTCTCGGCAATGGGCAGCATGTCGTCAAGCCGCATGCGGGTGGCAAGCAGGGACTGGTGGGCGTCACGCAGGATAACGTCCGTAATCCCCAGCGGTTTCTTTGTGTCAGTCATCGTGTCAGCCTTCTGTTTAAAGGTTCTAATCTATCTGCCAGGTCACTTCTTGTGGCGTGACCGGTATTGTGCAATCGCTTTTTTAATCGCTTCAGCGGTGTCAGGATCAACCGACGATGGCGCCGAAGGCCTTGCACGTGGAGTACGGGCCGGTGCAGCGGGTTCAGGCGGGCCGAACCGATGGACCAGTTTTGACATGAGCAGGGTTGCAAACACCAATATGATCAGGAATACGAAGACAAACCCCATGCCTGCGACCATCAGATCGATGGCTTGTGACATTAGCTCACTCATAACAAATAGCTACCTGTATTGAGTTATTGATTTTCCCGAGCCGCTGGCCAGACCGCGCCAGGAGCGTGGCTTTACCTGCCATTCGGACAGTTCGGGGGGCAAAATCCCGCGTAATTTACCGTTTTCCGACTCACTGAGCAACCTAATTGCAGGTTTCAATAGGTGGTTTCCGAGCTCTCTGGCCCCTACTGACGGGTCTTGAGTGGGCAAAAATCATTCTCATTCATGCATAACGCACACGCATTTTTCGACCTTTTATGCGGCCCTGCTCCAACCTTTTCAGCGCCGTAGCTGCCGATGCCTTCTCCACCGCCACAAAACACTGAAAGTCAAAGAGGTCAATCTTGCCGACAACGTTACCGGGCAAGCCTGCCTCACCGGTCAGTGCGCCGAGTACATCTCCAGGCCTGACCTTGTCTTTGCGGCCGCCCGCAATGCACAGGGTTTTCATCGAAGGCTGCAAGGGGCGCAGCGCTGTTGCCAGTAAGCCGCCCGTGTCGCCCCAGGTCACAGCCTGCTTGCGCCCGGCCTCCAGCCGGTTAATCTTGTGTGCCTGGGATGGCGTACAGAAGGTCACCGCCAGCCCTTGCTCTCCAGCCCGGCCAGTTCGACCGACTCGATGAGTATGTACCTCAGGGTCCCTGGCCGGCTCCACATTGACCACCAACGGCAAAGACTTGATATCCAGCCCGCGGGCCGCCACATCGGTTGCCACAAGCACAGAGCAGCTCTGGTTGCCAAAGCGGACCAGAACACTGTCACGATCCCGCTGCTCCAGATCACCATGAAGCGGCAGCGCCGCAAACCCCAGGCCGTTCAGCTCTTTGGCAACGTCATCACATTGTTGTTTCGTGGTACAGAAAGCAATGCAGGACGCTGGCTGGTGCAACGACAACAACGCCGCAACGGCCTGAACCTGCTGTCCCGGCGCGATCTCGTAGAATCGTTCGGTAATATCAGACTCAACGGCCTGGCTCTCAATCCGGACATCCGCCGGCGCGTGCTGGTATTGCTCGCTCAGCTTGCGGATATTGTCGGGCCAGGTCGCCGAGAACATCAGGGTCTGCCGTTTTGCGGGCGCCTGGCTGATGATGTCTTCCACCGCGTCCTGGAATCCCATATCCAGCATCCGGTCCGCCTCATCCAGGATGAGGGTTGTGAGCTGGTCCAGCTTCAGAGTGCCCTTTCGCAAATGATCCTGAATGCGCCCTGGAGTACCCACCACAATATGAGCGCCATGGCTGAGGGAGCCAATCTGGGGACCAATAGCCACGCCACCACACAGTGACAGAATCTTTACGTTGTCACGGGCCCTTGCCAGCTCACGTAGCGACTTCGCCACTTGGTCCGCCAGTTCACGTGTGGGACAAAGTACCAGCCCCTGAACCATGAACCTGCGCGGTTGCAGCTTTTCCACCAGGGGAATCCCGAAAGCAGCCGTCTTGCCACTACCGGTCTGCGCCATGGCGATCAGGTCCTTACCTGCCAGAGAATGAGGCAAGGCGCCGGACTGAATCGGTGTCGGATTTTCGAAGCCAAGCCTCGACAGGTTCGCGAGCATTGGCTCGGACAGACCCAACTGACTGAATGACGGCATAAAGGAAATTCCCGGGGGTATATGGATAAATAAAGGATGGGTTCGACCAGCAGCGCTGCGGGCGTATACTTGGGGCCAAGTTTACCAGAAATTGCAGACACTCACGGAGCCGTTCATGCCATCACTACAGGATCAGTTGTTGAAAGCCGGCCTGGCCGACGAGAAAAAGGCCAAAGCCATTCGCAACGAGAAGCATAAAAAGCGCAAACAACAGCCCAAGGGAGCGGTTGAGGTCAATGAAGCGGAAATTCGTGCCCGCCAGGCACGGGAAGAGAAAGCAGAACGGGATCGGCAGTTGAACCTTGATCGCCAGAAGCAGGCTGAGAAAAAGGCCGTCCAGGCCCAGATCCGGCAATTGGTAGAAACCAACCGCCTTGATCGCTCGCAGGGTGAAACCTCTTACCAGTTTGTCCACGACAAGAAAATCAAGAAGCTCTTTGTCGACGACACCATGGTGGATCAACTGTCACGGGGAAGGCTGGCTATTGTCTTCGTGAACGACGCCTACGAAATTGTGGCCGAGGGCGTAGCCCGCAAGATCATGGAGCGGGACGAGCGGGCCGTTGTCGTCCTTCACGACCGCAGGAAAGACGATGCCGGTGACGATGACCCCTATGCAGGCTACGAGATCCCGGATGATCTGATGTGGTGATCAAACGACCTTATTTATGATAGCGATCACACTCTGTACTTTGTAATTCTGTGTCAGATCAAAACACGCAGTAATCATCTGTAACTGTAAAGTTCTGGAATATATTGCCGTAAACCGACTTAATATACGTCAAACAATATCCACCTTCGGTCTTCAATGCGTATCAGGAAAGCCTCCCGGCCGTTGACTCGAGCGCATGGATCAAAAGGTGGAGTCGGTACACCCTATATGCCAGAGAATACTAACAATGCGCATTCCAGAACTTTTCACCAACCTGACCATCCGCACCAGGTTGGCGGGCGGATTTACCATCTTACTGTCACTGACCATTCTGGTGGGTGTCGTTGGTGATCAGGCCCTGGACAGCTTCAGCCAGAGATCAAATATCGTTGCGATGCTCGGGCAGGTGAATACCGGCCTTACAGAAGCGCGCGTAGAGGAAAAGAACTTCCTTCTCACAGGCGACGTTGATGCCGTCACGAAAACTCAAGCTCAGGGTGATCGCGTTCTCGAGTTAACCAATGACATTAAACCCTTGCTGGCAATCACTGAGGATATCGACATCCTGGGCCGCATCCAGTCCGACGTAAAGCAGTATCAGCGATTGATGGGGGAAGTCGAGGAAAACATCAGTGAACGGGAAGAGGCCCTGGAACATCTGGAGACCGCCGCGCGCATCCTTGGATCCTCTCTGAAGGCCCATAGCTCCCTGTTTTTCGCCTCAGCTATGTTTGAGGATATGCGTCGGTCGGAACGAAAGTTTCTTATCGAGAGTGATGAAACCAGCGTGAAGACCTACTTTGACGACGCCAAGAGAATCCAGGCCCCACTGAAATCCGCCAGCATCAGCGATGAAGACAAAGCCGGGATCAACCAGGCACTGACCAACTACGTCAATGGTTTCCAGACGGTGGTGACACTGACCGAGTCGGGTAACCGGCTATCGGACGAAATGGTCAGTACTGCCAGAAATGCAATCGCATCAGCAGACCGGCTGCGGACACGTCAGTCTGAAAAAATGGGATCCGAGCGTCAGCGGGCATCCGGACTGATCACCGGTGCAACCGGGATCGCTCTGGCTCTTGGAATATTGATGGCCTATCTGATTACCCGCGCCATCGTCGCTCCAATCAATCAGGCAGTTACAGCAGCATCAGAGGTAGCGTCCGGCAATTTGACCGTCGATATCCGCGCTACGGGAACCAATGAAATCGGCCGCTTGATGGCCGCCCTCGCCACTATGGTAACGAGTCTGCGGGAACTGGTCAGGAGCATAAAATCCGGCTCGTCCGACATCGCGACTTCAGCAGAAGAGCTCTCAACCGTCACCAGCCAATCCAGCGATGGAATCAATCGCCAGAAACAGGAAACGGATCAGGTCGCGACTGCCATGAATGAAATGACTGCGACGGTTACTGAAATTGCGAAAAGCGCCGAGCAGGCACTTGGTGTGGCCACGGATGCTGCCAGCCAGGCAACCGATGGGGAACGGGAGGTGAGAGAAACCGTCGACCAGGTCAACAGTCTCGCCAGAGAAGTCAGCCAGAGCCTGGAAAAGATCGAAGGACTGCAGAAGGAAACGGCAAACATCGGAACGGTCCTGGACGTGATCAAGTCTGTTGCCGAACAAACCAACCTGCTGGCATTGAACGCAGCCATTGAGGCCGCCAGGGCTGGCGAGCAAGGTCGCGGATTCGCTGTGGTCGCCGATGAAGTCCGTTCCCTGGCTCAGCGCACCCAGGCGTCCGCCCAGGAAATCGAAACACTGGTAACTGCACTCCAGAACAGCGCAGGCAACTCAGTGTCTGCAATGAAATCCAGCACGACCATGGCCTCGAATACGCTGGAGAGGGCAGCGGCAACGGGCCAGACCATAGAGCGCATCGCGCTGGCCGTTGAAGACAGCAAGCAGTACAACAATCAGATTGCTACCGCGGCAGAGCAGCAGACATCGGTGGCTGAAGAAATCAGCCAGAACATTACACGCATCCGGGACGTGACAGACCAGTCCGCGACCTCATCGCGCCAGACTGCCAGTTCGAGCAACGAACTGGCCAGGCTTGGCAGTGAACTTCAGAGCCTCGTTTCACGCTTCAGATTATGAGGCGACCGGGCTCTTAAAACAAAAAACCCCGCACAAAGGCGGGGTTTTTTGTTTGATATGGCGCGGCTGGGAGGATTCGAACCTCCGACCGCCTGGTTCGTAGCCAGGTACTCTATCCAGCTGAGCTACAGCCGCTTGAAACCTTGTAGTCTGATCGAGATTGGCGCGGCTGGGAGGATTCGAACCTCCGACCGCCTGGTTCGTAGCCAGGTACTCTATCCAGCTGAGCTACAGCCGCGCATCGCAATATCTCAATTCACACTGTTCTCGATATCTCCGAAAAGAATGGCGGAGAGGGAGGGATTCGAACCCTCGATACGCGCAATGCGTATGGCTCCTTAGCAGGGAGCTGGTTTCAGCCACTCACCCACCTCTCCTTGAGAACGGGGCGTATACTACCATAATTTTTCTGATTTCATAGGGTTGACACGAGTTTTTTCAAACTGTGCTCTCACAGGCAAAAAAAACCGTTCGGGTTTCCCTCGAACGGCTTTTTTCACTCTCAGCTGTTGCCGGGCTCCGGCTCTTCAGAGCCTTTCTCGCTCTGAATTCGCTGATAGATTTCTTCGCGGTGAACCGCCACTTCTTTAGGGGCGTTTACACCAATGCGAACCTGGTTCCCCTTAACCCCCAGGACGGTTACGGTAATCTCATCACCGACCATCAGGGTTTCGCCAACACGGCGGGTCAATATCAACATGTCCTTTACTCCCTTATCCAGAGCTACCTGTTCCGACAAATGTATACTGCTTACTTTTATAGTGGGATCACTTGCCGATCACAAAAGACGCATATTCACTTATACGTACCTGTGAAAGCAGAAGCCTGCAAATGATGCCCTTTTTTATGGAAGTCCCCAGCGAACTGACTTAATAGTCCACGCGCGCTCAGGCCTCCTCTACCCCGGGCTTGTCCAGTTCGAACGCACTATGCAGTGCCCGAACGGCCAGCTCAAGATATTTTTCGTCAATCACCACGGAGATTTTAATCTCGGATGTGGAGATCATCAGAATATTGATTCCTTCGTTGGACAGCGCTGCAAACATTTTAGTTGCAACACCGGCATGAGACCGCATGCCAACACCCACGATACTGACCTTTGCAATCTTGCTGTCACCACTGACTTCGCGGGCACCAAGTTCATCCGAAACAGTCTGGAGAATAGCCTGGGCGCGCTTGAAGTCGTTGCGATGCACTGTAAAGGTGAAGTCCGTGCGGTTGTCCGCACCCACGTTCTGAACAATCATGTCGACTTCGACATTAGCATCACTGACAGGCTGAAGGATGCGCAATGCGCTGCCCGGCGTATCCGGCACACCGGCAATCGTCAGTTTGGCTTCATCACGGTTAAAGGCTATGCCGGAGACAACCGGTTGTTCCATGGCGTTTTCATCCTCAAGTGTGATCAGGGTGCCTTCGCCATCCTGGAAGCTGGAAAGCACCCTTAAAGGAACATTGTATTTACCTGCAAATTCCACAGAACGAATCTGAAGAATCTTGGAGCCCAGGCTGGCCATCTCAATCATTTCTTCAAAGGTAATCCGCTCCAGCCGGCGCGCACTGTCCACTACCCGTGGATCAGTGGTATAGACACCGTCTACATCAGTGTAGATCTGACACTCGTCAGCCTTCAATGCCGCAGCGAGGGCGACGGCGGTGGTGTCAGACCCTCCACGACCAAGGGTGGTGATACTGCCGTTCTCATCGATGCCCTGAAACCCTGCAACTACAACCACGCGACCTGCGTTAAGGTCTTCTCTCATGCGCTGCTCATCAATCTGCCTGATGCGCGCCTTGGTGTGACTGCTATCGGTCAGAATTCGAACCTGAGCACCGGTATAGGAGCGCGCATCGCAGCCGCGCTTTTGCAGCGCCATGGACAGCAGTGCAATCGTCACCTGCTCTCCGGTCGAGACCAGCACGTCCATTTCCCGAGGCGTGGGTTCTTCCATGATGTCATTGGCCAGACCGATAAGACGGTTGGTTTCCCCACTCATGGCAGACACCACAACCACTACATCATGACCTTCCTTGCGGAAGCGGCATACCTTCTCAGCAACCGCTTCAATCCGTTCTGTGGTGCCCACCGAAGTGCCACCAAATTTTTGAACCAAGAGCGCCATTTCTTTCCCGATACCAAACGTGGACAGACCGTGGGGCAGCGCCCCACCTCAGACGACCAAACGGGCGAGATTATATACATCTGCCCATTTTGGATACAGTTATCTATGCAATATTTTTCTCAACCCAGGCAGGAACGCCAGCCAGAGCATCCGCCAACTTTGATGGGTCGTTACCACCACCCTGGGCCATGTCAGGACGACCGCCGCCTTTGCCATCAACCTGGGCGGCCAGGTGCTTCATCAGGTCACCCGCCTTGATTTTGCCGGTCGCTGATTTGGTGACACCAGCCACCAGTGTCACTTTGCCGTCTTCAACACTGGCCAACACGACAACGCCCTCGCCCAGCTTATTCTTGAGTTGGTCGGCCGTTTCCATCAGCGCCTTGCGATCCGCGCCCTCCATTTCAGAGGCCACCACTTTAAGGCCAGCCACATCCACGGCAGAGCCGGCCAGGTCGGTTCCGGCAGAACTCGCCAGCTTCGCCTGAAGGGCACTGATGTCTTTTTCGAGCTGTCGGTTGCGATCCAGAGTCTGCTGAACTTTCTCGACCAGAGACTCACGCGAGCCTTTGACCAACTTTGCCGCCTCTCGCAGCGTTTGCTCCGTTTCCTCAACCCATTCCAGGGCGCCAAATCCGGTCACAGCCTCAATACGTCGAACACCCGAGGAAATGCCACTCTCCGATGTAATGCGAAACAGTCCGATGTCGCCGGTGCGCACGACGTGGGTACCACCACAGAGCTCCACGGAATAGGCATCGGACCCCATGCTCAGCACCCTCACGGTATCACCATACTTTTCACCGAACAGCGCCATGGCGCCTTTGGCCTGGGCCTGCTCCATATCGGTGATTTCGGTTTCGACCGGGGTGTTGTCCAGTATCTGTTCGTTAACCTCGCGCTCGATTTCCCGCAACTGTTCCGGTGTTACCGCCTCAAAATGGGAGAAGTCGAACCGCAACTTGTCGGGATCCACCAGCGAGCCTTTCTGTGTGACGTGCTCTCCCAGCACCTTGCGAAGCGCAGCATGCATCAGATGAGTGGCAGAGTGGTTCTTCTTGGTTCGCTCACGACGGGCGTGGTCGATACGGGCATCCACCTCAAGACCCGGGAACAATTCGCCTTCAATCACAGTACCGATATGCAGGTGATTGCAACCCTCTTTCTGGGTGTCAGTCACCTTGAAGCGGCCACCGCTCCAGGTCAGCAGGCCGGTATCGCCCACCTGACCACCAGACTCCGCGTAAAACGGCGTGCGCTCCAGCACCAGAATCGCTTCGTCCCCTGCCTGGGCGGTCTTCTCTTCACCACCGACGATCACGGTTCGAATGGTTTCATGGCCGTCGATGTGTTCGTAACCGGTAAACTCGGTAGACCCTTCAATGTTCAGGCCGGCTGCGTTGTAATCCATCCCGAACTTGCTGGCCGCGCGGGCGCGCTCGCGCTGACGTTCCATGGCTTTCTCGTAGCCGTCGTAGTCAAGGGTCAGTCCACGCTCACGGGCAATATCGTTGGTCAGGTCGACAGGAAACCCGTAGGTGTCGTAAAGGGTGAAAATGGTGTCGCCCGGAATCTCGGAACTCTTGAGCGCTGCAATGTCCTGCTCCAGCAGGCGCAGGCCTTTGTCCAGAGTCTTGGCAAACTGTTCCTCTTCCTGCAGCAACACTTTTTCAATCTGCTTGCGGCTACTGACCAGTTGGGGGAAGGCGTCGCCCATCAGCTCAACCAATGCGCCAGTCAGTCTGTGGAAGAAAGGCTGTGTGGCACCCAGTTTGTTGCCATGGCGCGCAGCCCGACGAATGATGCGGCGCAGTACAAAGCCACGTCCTTCGTTGGACGGCATCACGCCGTCGGAAATCAGGAAGGCACAGGAACGGATGTGATCCGCCACCACTCGTAATGAGGCCTCTGTTGTTTCAACGCCGCCGAGGATATCGGAGGCGGCACTGAGCAGATCCTGCATCAGGTCGATTTCATAGTTGCTGTGAACACCCTGCAACACCGCCGTGATGCGTTCCAGGCCCATCCCGGTATCCACCGAGGGCTTGGGCAGGGGCAGCATCTCACCGTCCGACTGTCGGTTGTACTGCATGAAAACCACGTTCCAGATTTCGATGTAGCGGTCCCCATCTTCTTCCGGGCTACCGGGAGGACCACCAGCTACATCGGGGCCGTGGTCGTAAAAGATTTCGGTACAGGGACCACAGGGACCGGTGTCACCCATCTGCCAGAAGTTGTCGGATGCGTATGGGGCACCCTTGTTGTCGCCAATCCGCACGATACGATCTGCAGGAACACCAATCTCCTGGTTCCAGATATCAAAGGCTTCGTCATCGGAGGCGTAAACGGTGACCCAAAGCTTTTCCTTAGGCAGCTTCAACCAGTCGTCGCCGGTCAGGAAGGTCCAGGCAAAATTGATGGCTTCACGCTTGAAGTAGTCGCCGAAGCTGAAGTTACCCAACATTTCGAAAAAGGTATGGTGGCGCGCGGTATAGCCTACGTTCTCAAGATCATTGTGCTTACCGCCTGCACGCACGCACTTCTGCGTGGTCGTCGCCCGGCTGTAATCGCGCTCTTCCCGACCCAGGAACAGGTCTTTGAACTGGTTCATTCCTGCGTTGGTAAACAACAGGGTTGGGTCGTCCGCCGGCACCAGTGAACTGCTCGGCACAATGGTATGGCCCTGCTGTTTGAAGTAATCGAGAAACGCCTGTCGCAACTCTGCGGTTTTCATAGCCCTTTGATACCCTTCTATAAACCCGTGCGGGTCCACGTTTAAAGACACATACTTACATGCGCTTGCAAATCCGCTACTCTAGCACACGCCGAGAACAGGAAAAACGTGAAACATCACAGGAGACGCCATGCCCCGCCGCTTTCATACCGCCGAGGAACTCCTTCCTCCCGCTGCATTCATCAAGCGATTGATGGCGGTGATTTACGATTCGTTGATCAGCATCGCGGTGCTACTGGTGACCACTTGGATGTATACCCTGGTGGCGGGTTGGGTCACCGGGTGGGATCAATATGAAGCGATGGCGGAAGCGGGTACCCTGCAGGCAGACCCGCTGCTCACGTTCGTACTGTTCCTGGCGCTGTATCTGTTCTTTGGTTACTTCTGGACCAACAATGGCCAGACATTGGGCATGCAGGTGTGGCGCATTCGCATTGAAAACCTGGATGGCACCTCCGTGTCATGGACACAGGCCCTGAAACGCTATGTGGCCGCTGCGGCGATCCTGTTCGTCGCTCTGCTGGGTGCCTATTACCTGAACGCAGCCACCCTGTTCCTGACCATCCCGGCGATTCTGGCGCTGTTCTACCCGATCAACGGCCTGTCGCTGACCGACCGTGCTTCCGGCAGTATCGTTGCCACGGTCCCCAAAGAGACCAAAAAGAAGTAACTAACCGGCCCTCTTCATCAGCACTGCACCAACCACCGCATTAATCGCGATTGGCAGGACGATTGCCAATACCGGGTTGAAGCCAAACACCAGGCTCATCGGGCCCAGCAGGTCCTGCATGTACTTGAACAACAGTCCCACAATCAGGCCCGTGAAAACCCGGAACCCCATGGTAACGGAGCGAAGCGGGCCGAAAACGAACGAGATGGCGACCAACACCATGACCGCCGTGCCTAGCGGCATCAGCACCTTCTTCCAGAACGCCAGCCAGTAGTTGGCGGCATTCAGCCCCTGCTCTCCCAGATAGCTCGCGTAGGTATAGAGGCCAGAGATCGCCAGGTCCTCCGGTTTTACAATCAGCACACTGAGAACGCTGGGCGACAGACCGGTTTCCCAGCGCAGTGCACGGTGTGTTTCCTGGGTGGTTTTTTCATCGCTCAGCCTGGTGGTGGCCACGTTTTCCAACAGCCAGTGATCGCCCTGATAAATCCCTCTTTCAGCGAAACTGGCGGACACCAGCCAGCGCTCTTCATCGAATCGGAACAGCGACACCCCGTGCAAGACGCCGTTGGGCTGAACGGCATTCAGGTGCATGAACACGTCACCTTCCCGGTGCCAGATACCCGAGGCAGAGGCAATGCTTTCACCCGCGCCCTGTGCCACGGTCTTCTGGCTCTGAGCCATCCGCTCAGCCGGCGGTGCAACGTACTCACCAATCAGCACACCAAGGACCACCACCACCAGTGTCGGCTTCATGGCTGACCAGACAATCCGCTTGAGAGAAACGCCCGCGGCCCTGATAACCGTGAGCTCCGACGAACTCGCCATGGTGCCGAGACCAACCAGGCATCCCATAAAGGCGCCAAGCGGGAGGTAGTCATAGATGCGCCGTGGCAATGTCATGAGCACATAGAGCAACGCCTGGAGCGTCTGGTAATCGTTTTCCGCGTCGTCCAACTCGGCGATAAACGCGAAGATCAGGTCCAGGGACAGCACCACCAACATCACCAGGAACATGGCGCCACCCACCGTGCTCATCACATAGCGATCGATCTTACGCATGCTGCCGTGCCTCCTTCAGCAGGCGCCGGCGGTAGAGCCAGGCAGGCCCGAACTGCAGCCATAATCCGAGGGCCAGAAACAGGGCGTGTACCCATAGCAATCCGATCCACTCGGGCACCTTGCCACCTTCGAGGGCATCACGGGCCACGATGAGCAGGCCAAGGTAAGTGATATAGACCAGCATGGCCGGCAACAAGTGGAAAAACCGCCCCTGCCGGGGATTCACCCGGCTCAGGCGCACGGCCAGGAGGGTGACAATCGGCACGATGAGCGGCAGGGTGAATCGCCAGTGCAGCATGGCGCGGTGCTCCGGATCATCCGACGCCATCAAGGCGGAGGTCGCAAGCCCTTCCTCGAGCTCTTTTTCGCCCGCACTGCCACTGCGGATCTTGAGCCCGTATGCTTCGAACCCGGTAACGTCGTACGCCAACTGCCCCGGCAACCCCTCAAAACGGGCACCATCTTCGAGCACCAGGAAGCGGCTGCCGGTTTCCTCATCAATAAACTGGGAACCTTCCCGGGCGGTAATGATGGTAAGACCCTTGCTGTCCTCACTGTGCTCGGCAATAAACACACCCTCGAGCCGACGCTTGTCTTCACTCAGCGCTTCCGTGTACGTCACACGTTCGCCAGATGACAACGACTGGAACCGACCCGGCGCCAACATTTCAAATTCCGTCGCCTGGCGTTGCTCGTTGAAGATTCCCTCGACCTTCTTCATGCCCCAGGGAGACACATAGAGGCTCATGGCCCCCACCACCAACATCACCGGGATACTGCCAAGAAGTGTTTTCATCAGCAGCTGCTTGTCGCTCACACCGCAGGCAAACAGCACCGTCATTTCACTTTCCAGGTACATGCGCCCGTACGCCAGCAGGATGCCGATGAAAAAGCCAAGCGGCAGGATCAGCTCCAGGAAGCCTGGAAAACGGTAGGCCATAATCTGGAACAATACGTCGCCGGCCAGCTCCCCGGCAGCAGCGTCAGCCAGATACTTGATGAACCGGCCGCTCATGAACACCAGCAGCAGAATGCCGGATACGGCAAGCATGCTGATGATCACCTGGCGGGTAAGGTATCGGAAAACGATGCTCAAATCGGTCTCTCAGAGCCGGATGCGACCGGAGTCGATGGAAATCGGGATTCGCCGTATTCTAAGTAACCTTGGTGCCGAATGACAGTGCACAGGCGTTAACAACCTGTCAGCGCTTGATAATTTACCCCCAAACCCCAATGCTATAGGCATTCGGACATTCAAGCCCGAGGCCGGGTCTGTCCTCCATCAGAATAACCAACGGGAGTTGCTATGAACTTTACTCTGAGCAGTAAGCCCATTTCCGATACCAAAGCGGATTGCCTGGTTGTCGCCCTGCCCGAAAAAGGCGACTGGCCCGCCTCAACCACACAAGCAAACGAAGCCCTGGGCGGACTGATCAAGACCCTTCAGAAGAACGGAGATGCTACCGGTAAGAACGCAACGACCCAACTGATTCCTCTCGAAGGCCAGCCGTGGGCCCGTCTTCTGCTGGTTGGCACCGGAATTGACAAGGACCGCACACCAGCCAATTATCGTAAAGCCCTGATTGCCGTGGCTGGGCAAATCAAGGACGGTCCTTCCAAGCACGTGTTGATTGGCTTGAGCGACACCGTCGTTACTGGCGAAGACGCCACCAGCTCGGAAGCAGCGCGCCTGAACCTGATCGGCCGCACTCTGGAGGAGCAGTTCTACCGTTTCAACGAGTTCAAGAGCGAAAAAGCGTCAGACCGCAAGCTTGGGAAAGTCACCGTTGCCGCTTCATCCGCCGGCAAGACTTTGAAGGATGCCTTCAATCTTGGCCTGGCTACGGGGCGCGGCATGAACTTCACCCGCGACCTGGGCAACACACCACCGAACATCTGCCATCCTACCTGGCTGGCCGAGCAGGCTGAGAAACTGGCCAAAGACAACGACGTTATCAAGACCGAAGTGCTGGACGAAAAGCAGATGCAAAAGCTGGGCATGCACAGCCTGCTGTCCGTGTCTGCGGGTAGCGCCCAACCCGCCAAACTGATCGTGATGGAATACCGTGGCGGTAAGGCGAAAGACAAGCCTTACGTCCTCGTGGGCAAAGGTATTACCTTTGACACCGGCGGCATCAGCCTCAAGCCCGGCGAAGGCATGGATGAAATGAAGTACGACATGGGTGGCGCTGCCGCCGTGTTCGGCGCCATGAAAACCATCGCCGAGACCAAACCGAAGATCAACGTGGTTGCCGTGATCGCCGCCGCCGAGAACATGCCCAGCGGCACTGCGACACGCCCGGGTGACATCGTTACCTCCATGTCTGGCCAGACCATCGAAATCCTCAACACCGACGCCGAAGGCCGTCTCGTACTGTGCGACGCCCTCACCTACGTCAAGAAATTCGACCCGGAAGTGGTCGTCGACATGGCCACGCTTACCGGTGCCTGCATCATTGCCCTGGGTAGCCATGCTACTGGCCTGCTTAGCAACAACGATGACCTGGCCAACGACTTGCTTGCTGCTGGCGAACGAGCGGGTGACCGCGCCTGGCGCTTGCCCCTTTGGGACGAGTACCAAAGCCAGCTGGACAGCAACTTTGCCGACATGCAAAACATCGGTGGTCGCCCGGCCGGCACCATCACGGCTGCCTGCTTCCTGTCCCGGTTCACCAAGGACTACCCCTGGGCCCACCTGGACATTGCCGGCACTGCCTGGCTCTCCGGCAAAGCCAAAGGCTCAACCGGCCGCCCGGTACCCATGCTGGTCGACTACCTGATGTCTCATGCAGGAAAGTAATCCGGGCTCACAGGATGAACGGAACCAGTCCTACTGGTTCCACATCCTCGCCCAGAACACCCCTGCCGCCCGCAATCTCCATACTGCCAAGCTGGTGGACAAAGCACGCCAGCAGGGAGACCGCGTGGGCGTCGTCTGCGACACCATGCAACAGGCTAAGGAACTGGACGACCTGCTCTGGAACTTCAGCCCCGACGCCTTTATCCCCCACAGCATCGTGCCCGACTCCGCCACGACCTGTACCGATCCCGTTGGGATACTGCTTTGCCAGCCAGTGGCGGAAGATTGGGACACCGTGATCATCCTCTCGGCCACCCTGCCGGCGGATGCGGACCGGTTTAAGCGGTTAGCTCTGGTGGCCCACAACGACGAGGCCGTTCTTGGTCAGGCGCGGTCGCATTTCAAGCAGTTGCGGGCGCTGGGAATTGAGCCTCGGGTGCATGACCAGAGGAAACGGTGAGACGTAAAACAGACTCACAATCAAACCCAGGCAAAACCATCGAACACAGTCGAGACAACTCGGACTCCATAAGGGTATGGGGGTGGTTTGAATTTCAGGCGAGAAAAGGTGTCTGAGCAAAACGAGTTCTTTTCCCGCCTGAAATTCAAACCATCCCCGTGCCCCTCCCCCCATGGTTCGCCGAGAACCCAAGGAGCATGTATAATCGAGCGTCTCAATTTTCCCTTGTGAATCAACCAAACGGTCACCAGCAGAAACCCATGGAAAAAACCTACCAGCCAGAAAACATCGAGCGCCAGTGGTACGAAAACTGGGAATCCAAAGGGTATTTCCGCCCGTCCGGCGAAGGCGAATCCTTCAGCATCGCCATCCCGCCACCCAATGTCACCGGCAGCCTCCACATGGGCCATGCGTTCCAGCACACCATCATGGACACGCTCACCCGCTTCAAACGCATGCAGGGCCGCAACGCCCTTTGGCAGGTAGGCACCGACCACGCCGGTATCGCCACCCAGATGGTGGTTGAACGCAAGCTCGCGGCGGAAGAAGACAAAACCCGTCATGACCTGGGTCGGGAAGAATTCATCAAGCGCATCTGGGACTGGAAGACACAATCCGGTGGCACCATCACCGGCCAGATCCGACGCCTGGGTAACTCAGTGGACTGGGACCATGAACGCTTCACCATGGACGACGGCTTCTACAAAGCCGTTCAGGAAGTGTTTATCCGCCTGTACGACGAAGGCCTGGTCTACCGTGGCAAGCGCCTGGTCAACTGGGACCCGAAGCTGCACACCGCCATTTCCGACCTCGAGGTCGAGAACAAGGAAGAGAAAGGCTTCTTCTGGCACCTTCGCTACCCGCTGGCTGACGGCGAAAAGACCCAGGACGGTAAGAGCTATCTGGTAGTAGCGACTACTCGCCCGGAAACCATGCTTGGCGATACCGCCGTTGCCGTGCACCCGGACGATGAGCGCTACCAGCACCTGATTGGCAAATTCGTTGACCTCCCGCTGGTAGGCCGACGCATTCCTATCCTCGCAGACACCCATGCCGACCCCGAGAAAGGCAGCGGTTGCGTCAAGATCACCCCCGCCCACGACTTTAACGACTACGCCGTGGGCAAGCGCAACAACCTGGTGATGATTAACGTCATGACCCAGGATGCCTGCATCCGAGATACGGCCGAAGTGGTCAACGCCGATGGCACTGAAAACACCGATGTGGACGGCAGCCTGCCGGCTGCGTACGCCGGCCTTACCCGCGAACAGGCCCGTAAGCAGATCGTGGCCGACATGGACGCCGAGGGCCTGGTACAGGAAGTGGAAGACCACGTGCTGAGTGTGCCAAGGGGCGATCGCTCCGGGCTGATCATTGAGCCCATGCTCACCGACCAATGGTTCGCCGACGCCAAAACCCTGGCCAAGCCGGCCATCGAAGCGGTGGAAGACGGTCGTATCCAGTTCGTGCCCAAGCAGTACGAGAACATGTACTTCGCCTGGATGCGGGATATCCAGGACTGGTGCATCTCCCGCCAGCTGTGGTGGGGCCATCGAATTCCTGCGTGGTACGACGCCGAAGGCAACATCTATGTCGGTCGCAGCGAGGACGAAGTCCGTCAGAAACACAACCTGGCGGCCGACCTGCAGCTAAATCAGGACGACGACGTGCTCGACACCTGGTTCAGTTCCGCACTGTGGACCTTCGGCACCCTGGGCTGGCCGGAAATCACCGAGCGGCTGAAAACATTCCACCCCACCAACGTTCTGGTGACCGGTTTTGACATCATCTTCTTCTGGGTTGCCCGGATGATCATGATGACCATGCACTTCATGAAAAATGAGGATGGCACGCCTCAGGTGCCTTTCAAGACCGTGTACGTGACCGGTCTGATCCGCGACGAGCATGGCGACAAGATGTCCAAGTCCAAAGGCAATGTCATCGACCCGCTGGACATGATTGACGGCATCGGGCTGGATGACCTGCTGGAGAAACGCACGGGCAACCTCATGCAGCCCAAACTCGCCGAAAAGATCGGCAAGCGTACCCAGAAGGAGTTCCCGGAGGGCATTACCGCTCATGGCACAGATGCCCTGCGCTTCACCCTCTCCGCCATGGCAACCACCGGTCGCGACATCAACTGGGACATGAAGCGCCTTGAAGGCTATCGTAACTTCTGCAACAAGCTGTGGAACGCTGCCCGCTACGTACTGATGAACACTGAGGGCGAGGATTGCGGCGTCAACGGGGAGGCCGTGGAACTGTCGCTGGCGGACCGCTGGATCATCAGCGAGCTGCAAACCTGCGAGCAGGACGTGATCCGCCATCTTGATCAGTACCGGTTCGATCTGGCCGCCTACGCCCTGTATGAGTTCATCTGGAACGAATACTGCGACTGGTACCTGGAACTCTCCAAGCCGGCACTGAACGACGACAACGCCAGTGCGGAAGCCAAACGTGGCACCCGTCGCACCCTGGTCCGGGTGCTGGAGGCGGTTCTGCGCCTGGCGCACCCGATCATGCCGTTTATTACCGAGGAAATCTGGCAGCGCATCGCGCCCCTGGCGGGCAAAACCGGTGACAGCATTATGCTTCAGCCCTTCCCCCAGCCAGACGCCAGCAAGCAGGATTTAGCGGTTGCCGCCGATATCGAGTGGCTGAAAGGCGTGATTGTCGCCGTTCGGAATATCCGTGGCGAGATGAACATCTCTCCGGCAAAAGCCATCCCGGTACTTCTGCGTGGCAAAAGCTCGGACGACAAGCGCCGTTTGGACGAGAATCGGCAGTTCCTGTCATCGCTGGCGCGCCTGGACAGCCTGGAGTGGTTCACCGAAGGCGAAGCCCCCATGTCGGCCACCCAATTGGTTGGCGAGATGGAAGTGCTGGTGCCCATGGCCGGCCTGATCGACAAGGATGCCGAACTCAAGCGACTGGACAAGGAGCTGGAGCGACTGCAAAAAGAAGTCGGCCGGCTGGAAGGAAAGCTTGGCAATGAAAAGTTCACCGCCAAGGCGCCCGCCGAGGTGGTGGAAAAAGAGAAGGAAAAGCTCAGCGATGCCCAGGGCAGCATGAGTCGGCTCAGTGAGCAGCGGGCCGCCATCGAGGCCATGTAAACCGTGGCAGCGCCAGGGAGGAATCAGGGGCTATCCGGGAATGGCACCATCGCCATTCTCGGAGCAGGCTCCATGGGCCAACTCTGGGCGGGCTACCTGCCCACTGGGACGGTTACGTTTGTCCCTCGTCGCGAGGTTACCCCAGAAACAGGTAAATCCGCGCTGAGTTACATGTTTCAGCCATTCGAAGGCCCCGAGGTAGTGGTTACTGTTCCCTACCTGCTCGCCACAGAGGCACGCCCTCCACTGTTGATGGTCACCACGAAAGCGGGCGATACGCTCGATGCCGTTGAATCCAACCTCCATTATGTGTCTCCGGACACCCCCATTGTCCTGTTCCAGAACGGTATGGGCTGCCAGCAAGCAGTCGCCGAACGTTGGCCACAACGACCGATCCTTGCCGCCAGCACCACGGAAGGGGCAAACCGCCCAACACCAGGCTGTACGGTTCACGCCGGCAAAGGCGAAACCTGGGTTGGTCCATTAACCGGGAGTGCGACGACGCATCTGAGGCAAGTCGTAACGGCGCTTGGCACCAGTGGATTAACGGTTCACGCGGCGCAAGACATTCATAGGCGGCTGTGGGACAAACTGATCATCAATGCAGGTATCAATGCCTTTACGGCAATCCTCGATTGTCCGAACGGTGATATCCTCACGGATCCGTTCTACCTGGAACACATCGATGAGCTCTGCGACGAAATTGCAAAGGTGATGAAGGGCGATACCGAGGAAGCCCTACCCTCAATCACGATCCGCGAACGCATTGAAATGATTGCCCGCAAAACGGCGCGGAATACCTCCTCCATGCGTAGCGACAGGCAGCGGGGCCGCCCCACCGAGATTGACTTTATCAATGGGTATATCGTCAGGCGCGGGCATGAGTTGGGCGTTGACGTTCCGACAAACCAGATGCTGACAAATCGTATTAAACAGCTATTGCCGTAGGTGTCAGGAGCACACACCCTTAAGACCCCGAATGTCAGACCCTGAATGCCTCCACGAGGCGCTGCAGGGACGCTGTCAGTTGTGACATTTCCCGCGACGACGCCAGGGTTTCCTCGGCGTTATCTGCCGTTTTCTCACCCAGGACACTGATCTGTTCAACGTTGGTATTGACGTTCTTCGCCACGGCAGACTGCTCCTCAGCCGCCTGTGCGATCTGGTGGCTCATATCAACAATGGTCGAAATACCCTGGGCAATCCGGTCCAGCGCTTCCGTCACTTCCGCCGATTTCTTGACCGTGGTTTCAGTCACGTCGTGGCTATTCGTCATGGCCGTAACGGCCTCTTTAACCCCACTCTGCAACCGAGTGATCATACCCTCGATTTCTTCTGTCGATTTGTGGGTACGCTGTGACAGGGAACGTACTTCGTCCGCCACTACTGCAAAGCCACGTCCCTGCTCGCCAGCGCGTGCAGCTTCGATGGCCGCATTCAATGCCAGGAGATTGGTCTGCTCCGCAATCGCCTTGATTTCGACCAGAACCTGACTGATGTTATCGCTATCGGCGTTTACCCGGTTGATAACCTCGACTGCACCGGATATTTCAGCGGCAAGACGGTTGATGGTGGCAACGGTATCCGCAACCACACCGCGGCCTCTCTCGGTATCCTCTTCAGCCGCGCCGGCGCTGTCAGACACGCGATGAGCACTCTCCGTGACCTCATTGACCGCTTCCACCATCTGGTTCATGGCTTCGTTGATCTGGCCTGACTCCTCCATTTGCCGCGCAACGGCTTCGCTATTCGCAGTGGCGGTATCGTTGACACGCGTGGCCTGCTGGTCCACATCCGAAGTGGTGCTACTCACCGAGCGGATCAATTCCGCAATCCGGTCCGTCATATTGTTGAACTCGGTGGTCAGCTCACCCAGTTCATCACGATTATCCAATTGGATGTGAGTCGTCATATCGCCTTCAGCCACGGATCTTGCTGCCGTGCTGAAACGGTTAATAGCCGTGCGTACCGACATGAAGAAGCCGACATAGAGGTAAACCACCACCAACAGAACAATCACCAGTGCGGCAATAATCAACTGCCGTTGCTGTAGTTCGCCCTCCAGTCGCGAGTTCAGGTTAGCGCCGACGACGTCGAAAATTCCGGCCTCGAGCGCATCGTAATGGGCAAGCTGATTCTCGATGGTACGGTTGAAATCCCGCCAGGGTAACTCCAGGCGCATAGGCGTAATGATATTGACATCCAGCTCGTCACGCACAACCACCAGACTCTCGAGAAGGCCGTCGACCGCGTCACCTGTCGTTTCCTCCAGGGTCGGCGATGCATCCATCGATACCGTTAATGCAGGCCCGAGCAACGAGGCGCGGTTGGTCAACTCATCATAAATCTCATTGAGGCCGTCACTGAGGTTGTACCCCACCTGCCCATCGAGGAGCGCAAATATACCGAAAGTCCTGGCCCGGCCAATGATGCTGCGGGCATCCGGCAACGACTCACGCAAGAGGCCCAGGAGCAGTAGGTTTTCACGTGAGGCGTCCTGCCCCAGGCCGGAAATTTCAATGGTCGCGGACAACAGCGCCCGCACTTTCTGGACGAATTCCTGATAGTACTTGAATTGGGGGTCGATATTGCCCTGATAACTGTCAGTCGATTTGAGCGTTTGCCACTCCTCCAACAGCATCGTTACCTGCCGGGACCAGTTACCGGAAGTATCAAAACGAGCCTCTGCGCTAACAAGCTCCTCAAGCAGCCCATCAATGGCTTCTGACGATTCGGATGATTTTGCAAGTAGCTCATTGTCATCCTTGATCTTGCCGGGTGCACGAAAATCCCGGTACGCCATGGATTCCGCCAGCAGCGTATCCACCTTTTCGAGTTGCTCCAACCCCTCAACGCCCCGGGTCATGGTATCAACCGACCGGTTCAGTTCACTGATGACCAACCAGGAAAGGGCAATAATGGGAAGCAGGAACAACACACTGATCAGGCTGAACTTGTAAAACATGGGCAGCCGATTCATCAGCGCTACTGCAGGCTTGATAAGCTGGTTCACGTGTACCCCCACAGAGAGCGTCGAAAGGATGGAACTTTATTCTATTTGTTTATATTGTCGACTAAAATACTACAAACTTGAGCGTTATTCGGCGTAAAAATGTAACTTTTGTGAAAACGTGGTCAGAGAACACCGGCAATGACCAGCAGCGCAAGGATGCAGATCCAGACCAGCATGCTTCGGTTCAGCAAATCCCGGACGGCCTCCAGGCTGCGACCGCCAAAACTGGCCCACTCTTCTGGATGAATCTTTGAGAACCGTTCCGGCTCCAACGCATAGCCCGTCAGTGCCGCGCTGGCGGCGCCCATCAATAGCTGGTTGGTTTTGAGGGTAAAATCACACAGCATCCGCTTTCCTTCTTTCATCCAGCCAGCGAGGTCACCGGCGACTCCGAACGTGAAGGACAGCAGTCGTGAGGGAAGCCAATTGAGTATTTCCGCCAGCAGAGAAAACCCTGGCCTTGCTGCCGTATGCGGCCAGTGATCCCTCAACGCGATAATCCCCCTCGCAAAGAAGGCTGCCGCAATACCGCCTACGGCATACCAGAAAGCGACCAGAAAAAAGCGCTCAAAGACGTTGACCAGCAGCGTACGTGACAATGCCAGATGCATCTCATCAGGCGACGTTGCCGCGCCCCGCTCCTCAGCCGGCAAACTATCCATAACGTGATGCCACGCGGACTGCATGTCGCCCCTCGCCCAGGATTGACTGTAAACCTCCAGGCGAGCACGCCAACCCGGTGCCCCCATCAACAACACCATCAACAGGAATTCCAGTGGATACGCGGCCATGCGCCAGCCAATGGTGTGCAGATAGTACTCCGCTGCCGCGAGCATCAGCGAGGGCACAAGAACAATAGACAGCCCCTTCCATCGGCCCGCGTCGTTACCAGACACCCCAGCACTTCCCCGCTTAAAAGCGGAACGCCACAATGCCTCCGAAGACCAGGCGCTGACTGCATCCAGCTTGCGTCTGACCAGGTAGGCCAACAGGAAAACCACCAATACCATCAGTTATCCGCTCCGTTGCCATGCCCTGTACCAAGCAGTTGCCGGTATCGGGGCCAGTCAAAAGCCGGGCCAGGATCGGTTTTGCGACCGGGTGCGATATCGCTGTGCCCGGTGATCCTCTCTGGCGTGATGGCTGGCCACGACTTCATGATCAATACCGACAATTCAGCAAGCACCTCATACTGAGCTGCGGTGTATGGAATGTCGTCTGCGCCTTCCAGCTCAATGCCGATTGAATAATCATTGCACTCTTCCAGGCCCTGAAAGCAGGACCGACCGGCATGCCACGCGCGCTCCAACAGGCTGACGAACTGAAGGCATTCGCCATTTCGGCGGATCAGCAGGTGTGACGAAACCTTCATTTCGGCGATGGTCTCGAAATAGGGATGCTCTGTGGGGGACAGTTGGTTGCAGAAAAACCGTTCGATGGCATCACCTCCGAACTGCCCGGGAGGAAGGCTGATGTTATGAACAACCAACAGGGATATCGCCGCACTTTCGGGGCGTTTGCCAAAATTTGGAGACGGACACCAACGGGCGCCAACTACCCGACCGGTCATCCGTAATCCGGCGACGGCCGGTGGCGACAGGTCAATGGAGTTGTGGGAAGGGATGGTTTCAGACAATGTGGTTCCAACAGGCCGGTGGCGAACGGTTCGGACAACCGGTGCGTTCGCCGTTGTTGCTTTGATGCTCCTGATTGAAGCACAAAGTCTCCGGTCTTGCTATACGGTCAGTCCTTGCGGCTGCTGCGAAGATTATCGATGATGGATTCCAGCGCCCGGTCGAATATCAGGCCATCATCCAACATGGAGATCTCTTCCGCTGCGAGAGCCCGTGCCAGGTTTTCACGTTGATATTCAGCCACTTTGGCACCACTGCGATTAACGAAAATGTATTTGCCCGTCGCCTTGATAAACGCCGCCAGCTTGCAGCGGGTTTTGTTGCCATCACGGGTCAGCTCGACCCAGGAACCAACACGAAGGCCGTCAGCCCGCTCCAGCCACTGAAGCTCGACGTTTGCGCCGGAGCTCTCCACCGATGCCTCTACGGCCGGTTCTTCAGGGCTTCCAGGCCCAACCGCAGCAGACGTAGCGACGTCCGAGGACTCTGAGGCGCCTGACACGACACCCTCAAAAGACGGCTCCGCTTTTTCCGGGGCTTTGGGCGCTGCATCTGCATTCGGCAGGCTCTTGGAGACCACAGTCGGTTTCGCCTTCACCTCTTCGGGTTCAGCCTGCGGTTCAGGTTCGGGCGCCACGGCAGGACGTGTCGTGGTGACAAGGCGCTGGAATACATCCACGTGTGCCAGCTCAAGGTCTCTTATGGCGGCGTCGGTCGCAAACGGGTCCCACGAAATCTCCTGCAGAGCATTTCTCAGACCGTCGACGATTCCCGGAATCGACCGTAGCAACGCGCTGCGGGTGTTGTCGTCGACGGGCCTGGGATCAACACTCCAGATGAGTTGCCGGGTAAGGTCACATGCCTGATCCCAGCGTTCACTGTCTTCACCCTCACGCAGCACGATCCACTGCAGATACTTGGACCACGCTTCATTCAATAGCGTGACAACCGGTGGAGACAGATCCCGACCGGTAATCTGTTCGTTCAGCAGGTTCTCAGATGCCTTGGATGCCCTCTCCTGCTTGGCCCTGCCTTCCTCGGCATCACGCAGACGCTGTTCTACAAGCTCCCTGCGACGCCGGTCCAGATCCATGAAATGGCCGAAATCGCTGAGTAGCTCACTGAAAATATCGACGTTGTCGGTGAATTCATTAAGCACGCGATCGACCACCGATTCGATCTTGTCTCGTAGCGGATCACGTTGGCCGGCTTTTTTCTCAGTCCAACCGATAGCAGACATGGCCAACTCATTCAGCAGCTTCCGTACCGGATGCCCACCCCGGTTAAAAAAATTGTTGTCGCTAAGAGCCACCTTGAGCACGGGAATCTGAAGGCGCCCAATCACGGCCTTCATTACCGGGTGTAGCTGACGGTCCTCCAGGATGAAATCAAACAACATGGACACCAGATTGATAACGTCGCTATCCACCTGGCCGACGTCATGTTTTCTCCCGGCGTCCGACCGGAATACCTGCTGTAGTTGTTCTGACAGAGGCACAACCTCACTCTGCCCCCAATGGACAGACTGGGACTGGATTTCGTGAAGCCGCGCCATCAGTGTGCGGGTATCGAGCGCGCCGGCGCTGGGCGGCCCACTGTTCTCTGTGCCGTACTCCGTCGAACTCTGTCCCTGGTGCAACAGGGCACTTAATTCAGAAAACGTTGCACGCACATCGTCAGACGGTGCAGTGAGCGGCCCCGACGCATCCGATTCCGAATGTGCTGACAGTGTCCCGGCGGTTCGCCCCCTGGCCGGGGTAGATATGCCAGATGCGCCCTGACCACCGACTGGCGGGCGACGCATATCGGGCAGTACCCCTTCGGCGATCAGTGTTTTGTTGGCATCCTTGTAAAAGTCGCCCAGCACACCCACCAACAAACGGTCGAACAGTTTAAGCACCACCAGCTTGGCACGGATATCGATATCCAGGTCGGAGCAGGCTTCCGCAACCCCTCCGCAAATCACCTCCGGGCTCAAGGGCATCTGGCTATCCTCCAGACGCATCGAGGGCAGCAAGTGAGTAACCCGCACATTCAACAGGCGTATAACCTCCGAATGCTGGTTTCGCAGCTTGTTGATCAGGTTGTCGATGGCGACCTGCTGCTCCAGATCGGAATGATCCAGCAACGCCAGCGAATCCTGGTCCACTTCGTCCAGGGTGCCACTGCCACCCCCTGGCTTGAACGAGCCAATGTCATTGAAAGCGCGGCTGACGTACTGCAGCACCGACACAGTCATGTTCTTGCGCCGCAGCCTCAACTCACGCATGGCGTCAAAGTAGGCGGTCTGATCCTGATTGGTTCCGGCTTTGTCAGCCAGCTCAAAAAGCGCGTCATCCGCCTTGTCAAAAAAACCGGACAGTACAGATTTCAGCGACTGACCCGATACGTCACGCAGGCGTACCAGAGAGCCCGGCAGGGAAAACCTGTCAGGAAGCTTCTGGCCTTTGAGACTTACAACCTTGTTATCCTGCGCCATTCGGCTGCTCCGGGTGGTAGCTGGAGAAATGTGTTATTGCACATCTTAGGCTTTACCCACGTCACCTTGTGTCAGAATTTGTCACCTTTTGTGATTAAGTGATGGTTGTCACAGTTTAGCAGCCCACCCTTCCACGTTTGGCGAATCTGGCTAAGGCCTATAGAATCACATCCGCACACCCAATGTGCCTCAAAACCGCCACTGAACGACCGGAACCTCTGCCATGATCCCAGCCGAACTGCTTCGTCAGTCCCGCATCGAAACTGTTGCACAAAGCCTGCGTGAAGACATTGGAGATGGCGACATTACTGCCATGCTGATTCCGCAGGCGCGCATCAGTCGCGGACATGTCATTACCCGTGATGCCGCAACCATTGCTGGGCGCGCATGGGTTGAGGAGGTGTTCAGGCAGGTAGATCCTGAGGTCACCCTGAACTGGCAGGTGCAGGACGGAGACGAGGCAAGCCCTGGGCAGTCGCTGTTTTCCATGGAAGGCCCAGCCCGCAGCCTGCTCACCGCCGAGCGCTCAGCCCTGAACTGGCTGCAGTTGCTGTCCGGCGTTGCCACCACGTGTGCTGGCCATGCCCGCCGTGTCGCCCATACTGGTGTCCAACTACTGGATACCCGCAAGACCCTGCCGGGCCTGCGGCTGGCGCAGAAATACGCGGTTACCTGTGGTGGCTGCCATAACCATCGCATTGGTCTGTGGGATGCCTTCCTGATCAAGGAAAACCACATTGCCGCCTGTGGCTCTATTGCCAATGCAGTCAGCGAGGCCCGCCGCATTGCCCCTGGCCGACCGGTGGAAGTGGAAACCGAAAACCTGGACGAACTGGATCAGGCCCTGGTCGCAGGCGCGGATATCATTATGCTGGATGAGTTCTCACTGGCGGACATGCGTCAGGCGGTTATCCACACGGCTGGCGCCGCAAAGCTGGAAGCGTCCGGCGGCATCAACAGCGAAACGCTGGTACCCATTGCCGAGACCGGTGTTGACTATATTTCTATCGGTGCATTGACCAAGGATGTCCGGGCGGTGGACCTGTCCATGCGCCTCGACTCCCACGACTGATTCGGTCAGAGCCCCGTTTGTGCGCCTAGGGCCGACCGGACAGCAGACGGTCCATTTCTTCCAGCTCGCTAATCAGGCCAGTCCCGGACTCTTCCCTGCCCCGAAAGTGCTCCTCTGCCATCGGTGCCATACCTGACACCTGAGGCAGGGGGTGACCGCCCTCAATTAACTCCTTCATCCGGCTGACAAAGACGAACTGCAACCACTGGGTAAACTCCAGCGTGTCCACGGCAAATGGCTGGGCGCTCTGCAGCGCCTCTGGCGATGGCGGCTCACTCTCCCATGCATCGATTCGACGCAACTCAATCTCTATCTGAAGCAGGCTGTCCGCAACACGGGTGGTATGGTCGGACGAATTCGCCATAGTTACGCTCACTCTCAATCTGCCAGGGGTTCCAGTTCAACGGTCTCGCCGTGAAGCACTCGGTAGAGGTCTTCATATTGCCGTGTAAGCGGGTGTTTTGGTGCCATATGAATCAACGGTTGCCGGCTCTGGTGCGACTCCTTCATCTTCACCGAACTGGACAACCTCACCGGTAATACCGGCAGACCCTCATCCATCAGCTCGCGCACCAGCTTCTTTGGCAGACTGGCGCGGGGCTGGAACTGGTTCGCGACAATACCTTCGACCACGAGGTCTTCGTTGTGGTCTTCCTGCAGCTCCTGGATCTCGTGAAGAATGCTGTAGAGGGCCTGACGGGAAAAATCATCGCAATCGAAAGGGATCAGGCAGCGCTGCGCCGCAATCAGTGCCGACCGGGTGTAGAAATTGAGTGCCGGCGCCGTATCTATGTAGATTTCGTCAAACGACTCTCCAAGTTTCTTCAGCGCTTCCCTCAGCTTGTAAATCTTGTGCTTGGCTTCCAGTTTGCGCTCCAGAAAATCCAGTTCCGGGCTGGAGGGCATAACAAACAGGTTGTCGAAGGGAGAGGCGTGGACAAATTCGTCAGCGCGCCGATTGAACACGGTAAACGCCACCGTCTGCTCAAGGTAGTCGGCGATGGTATCCTTAAGCTCGCCCGCAGGCTTGCCCAGCAGGTAGTGGGTGGAATTACCCTGGGGATCAAGATCGACAACCAGTGTTCGTTTGCCCCGGGCGGCGCTGATCGCGGCCAGGTTACAGGTGATACTGGACTTGCCGACGCCACCTTTCTGGTTAAACACTACTCGTCTCATGCTGCTTCCTCTGACAGTTTCCCTGCGAATATAACGCCCTACCAGCCCAACACCGACTTGACGAACGGGATCGTCAGCCGCCGCTGGGCGCGTAATGAGTTTTCATCCAGGCGATCCAGAATCGCCAGTAGATCAGCCAGTTTCCGGGGTGCTCGCCTGAGTATGAACACAGCTACATCGTCACTGAGGACAAGGCCACGCTGTTCCGCCCTCGCCATCAGTATCCTCAGGCGATCATCGTCGCGATGAATACCCAACTGAATGGTCAGACCATGACTCAACCGGGACACCAGGTCCTGCAACCCGAACGGCAGCGACGCCGGCAGCTCTGACAGGCTGACGACCATCAGATGGCCATGGTCATTCACCCGATTGTACAGATGGAAGATGGCCTCTTCCCAGTTTTCCTGGCCCGCAATGAGATCCAGGTCGTCCAGGCAGATGACGGACTGACCCTCAAGCCCTGAGAGCGAGTCAGGCCCCAGGGGCAACAGCTCCTCCATGCTGACACAAACCGCGCTCTGTTGGTTCTGCTCCGCCAGATGACAGGCCGCCTGCAACAGGTGGCTTTTGCCAGTATCAGCGTCTCCGCAGACGGCGATGACGGGCACAGCGACGGCCTGTTCACAGGCGGACTTAAGCCTCGCCGCGGCATCAGCATTCCGGCTACCATGAAAATTGTCAAAACGGGCGTCATCCCGAAGCTTTACCCCCAACACCAGCTGTGACGCACTCACTGCCTTTTTGCCCTCCATGCTCTCAGACTCCATACGCCGATATAGTGCGCACCACTGAAAATGGCTGACGCCGCCACCAGCAGAATGCCAACGTCCATAACCCACGGCTGCATCGGCAACTCCGCCAGTAGAATGATGATCGCGAGGGCGACCAGAATCTGAATCAGGGTGTTGAGTTTCCCGGGCAGGCTTGGCTGCATCTCAAAGCGACCGACACCATAATGAAACGCCAGCCCACCACAGACGATCAGAAGATCCCGGCCCAGCACCAACCAGAACAGCCAGGCTGGAAGTACGCCAGTCAGAACCAGCATCAGATACGCGGTGATCAGCAGTGCTTTGTCCGCTAATGGGTCGGCAATGGCGCCAAGCCGGGTTCGCCAGTTGTAATGACGAGCCAGGAACCCGTCAAAGGCATCCGTTGCGGATGCCAGAAAAAATATCACCAGGGCGAAACGATATTCCTTGGCCATCAGGGCTGCAGCAAAAGGAGCAATCAGTAAAATGCGCAGAAACGTCAGCGCATTTGGAATCCAGCGCCAGCGGTGCGTCATGACGTGACTCCCCAAATACCGAACACCGCGATATTATTCCCCGTCTTCCGACTCGACGATGGAGGCAGGCTGCCAGCGGTAATGAAGCACCTGGTAGAGTGACTCGAACGCCTGTTCTGATTCTTCCTCATTATTTGCCAACAGCGGTTGGTAGACGAACAGTGGATTCGCGGAGGCCGCAGCGCTTTCAGTGCTCTGTTCAGCCAGTGCGATGCCTCCTTGTGGCGCCCGCTGTACCGGTTGCGCCTGAGACTGACCGCCGGACTGTTTCTCGTCACCGGTGGGCATGCGGGAGATCTCAGCCTCAGAAAGAGGAACCAACCGCGGATCCAGGGCAATGTACTGCTTCAACTGCTCCATCTCCCCTGAGAATGCGACCCTGAGTGTCAGTTGTTCCTTCCTCGCTCTTGTCGCACCTGCATCAACCACGGGGGACAGGTTCTTGAGAACCCCATTCACTCGGGCGTAGTCCTTCAGATTGCTGACTCCGTGCACAACGATGTCCACCTGTGGAGACTCACCGACATCACTGCCCGCAACCGCATAACGATCTGCGAACATTTCCGCCCAGCGCCCGACAACGGCAGCGGCCAGAGCTTGCGGAGTGTCAGCGGTCACCGATTGCTCTGTACTATCCAGCCCCATACCGTCAAATACCCATCCGGCGCGCCACTGTGATCCGGAACGGCTGACCCGTACCAATGACATCAGGTCATGCTCCATATCTTCAGACGACCTGCGGACACTGGACGTAAACTGGCCCCATATGTCCGATAACAGTTCACGGTCGTCCCGGTACCTTGCTGGGGGAAGACCCACCGGCAAACCGCGGTCGACCGCCGCGTCCTGAAAGACACGACGCCATTGCTCATCGGCGCCCGTCCCGGTGCTGTCGCTTCCCTGGTGGACCAGAGTGCGGCGTCCACCCTCTTCGACCGCGATCCAGGCCAGGGTCAGCGGCCGGTTCGCGCCCCACACCGGCGCATCCGCAGACGCCAGCGCACGGTTGACACCGACCGCGCCGAAACTCATCCGTAGTCTGTGATTTCCCGTATCCGAGCGTAAGAACTGGTAGGACTGAAGCAGCGATTCGGCGTTCGCCAGGAGCTCCGCAACACCGTCGCTACGCAACACGTCGCGGGTGCCCGAAACACGTACAAACACGCGGCTAAGGCCGTCCGCATAGCCCTGCTCAAGTTCCTGCGGCTGGGAACCCTCGACGGGCACTTCCACCGAGTAGAGGCCGGTGACGGTAACAGCTGCCGCTGGCGTGGCCATCAGCGCCAGAACGCCAAACAACCGGAGTGACTGACGGATTATCCGCGCTGCCTGCATCGAGATTTTTCCTGAGTCTGGCATGAAACACCCTGCGATTCGTCTTAATGGCGCATAGGATACACCAAGCCCCCTGGTGTGAGTAGCTAACCGGGATTGCAGAAAGTCAATCCGGTGCCACACTGCCTTGAGGGTGACAAACGGGGCAATTGCATTTGGAGCACCGTTCCGCACCTGTTAAAATCCGCCGCCTGTCCCACTGTCCAAACGGTTAAGCACACCATGAGCGAACAGAAGCCCTCCCTCACCTATCGTGATGCCGGCGTTGATATCGATGCTGGTAACGAACTCGTCGACCGCATCAAGAACACCGCGGCGCGCACACGTCGCCCGGAAGTCCTTGGCGGCCTCGGTGGCTTTGGCGCCATGGTGGCTATTCCCCCTGGCTACAATGAGCCTGTGCTGGTGTCAGGCACCGATGGCGTCGGCACCAAGCTTCGACTTGCCATGCAGCTCCAGAAGCACGACACCATTGGCATTGACCTTGTGGCCATGTGCGTCAACGACCTGGTGGTGGGCGGTGCAGAACCCCTGTTCTTCCTGGACTATTACGCTACCGGCAAGCTGAATGTTGACGTTGCCGCCGAGGTTGTCGACGGCATTGGCGCTGGCTGTGAACAGGCCGGCTGCTCCCTGGTGGGCGGCGAGACTGCAGAAATGCCGGGCATGTACGAAGGGGACGACTACGATCTGGCCGGTTTCTGTGTGGGTGTGGCGGAGCGCAGCGAGATCATTGATGGCAGCCACGTGCAGGCTGGCGACGTTCTGCTCGCCCTGGGTTCTTCTGGCCCGCATTCCAATGGTTACTCCCTGATCCGCAAGATTCTGGAAGTCAGCAACGCTGACCTGAACCAGACGGTTGCCGACGTTACCCTCGCGGATGCCCTGATGGCGCCCACCCGCATTTACGTGAAAAACCTGCTCCAGCTCGCCCGCGAAGTGGACGTTCGTGCGCTCTCCCACATTACCGGCGGAGGCCTTCCGGAGAACATTCCCAGGGTTCTGCCTGATGGCATAGTTGCGGCCATCGATACGGACAGCTGGCAACTGCCCCCGGTTTTCCAATGGCTGAGAGATGCCGGCGGCGTTGCCAGCGAAGAAATGTACCGAACATTCAACTGCGGCGTTGGTATGGTTGTATGCATCCCGGCCAACCAGCGCGAACTGGCCCTCGATACGCTGAACGCTCTGGGTGAAAAAGTCTGGCAGATCGGCATCATTGAGGCCTCTGACGACGCCACGGCCTCTGCCTCGGTACGTTATGCGCCAGGGCTGTTGTCGGCATGAAGGCAGATTCCGTAACCGCCCCTCGCATCCTGGTCCTGGCTTCCGGCAGCGGAACCAACCTCCAGGCCCTGATTGACGCCAGCCGGGAGCGGGACTTTCCCGGCCAGATCGTTGCGGTAGGATGCAACCGCCCTGGCGCCTTCGCGCTTGAGAGGGCAGCTCAAGCCAATATCGACACCTTCACCGTGGATCATACTCATTATGGCTCCCGCGAGGAATTCGACGGCGCTCTCATGGCGGAAATCCGCCGCCACAACCCGGACCTGATCGTTCTGGCAGGCTTCATGCGCATCCTGACCACGGATTTCGTACGGGCACTGCGTGGCACCATGCTGAACGTGCACCCTTCCCTGCTGCCCAAGTACACCGGGCTGAACACCCATCAGCGTGCGCTGGACGCTGGCGAAACAACCCACGGTGTCTCCATTCATTTTGTCACCGAAGAACTGGATGGCGGGCCGGTGATTGCGCAGGCGGAAGTGAGCATCTCTTCTGACGACACCCCGGAATCCCTGGCCGAGAAAGTCCAGGAGAAAGAACACGTGCTTTACCCAATCGTCGTGCGCTGGTTCTGTGAGGGGCGCATTCAACTGGGCAGCGACTACGTGGTATTCGACGGTCAGCCACTGAACCGACCTCTGGTGCTTCCGGACGAGAACACAGCTGCCACGACCTGAGTAAACTTATCGTCATCTCCGGGAGCAACCAGGCGCGCTAGACTGTCCAGTAACCAGGCAAAGCCCCATCTGCCATTGCAACCGGAGGAGTCACATGCCCCTGAAACTCAGCCCCACAGCCTTGCCCGCCCTGTTGGCCGGGGCCCTGCTTTTTGGTGCCACACTCGCAAGCGCCTCCGATGCGCAGGAGGACGTAGCCCTCCAGCCAATGAAGCTCAGCTACAATGCGTCCCTGGACAAGGGCATCTCTCTCAATGGCGATGCCCGCCGCAGCCTCGAGCAACGGGACGATGGCACCTGGCGTTTCCGAACGGACGTGAATTCCTTTGTCGCCGATATCGACGAATCACTGATCTTTCGCTGGGAAGATAATCAAGTGGTTCCCCTGCGCTATCGCTATAAGCTGTCCGGCCTGCTGATCAGAGACCGCGAGGAAGCGATCGATTTTGACTGGGAAAATAAAGTGGTCAGCGGGCATCACGAAGGCGATAAGTTTTCGATGACGCTGGAGGACGGCGCCATGGACCCCATGGGCTACCAACTGCAACTGAGCCAGGACATCAAGGCCGGCAAGCGTGAGATGGAATACCGCGTCATCGACAAGGGCGACTACGACACCGACAGGTTCTCCGTGGTTGACGAGGAGACCGTGCGCATCAACGGCGACGACATCCGCACACTCAAGGCCGAGAAAGTCCGCGACAGCGACAGCAAGCGTCAGTCACTGATGTGGTTCGCGCCAGAGCGTGACTATCTGCTGATCCGTTTCCTCCAGGTGGAACCTGACGGCAGCGAGTACGAGCTGACCATCAGCAACGCCAAAGTGGGCCGCTAGAGCGATGGGTTACGGGTTGGTCGTCGCCCAGACAGCCTTCACCTCATCCGCAATGATTCGCAGCCCCTCCGCCACGCGCTCATCGTCCTGTGAATAGGTCACTCGCAGGCATTCGTGGCGGTGTTTCCAGCCGTCTTCCGGCAAGCCGGGGAAGAAGTAGTGCCCTGACACCACCAGCACGCCCCGCGCCTTGAGCCGCTGATACAACTCCAGACTGCTGATCGGCAGCCCCGGAAACCAGAGCCAGAGAAACATGGCGCCTTCCGGTTTATGGACATACCAGCGACAACTGTCCTCGCCCATGGCATCCCGGAACACCGCCACCGCCCGCTCCATTTTCGCCTTGTAGAACGGGCAGACCACGTCCCGGCTGAGCGACAGGATCTCTCCTGAGCGCACCAGAGGCTCCGCCAGCATGGCGCCAAAGCTACCAGTGGCCAGGTTCATGATGGCATTGACGCCCGACAAGGCCTTGATCACCGGCTCCGCCGCAATAACGATGCCCGTTCGAACGGCCGGCAGGCCGAACTTGGACAGGCTCAGACACAGGATCACCTGGTCGTTCCAGTGGGGTGTCGCATCCACAAACAGCAAATTTGGAAATGGCGTACCGTAGGCTCCATCCACAATCAGCGGGATGTCGTGCTGGCGGGCCATCGCTTCCAGCCGGGCCAGCTCTTCGTCGGTGACCACATTTCCGGTGGGGTTCGTGGGCCGGGAAACGCAGATGGCGCCAGTTTCAGCCGTTACCTCAACCGCATCGAAATCCACCCGGTATTTGAACTCATGGGCGTCGGTGAATGAGATATCCGGCTGCACGGCGTGGAACAACCCGGGTTCAATACCGGCATCGGCATAGCCTATGTACTCTGGCGCCAGTGGCAACAGGACATGCTTGTGCACTCCATCGCCATAGTCACCACCAAACATATTGAACAGCATGAAAAACGCAGCCTGACTGCCATTGGTCAGGGCAATATTTTCCGGTTTCAATCCCCAGTCGTACTCCCGGTTCAGAAGGTCAGCCAACGAGGCAATGAACTGCTTCTCACCCTGGGGCGGGTCATAAATGCCAACCAACCTGCGCGTATCACCATCGCTTTGGGCCATGTCGGCCAGTATCTGCTGGACCCGAGCCTGGATCTCGGGAATATGGCCGGGATTCCCGCCGCCCATCATGATCATGTCGTCGCCGGACGCCAGGGCGTTGCCAAGGTCATCCATCAGGGAGGTAATGCCCGCATCCGCGGTAAATTTCCGACCAAAGGAAGAGAGTTTCATGATGCTTTTCTGTACCGGATTAAAACGGATTGTCACCCAAGTGTAGGCCAGAGCCGGCAGCGCTGCCGGTCAATCGCTCAGCGAGATGCCCAGGTTGCTCACACCGTCGTTGGCGGCATCGCCGTGGATACGTTCAACAAACTGGCTGGTGGGCGTGCGCTGGCGTTTGAGGGCCAGGACCAGATCGCGCTGGAATACCTTGTCTTCTTTCATCAGCGGGTGCTGATCCAGCAGCCTGACCAGCTCATCATCTTCTGCCAGATCTTCACCTTCGGAAAGCTCAACAAAGTTCATGACGGTCGCGGTGGCCATCTGGGAGGCGTCGGTTGCACGGTGCTTACCCGGATTGAGTCGGTTCAGCAACGCTTGCTCCAGCAACTGGCAGAAATCAAACGCCGGATAGACTCCGTAAGCGTCATAGGCGTTCACATCTGGCGATAGCGATTCGAGTTTCGCCAATAGCTGGGGAATGGCCGCTTCGGAAGCGTCCTTTTGCAGCATATCCCAGCCTAGATCGAGCAACTGGCGCATTTTTGCACCGGTTTTCAGCCCAACGGCGTCCGCAAACAGGGCGTAATTGGGGAAGGAGCGCTCAGCAAGGGCCATCAGGAAGGTGAATTCCCGCCAGCCCTGCAGTTGTGAGACCGCTTTCAGAAACTGATTGGCGTTCACTGTGGCTCTCTCCTGACGATGTCACTTCCCGGAATCGCCCCTGCGGCACTGCCACTCATGTTCGCGGCAGGGTCACGCCTGTCTGCCCCAGGTACTTTCCGCCCCGGTCTTTGTAGCTGGTGTCGCAGATTTCATCGGACTCGAAGAACAGCATCTGGGCGACGCCTTCGTTGGCGTAGATTTTGGCCGGCAGGTTGGTGGTGTTGGAAAATTCCAATGTGACCTGACCTTCCCATTCAGGTTCCAGTGGTGTGACGTTGACGATGATGCCACACCGCGCGTAGGTGGATTTGCCCAGGCAGATGGTCAGCACGCTGCGGGGGATACGGAAGTATTCCACGGTGCGTGCCAGGGCGAAGGAGTTGGGCGGTATGATGCAGACGTCGCCGGTGTAGTTGACGAAGCTGTTGTCGTCGAAGTTCTTCGGGTCCACGGTGGCTGAGTGGACGTTGGTGAAGATTTTGAATTCGTTGCTGCAACGGACATCGTAGCCGTAGCTGGATGTGCCGTAGGAGATTACGCGGCCTTTTTCGGTTTCGCGGACCTGATCGTATTCGAAGGGTTCGATCATGCCGTGATCCCGGGACATCCGGCGGATCCAATGGTCGGATTTGATGCTCATGGGTGACGTCTCGTATCCATAAAAAAAGAGGCGGTAGTTTACCTGTTCAATTAATGACTGTCGAAGCTTTGGCCCCGTGAATTCCACCTTCCAGCTTGGTGGCTGCGACAGCGAAGAGGACGGGTTTGAAACACGCCGTTAATACGTCCATGTAGGCTTGAGAAAAACATCCATGTTTTTCACAGTTTCAAACCCGTCCTCTCCGCTGTCGCGATCGAACCTTAGCGGTATTCGCCTAGTGTTCGGTTACGGAAACACTGGAGATTGAACCGGTTAGGTTTCGCTCCCTTGTAGACAGCTCCGCGCCAACCCGGCGGGCGATATCCTTGTAGCGCCTTGCCACTTCCGAATCGGGTTCCGCCACCACAGACGGGGTGCCGCTGTCAGTCTGTTCGCGGATGGTCATGTGCAGCGGGAGCTGGCCAAGCAGCGTGGTGCCGTACTCCTCGGCGATGCGTTCGCCGCCGCCGTGGCCGAAGAGGGGTTCTTCGTGGCCGCAGTTGCTGCAGATGTGGACGCTCATGTTTTCCACCACGCCCAGCACGGATATGTCCACCTTGCGGAACATTTCGATGCCTTTCTTGCCGTCCAGCAGTGCGATGTCCTGAGGCGTGGTTACGATGACGGCGCCGTTTACCGGGACTTTCTGGGCGATGGTGAGCTGAATGTCGCCGGTGCCCGGGGGCATGTCCAGGATGAGGTAGTCCAGTTCGTTCCACAGGGTCTGTTGCAACAACTGCATGACGGCGCCGCTGACCATGGGGCCGCGCCAGACCATGGGGGTTTTGTCGGTGACGACGAAGGCCATGGAGTTGGCCTGCAAACCGTGAGCCTCCATGGGAACGAAGTATTTGTTTTCCTTGGTGTCGGGGCGCTTGCCTTCCGGGACGCCCAGCATCATGCCGATGCTGGGGCCGTAGATGTCGGCGTCGAGGATGCCCACGCGGGCGCCCTCGGCGTGCAACGCGAGCGCCAGGTTGACAGCGGTGGTGGATTTGCCTACGCCGCCCTTGCCGGACGCGACGGCAATGATATTTTTCACACCGGGCACGGACTGGATGTCCTTCTGGACCTTGTGGGAGTGAATTTTCTGGCCCACATGGACATCCACGCTTTCAACGCCATCGACGTCGTCGAGGGCGTTGGTGAGCAGCTCTTTCAGGGCGCCGGCGATGCCTTTTGACGGGTATGGCAATTCGACCATCACGGTGACCTTGCCGCTGTCGTCCGCGGTCAGGGATTTCACCGCACCCAATTCGTACAGGTCCTTGCCCAGGTAGGGGTCGCGATACTGTTGTACGGCGGTTTCCAGTGCCTGCTGTGAAATCTGTGCCATCGGAATCTCCGGTCTAACGTCACGCGCATTTATTAGCGCGGAAACAGGTGTTTCGGGTGAAAATTATCTGCTCGGAAGGTATCATTTGTGCCCGTTTCTGGCCATAAGGGTTCTTTACCCGGAGCAAGGCCGGTAAACGCGAACACCCAACTCCTGACGAATGAAGGTTCGGACCACAACATGACGCAAGCGAGTTCAAAGCAACAGCGCGATATTCTGGTAACCAGCGCCCTGCCGTACGCCAATGGCCCCATCCACCTGGGCCATCTGCTGGAATACATTCAGACGGATATCTGGGTGCGCTATCAGAAAATGCGTGGCCAGAACTGCTACTACGTTTGCGCGGACGATGCTCACGGTACTGCTATTATGCTCCGTGCCGAGCGGGAAGGCATCTCTTCCGAAAACCTGATTGATCGTATCCAGGACGAGCACCAGCAGGATTTCGGTGGTTTTCACATCCGCTTCGACAACTATTACACCACCCACTCCGAGGAGAACCGCCAGTTCTCGGAGTACATTTATCGCCAGTTGCAGGAAAACGGCCACATAGCCACCCGCAAGATTACCCAGGCGTTCGATCCTGAAAAGAACATGTTCCTGGCGGACCGGTTCATCAAAGGCACCTGCCCCAAGTGCAAGACCGAGGACCAGTACGGCGACAACTGCGAAGCCTGCGGCGCCACCTATACCCCAGCCGAGCTGATCAATCCCCGCTCGGCGGTTTCCGGCGCCACGCCGGTGGACAAGGAATCCGAGCACTACTTCTTCCGCCTGCCGGAATTTGCAGACTTCCTCGCGAACTGGACCCGCAGCGGTACGCTACAGCCCCAGGTGGCCAATAAGCTGGCCGAGTGGCTGGATGCGGGTCTGCAGGAATGGGACATCAGCCGCGATGCCCCCTATTTCGGATTCGAGATTCCGGATGCACCCGGCAAGTACTTCTACGTCTGGCTCGACGCGCCCATCGGTTACCTAGCCAGTTTCAAGAACCTGTGCAACCGGGAAGGCATTGATTTCGAGCATTTCTGGAAGGCGGACTCCACCGCCGAGGTGTACCACTTTATCGGCAAGGACATTATCAATTTCCACGCCCTGTTCTGGCCGTCCATGCTGCACAGCGCCGGGTTCCGCACGCCCAGTGCCGTCTGGGCCCACGGTTTCGTGACGGTGAATGGCAAGAAGATGTCCAAGTCCCGGGGCACGTTCATCATGGCCCGTACCTATCTGGACCACCTGAATCCGGAATACCTGCGCTACTACTTCGCCGCCAAACTCACCGGCAGCGTCGACGACATGGACCTGAACCTGGAAGACTTCGCCGCGCGGGTGAACTCGGATCTGGTGGGCAAGGTGGTCAACATTGCCAGTCGCAGCGCCGGGTTCATCACCAAGCGCTTTGACGGCCAGCTCGGTACCGTTACCGAACATGAAAAGCTGAAAGAGTTTATCGAGGCCGGTGATGAGATTGCGGACTTTTTCGAGGCCCGGGAGTTCGGCCGCGCCATGCGTCGTATCATGGAACTGGCGGACATCGCCAACCAATACGTGAATGACGAGCAGCCCTGGGTCATTGCCAAGCAGGACGGCCAGGACGACAACCTGCAGGCCATCTGCACCAATGCCATCAACATGTTCCACCTGCTGATGACGTACCTGGCACCGGTTCTGCCGGAAACCGCCAAGGCGTCCGAGGCCTTCCTGAATGCGCCGCTGGACTGGAACAAGCGCGAGCAGCGGCTTGAGAATCACGGCATCAACAAATTCAAGCCGCTGATGAACCGAGTGGACATGGCCCAGATCGAGAAAATGCTGGACGCGTCCAAGGAAGAAATGCCCGCGGCGACAGGACAGAAGGCCCCGGAAGCCAATCACGAGCCGATTGCCGATGAAATAGAATTCGGAGATTTCGCGAAGGTGGATCTTCGGGTCGTCAAGATTGTCAAAGCCGAGCACGTGGACGGCGCCGACAAGCTGCTTCGCCTCACCCTTGACGTTGGAGAGGGCGAGCGCAACGTCTTTGCCGGCATCAAATCGGCGTACAAACCTGAGGACCTCGAAGGACGCCTGACGGTGATGGTGGCCAACCTCAAGCCCCGAAAGATGAAATTCGGGATGTCAGAGGGCATGGTGCTGGCGGCCGGCCCCGGCGGAAAAGATATTTTCATCCTGTCACCGGATTCGGGCTCCACGCCCGGCATGCGGATTATGTAATGGCGCGCTCTGATGACTGAGTATCTGCTGATCCTGGTCAGCACCATACTGGTGAACAATTTTGTGCTGGTTCAGTTTCTTGGACTGTGCCCGTTCATGGGTGTATCCGGGAAGCTGGAAACCGCCATGGGCATGTCATTGGCCACCACGTTTGTGCTGACCCTGGCCTCGGTGTGCAGCTACCTGGCGTATACCTACCTGCTGGAGCCCCTGGATCTGGCGTTCCTGAAAACCATCACGTTCATCCTGGTCATCGCCGTTGTCGTGCAGTTCACTGAGATGGTGGTACGCAAGACCAGCCCCCTGCTCTATCGGGTATTGGGCATTTTCCTGCCGCTGATTACCACCAACTGCGCGGTTCTGGGTGTTGCCTTGCTTAACCTCAACAAGAACAATAACTTCGTGGAATCTGTCCTGTACGGATTCGGAGCCGCCGCCGGCTTTTCGCTGGTGCTGGTGCTGTTTGCTGCCATGCGTGAACGCATCGCCGTGGCCGATGTTCCGGTTGCCTTCCGGGGCGCTGCCATTGGCATGGTCACCGCCGGGTTGATGTCTCTGGCTTTCCTGGGCTTTACTGGTTTGGTCAGCGTCTGACGGAGCGTTTGTATTATGTGGACGAGCATACTGATTGCCGTAGTGGTTCTGCTCGCGCTGGCGGTTGTGTTCGGCGGCCTGCTGGGCTTCGCTGCAGAGCGCTTTCGGGTGGAAGGCAACCCGCTGGTGGACCAGATCGACTCCATGCTTCCCCAAACCCAGTGCGGCCAATGTGGTTTTCCCGGCTGTCGTCCGTACGCGGAATCCATTGCCAACGGCGATGCCATCAACAAGTGCCCTCCGGGCGGTGAAACCACCATCAAGGCACTGGCAGACCTGCTGGACGTGGAGCCACAACCGCTGGACGCGGAACACGGGGTGGAGCAGGCCAAGCGTGTTGCAGTGATTCGCGAGGACGAGTGTATCGGCTGCACCAAGTGTATCCAGGCCTGCCCGGTGGACGCCATCCTCGGCGCCGCAAAACACATGCATACGGTGATCGAGAGCGAATGCACCGGCTGTGATCTGTGTGTGGAGCCCTGCCCCGTGGACTGTATCGACATGATTACGATAGAACCCGACATTCGCTCCTGGACCTGGACTCCGCCTACGTCCGGTGTGATTGCCACCGATCGTCAGGGGGCCAACGCCTGATGACACAGCTCTGGGACTTTTCCGGCGGCATCCATCCTGCCGAAAACAAACACCTGTCCACATCACGCCCTATCACTGACGCCGGCCTGCCGGAGGTTCTGGTATTGCCGCTGCAGCAGCACATAGGCGAACCAGCTGAAGCCTGTGTTGCAGTCGACGATCGAGTTCTCAAAGGCCAGAAAGTTGCCGACGTGACCGGCGGCATGGGCGTACCCGTTCACGCGCCGACCTCCGGTACTATTGAATCCGTCAGCCTTCAGCCCGTTCCCCACCCCTCCGGAATGAGCGACTGGTGTATTACACTCAAGCCCGACGGAAAAGATGAGTGGGCGCCTCTCAACCCGGTAACGAACTACCGAGATCTGGACCGGGAAACGGTGCTCGAACGAATTCGCGACGCCGGCATTTCGGGCATGGGAGGCGCCGGCTTCCCAACAAACATCAAGCTACGCCCGCCCCGGGACCGCAAGGTGAACACGCTGATCCTGAACGGCGCGGAGTGCGAGCCTTACATCACTGCCGACGATATGTCGATGCGGGAGAACGCGGGCGAGATCATTGCCGGGTTGCGGATTATGGCGTGGGTACTACGCCCGGAACGGGTTGTAATCGGCATCGAGGACAACAAACCCGAGGCCATCTCAGCGCTCAGGAAAGCCGCAGAGGGCACCCAGACAGAGATCGCAGTAATCCCTACCAAATATCCCTCTGGTGGCGAAAAGCAGCTGATACAGATCCTGACAGGCATGGAAGTGCCCAGTGGCGGGATTCCGGCGGATATTGGAGTGATGTGCCAGAACGTGGGCACAGCCATCGCCGTATCTGCCGCTATTCACCGGGGAGAGCCATTGATTTCCCGCGTGACAACGGTCACTGGTGATGCCGTCACCGATCCCGGTAATTTCGAGGTCTTGATCGGCACACCTATCGACTATCTGCTCGCACAGGCCGGGCCCACCCAGAACAAGCTCCACCGCCTTGTTCTGGGTGGGCCAATGATGGGCTACACCCTGGAAACTCCGGCCGTACCGGTGGTCAAAACCACCAACTGCGTGATTGCCGCCACGGCCACGGAATTACCGGACCCCGCTCCGGAACAGCCCTGTATTCGCTGCAGCATGTGTGCCGAAGCCTGCCCCATGGAGCTGCTGCCCCAGCAACTGTTCTGGTACTCCAAATCCGGAGAACTCGACAAAGCCGAGCACCTGAACCTGTTCGACTGCATCGAATGTGGTGCCTGTTCTTACGTCTGCCCCAGCTCCATTCCGCTGGTTCAGTACTATCGTGCCGCGAAAGGCGAAATTCGGGTGCAGCAGGCCGAACAGTTGAAGGCAGACCGCGCCCGTGAACGCTTTGAAGCCCGTCAGGCCAGGCTCGAACGAGAACAGCAGGAGAAAGAACAGCGGCGTAAGGAGCGGGCAAAAGCAGCCGCCGAGGCTCAGGCCAAGAAGCAGGCAGAGGCCGAAAAGGCGGAAGCAGAGGGCCAACCAGCCGATGACCGTGCCGCCAAGGCCACCCTGGTGCAGGAAGCCTTGGCACGTAAAAAAGCCAAGGCCCAACAGCAGGCCGAAACAAAAGCCGGGGCCTCTGAGACCAGCACCTCCAGCGAACCGACGCCCGATATCGACGCCCTGGAAAAGCAGCTCGCCCAGGCCACCGCCAAGCTCAATACCATGCAAAGCATGCTCGAGGACGCCAGGGCTGAGAACGCAGACAACGTCGAAAAACTCGAGAGAGCCGTCACCAAGAACCACGACCGGGTAAAACGGGCGGAAGAGGCTCTGGCTGAGGCCCGGCTATCTGTGGCGGCCACCGATACCCAACCGACAGACTCATGATGAACAGGCCCCAACGCTAATGGCACTTGCGCAACAGTCCTCGCCCCACGCCCGTAACGCCCGCTCCACATCACAGGTCATGCTGTGGGTGATACTGGCGGCCTTGCCCGGCCTGCTGGCGCTGACCCTGTTCTTTGGCTGGGGCAATCTGATCAACGTGGTATGGTGCATCGCAGTGGCACTGGCCGCCGAGGCTGCCATCCTAAAGCTTCGCAAGCGCCCGGTGGCTTTCTTCCTGAAAGACAACACCGCTGCGGTCACCGGCCTTTTGCTCGGTCTTTCCCTGCCGCAGTTTGCGCCCTGGTGGGTATCCGCGATTGCGGTCATCGCCGCCATCGTCATGGCCAAACAGCTCTATGGTGGTCTGGGCTCCAACCCCTTTAATCCCGCCATGGTGGGTTACGCCCTGGTGCTGATCTCGTTCCCCGTGGCCATGACCACGAATTGGGCGCAGCCCGGTCTCCTATGGGAATCCGCGCCGGGCTTTGTCGACACCCTGGGCATGATCGCCTCCGGCCAACAGACGGCGGTAGACGCGTTCACCATGGCCACGCCGCTGGATGAATACAAGCACAAAATTACCACCCACACCGCAGCGGAAGTCCTTGCTCACCCCACTTTCGGCGACGGTGTTGCCCGGGGCTGGGAATGGGTCAACGCTGCATTCCTGGTAGGTGGTCTGGTTCTTGTCGGCTTGAAGATTATCACCTGGCACATTCCAGTCAGCATGCTGGCGGGGCTCGCGCTTATGAGCCTTGCCTTTGGCAGCAACGCGGACCTGTATGCGCCGCTGTCCATGCACCTGCTGGCCGGGGGCACCATGTTGGGCGCGTTCTTTATTGCCACGGACCCGGTGTCCGCCGCGTCCAGCCATCAGGGCAAGCTGATCTACGGAGCGGGTATTGGTATTCTGATTTACCTGATCCGCGCCTGGGGCGCCTACCCGGATGCAGTGGCCTTCAGCGTTCTGCTGATGAACTTCGCAGTGCCGTTTATCGACCACTACACGCCGCCCCGTACCTACGGGCATCACAAGCCCCGGCGCGGCATTCCCGGCAAGGGTCAGGGGTAAACCATGGCAGCACTAGCAACGTCGATCCGTCGCAACGCCATTGGCCTGGGCCTGTTCGCCATCATTACCGGCGGCACCATCGCCATCACCCAGGTTATGACGGCCGAGCGCATACAGGAACAGGCCGCCAGGGCGGAAGCGCAGGCGCTGTTTGAGATCATTCCGGAAAACCGGCACGACAATCATCTGCTGACCGACACGGTGCAGCTTCCGACGGATAACGGAATGAACGCTAACGACCCCGTCACGGCCTGGGTGGCACGTCGCAATGGCCGCCCCATCGGTCTGATCATGCCGGTAGTGGCCCCTGACGGTTATTCTGGCAACATTCACCTATTGGTGGGTCTGAATATGAAGGGCACGGTGCTGGGAGTTCGGGTGACCAGCCACCGGGAAACCCCCGGCCTGGGCGACCGCATTGAAACCAAGAAGTCAGACTGGATCCACTCGTTCACCGGCCGCTCCCTTGGCAACCCGGCACCGGAACGCTGGGCTGTCAGGAAAAATGGCGGGGCGTTTGACCAGTTCACCGGTGCGACCATCACCCCGAAAGCCGTAGTTAATGCAGTGCAAAAAACACTCATCTATTTCCGTGAGCACCGCAGTGACATTCGCGACATCCTCAATGAACCCGCGTCACCCCGAAGCACGCCGCTGACGCCCGAGGAAATCGCTGGCCAGACACCAGAGCGGGAGCACTCGTAACATGGCGACCAAATCCAGCGCAGAGATCATCCGTGACGGGCTCTGGACCAACAACCCTGCTCTGGTTCAGGTACTGGGGCTTTGCCCCCTTCTGGCGGTGACCAGTACCGTCGTCAATGCCATCGGCCTGGGCCTGGCAACGCTGATGGTGCTGATGGGCTCGAACCTGGCGGTATCACTGATCCGCAACTTTGTCAGCGAGTCGGTGCGCCTGCCTGCCTTCGTGATGATCATCGCCTCTTTCGTCACCTGCGCTGAACTGCTGATGCAGGCCTATACCTATGAGCTCTACCAGATCCTGGGCATTTTCATTCCATTGATCGTGACCAACTGCGCCATTCTGGGCCGTGCGGACGCGTTTGCCTCCAAAAACCCGCCCCTACCCGCCCTGCTGGACGGTGTCATGATGGGTATCGGTTTTCTGGTAGTGCTGATTGCACTCGGCGCCATGCGGGAGCTCGTGGGCCAGGGCACCCTGTTCACCGATATGGACCTTCTGCTAGGCCCCGTGGCGGCAGACTGGGGAATCCGGCCGTTGGAGCAGTACCCGGACGTGCTCTTCATGGTTCTGCCGCCAGGTGCCTTTGTGGGGCTGGGGCTGCTCATCGCGCTGAAGAATGGCATCGACAATCATCTCAAGGCCCGTCGCAAAGCAGCGGAGCCCATCGTGGCGGGTAGCAAGCGAGTGCGGGTAACAGGCCATGTGTCCTGAACATTCAATGAACATTTCTTCTCAGCCAGCGGATAGCCCATGAACAAGGCAAAACGTACGGAAATCTTTACCCGTTTGCGGGAAGCCAACCCGACACCCACAACCGAGTTGAACTATACCAACCCGTTCGAACTGCTGATTGCGGTGATCCTCTCGGCCCAGGCCACGGACGTTGGCGTGAACAAGGCAACCGCAAAACTGTATCCCGTAGCCAACACACCCGAAAAAATCCTCGCCCTGGGAGTGGATGGCCTGAAGGAATACATCAAGACCATCGGGCTGTTTAACAGCAAGGCCGAGAACGTGATCAAGACCTGTCGCGCGCTGATTGAAAAGCACGGCGGGGAAGTTCCGGACAACCGGGAAGACCTGGAAGCCCTTCCGGGTGTCGGCCGCAAGACCGCCAATGTGGTTCTGAACACTGCGTTCGGGCAACCGGCCATGGCGGTGGATACCCACATCTTCCGGGTATCGAACAGAACAGGGATTGCGCCGGGCAAGAACGTGCTGGAAGTGGAGAAGCGCCTGATGCGACTGGTGCCCAAGGAGTTCCTGCTGGACGCCCATCACTGGCTGATCCTTCACGGGCGCTACACCTGTACAGCCCGGAAGCCAAAATGCGGCGCCTGTATCATCGAAGATCTGTGCGAATTCAAGCAGAAACGGGATTACATGGACTGACACCGGCTCCGGATAACCGGAACCGGTGCCCGCCGGGCGCTTACCGCTGGCCCAGCATCTTCTCTTTCAGGTCTTCCTGGGCAGGCTCGTCCGACAGCCAGATGCCGAACAGGGCCTTCTTGAACTCCAGGTCACCAATAGTCGCGCGCTGATCACCGTTCTTCAGCACACGCACGCCTTCACCCGGCAGGTAAACGAGATCAAACACGTCACCGTCCTTGATCTCTTCTGAAAACACATCCAGGAACGCATCCACATCGTCCTTGATCGCAGCCAGGTCTCCGCCTGTGGAATTCTCAAACCCTTCCATTGTGGCGGATTTCATTTTATCGCTGGTGATCATCCCGGAAATGATGTGCAGGGTGATGGCCTGGGGCTCGTCCGCGTTGATAATGGCCTGGCCATCGTCGATGGTTTCGGGCACATACAGACCGCCAATGTAGAGGTCCATGAACCACTTGGAACGGGTACCCGCACCATTGAGCTTGAGCTCGGTATCCATCGCCGAGTAGGTATCCGGCACATCGACGCCTTCCACCGTCAGGGCGGCGGCTGGCGTTGTAAGGGCTACTGTCAGCAGCAGTGATGCAAATCCTGTTGATAGGGCCTTTTTCATCGTCCTTTCCTTATTGATCGTTATTATTGAATGTCTGATTGCACCGGAGTTCGACACCCATATCCCCCTCCGGCCATTCAAGTTTAACAGGGAGCAAACGAACGCTTACGCCGGCTGGTTCTCATTTGGCAACGCAAAAAAAACCGGCCCGCAGACAGCGGGCCGGTTTTTGGTGGTACAGAACGAATTACTTGAACAACATGGTTCCAGACAGACCTTCCTTCTCCAGGATTTCACGGAGGCGACGGAGCGCCTCCACCTGGATCTGCCGAACCCGCTCACGGGTCAGACCAATCTCCTGGCCCACTTCCTCAAGCGTGCTGATGGGGTAACCCCTCAAACCAAAGCGGCGGGACAGCACTTCCTGCTGCTTGTCACTGAGCTGGTCGATCCACTTTTCGACACAGGAACACATATTGTTGTCCTGCAGCAGGTCGGCGGGATCGGAGGCACCTTCGTCTGCAACAGTATCCAAAAGGGACTTTTCACCGCCGGTACCAATGGGCGTGTCCATGGAGGCAACGCGCTCATTCAGGCCCAGCATCCGCTTAACGTCCGCAACTGGCTTGTCGACCATCCGCGCGATTTCTTCCGCTGACGGCTCGTGGTCCAGCTTCTGGGTAAGTTCCCGTGCCGCACGCAGGTAGAGGTTGAGCTCCTTAACGACGTGGATGGGAAGGCGGATGGTACGTGTCTGGTTCATGATGGCCCGTTCAATGGTCTGACGGATCCACCAGGTGGCGTAGGTGGAGAAACGGAAGCCCCGCTCGGGGTCAAACTTCTCTACTGCGCGGATAAGTCCAAGGTTACCCTCTTCAATCAGGTCCAACAGTGTCAGACCACGGTTCACGTATCGCCGTGCAATCTTTACCACCAGGCGTAGATTGCTCTCGATCATACGTTTGCGACCGGACTCCTCTCCCTTGCGGGCGAGCCGTGCAAAATACACTTCTTCTTCGGGTGTTAAGAGAGGAGAAAAACCGATTTCGTTGAGATAAAGCTGGGTGGCGTCCAGTTGCTTCTGGCTGGTGAAGTATCGACCCTGGGCCGGGATGTCTTCTTCTGTTTCAACGGCTTCCACTTCCGCCGATTCTTTTTCTTCTACTTTGTCTTCTGCTAACAGCTGATCGTCTGCGTCTTCAACATCTGAAACACGATCAATGATGAGTTCTTCATGCTCTGCTGACATAACTCTTTGCCCCGCCTTTCAATGATCCTGGAAATTCGCCCACGTCTTTTTGTTATTGCGAGCGTCTGCTTTCTTCGCGTTCTTGTTCAGGACATTTATTGCTAGCTGTTGACGGTTGCCGGAACCGCCGTCTTTTTATTGTTTGTCTCGACTATTGTCTTTCGTTGTCTCTGATTTTGGTGCCGGACGTCAGGCTCTTTCCTGCAAATCCGTTTCATCGGGCCGGGAGGTAGTGGGCGGGGTCGACCGGGTTGCCATTTTTCCGAATTTCAAAATGCAACTTGGGTCTGTCCGTGCCGCTGTTTCCCAGTTCAGCGATGACCTGTCCGGCTTTAACATCCTCCCCTTCCTGCACCAGAATCTTCCGGTTGTGAGCATAAGCACTCAAATAGTGCTCGTTGTGGTTCACTATGATCAAGTTGCCATAACCGAGCAACCCACTTCCGGCATAAACGACATTACCACTTGCCGCTGCCCTTACAGAGTCACCTGCTTTTCCAGCAATATCAATACCTTTATTGACTTTCCCGGATGTAGAATATCCTGCAATTACGGTGCCAACGTGGGGCCAGCGCCAGTTGACATTGGATACTGTCTGGCTCTGGCCCGTTAATGGTGACGACTTATCGGGCCGCCGAGAGACCGTCGGTTTTGGCTCCGGTTTGGGAGCAGGCTGTCGCGACGCGGCACGGGTTGGTGGTCGCGAGACCGACGCTTTGTTACTTCCGCCAGTCTGCGCAGTGGATGTTACATTTCCGCGAAGGTCCAGCCTGAGAACCTGCCCTGCCTTGATGTGGTATGGCGGGCTAATACCATTGGCATTGCCCAGTTCCCGGTAGTCACGACCATAACGCCAGGCGATGCTGTAGAGCGTTTCCCCGGATTTGACAACGTGGCGGCCCCAGTACACAGGCGGGTTGTAAAGGTCATCACGGTAGATTGCCTGCGTGTTGCAGCCAGTCAGCAGCATGGCTCCAATAAGCATAAGCAGAAAGGTGTAGAGGCGCGTCCGCTTTTTTGAACACGGAGAGGCAGGGGCACCGGAGGGGAGCCGCGGGAAGACTGCCGTCGCAGCAATGATGGACCCACGCACTAATCTCAAAAGAATAAAAATATGCCCGTTATTAGTAATTCGTATAAAAAATTCAGCGATTTATAAAGTGTTTTGAGTAACTTGCTAATTTATTGCACATTTTGGGCATGAAACCAAGTTACCCATCTGTTGCATTTGTTACTGCTCGAAACAACCTCACGGATCAAAAAGTAACACTTAGTCTCGATACGCCTGTGAACGCCGTCACAACGGCGAGCAGAAAACCAAGCTAACGGGCGGGGTCAGGCTGTTTTTTTCCTACCCACCCATTCCACCAGCAAAACCAGCGACAGACCGGCCAACGCACAGGTCATTGCCAGCAGTAATTGTGATTCGTCACCGGTCAACTCAGCATAGCTTATCGGGCTGACGCTTGCTTCGTTCAGGGGCACCTGCTGGCCGGCACTGTTGGTACGCCAGCTTAGTGTCTCTTTCCAGGGCCAGACCTTGTTCAACGCTCCCACCATAAAGCCGATCAACAACGCCAGCACAAGGTCATGGTAGCGATGGAACGCCCAGGTAATGAGCCGGGCAACCGACAGCAAACCGACCAGGCAACCAACAGCGAAAATCCCGAGGATGCCCAGATCCAGGGAACGTATGGCGTCCAGCACCGGGACGTACATACCCAGAACCACCAGGATAAAACTGCCGGAGATTCCTGGCAGGATCATGGCGCAGATGGCCAGAGCCCCGGCACCGAAGAACACCGGCACTGAGGGCGACAACGGGCTGCCGGACAAGGTTGTTACCCACCAGGCGAAGAACGTTCCCGCCACAAATGGCAACAGAAGTGACAGCGTATAGCGGCGAACCTGGCGGCCGACGTGCCACACCGAGGCGACGATCAGGCCGAAGAAAAAGCTCCAGATCAGGATCGGATAGGTGGCAAGAGCATGACTGATTACAGACGCGAGGGTGGCAATACTGCCCAGGATCCCCGCCAGCAGGCACAGTAGGAAGGTGCCATCACACGCCACCCAGAATTGCCTCACCTGCCCGCGGATCAGGTGGTGGAAGAAGGCTTGTGGAACGGCATTGATGGCTTCCAGCAACCGGAAGTAGATGCCGGTTATGAATGCAATGGTGCCACCAGAGACGCCGGGTACGATATCAGCCGCCCCCATGGCCATGCCCCTCAGGAATACCGCAAAGGGATGATGGGAATGAGGTACGTCGGCCGAAGACTCAGAGGGGCGTTCCGCCGTCACCGTACAACCCCACCCAATAGCGGCACAAAACGAACCGGTTCAATATCTCGGGTTTCGAAACGGTCGCCCTGGCGTACCATTTCCACCAACATCTGTGTGCCCTCGCCGATCGGCGCTACAATAACGCCCCCATCCGCCAGTTGGTCTTTCAGTTCCGGTGGGATCTCACGGGGCGCTGCCGTAACGATGATGCCGTCAAACGGCCCCTGCTCTGGCCACCCCATGCCCCCGTCCGCGTGCTTGAGCATGGTATTACGGTAGCCAAGCTGGCGAAGCCGGTCGCGGGCCCGGTCCTGGAGCGGTTTGATGCGCTCAACGCTGAAAACCTGATCCACCAGCCTGGCAAGGATCGCGGTCTGGTAGCCCGACCCCGTTCCCAGTTCCAGCACTTTCCGGGGTTTGTGGCGCATCAGGGATTCGGTCATTCGCGCGACAATATAGGGCTGGGACAGGGTCTGACTGTAGCCAATGGGCAGTGCCGTGTCTTCGTAAGCCCTGTGGGAAAGCGCTTCGTCCAGGAATATGTGGCGCGGCACGTCGGACAACGCTGTCAGCACCTGCTCATCGGCTATACCAGCTTCTCTGAGCCTTTGTATCAGTCGCATTCGGGTTCGGCGGGACGTCATTCCAATACCGTCAATCGCTGCCACCATTAACGTCCCTCCCGTCCTGACAGCAACTCAACCCATTCTCGCAGTGGCGACAGCACCTCATGGCGCGTCATATCCACGTGGACGGGAGTGATCGAAACGTAATTCTCGCGCACCGCGTTGAAATCGGTCCCCGGCCCGGCGTCACTGCCCTTGCCAGCAGCACCGATCCAGTATCGGGCTTTGCCCCGGGGGCAGGTCATCGGCACCGCGCCCTCGGCCCGATCGCGATGACCAAGCCGGGTAACGCGGAAGCCGGCAATCTCTTCCCATGGCACATCGGGAACGTTCACATTGAGAATGCACCGAGGACCAAGGGTTAACGGCTGATCGCTTTCCAGCAACGCACGCACAACCCTGGCCGCCGTCTCGTAGTGGAAACGGCCTTCGTTCACCAGCGATACCGCAATTGCTGGCAATCCCAGGTTTCTGCCTTCAGTGGCAGCGGCCACCGTACCGGAATAGATGATATCGTCGCCGAGGTTGGCGTGGGTATTGATGCCTGACACCACGCGATCAAACGGCTCATCAAACAGCCCGTTAACCGCAAGGTGAACGCAGTCTGTCGGAGTTCCGTCCACAGAGCAAAAGCCATTGGGATGATTTTCGACCGTTAGCGGGCGGCTCAACGTCAAGGCATTGCTGGCGCCGCTATGGTCCCGATCCGGCGCCACGACTTCAAGATGGCCCAGCCCCTGGAGCCCGTCGTGTAGGGCCTGAAGACCAGGCGAGTGAACGCCATCATCATTGGACAACAGAATTCGCACAATTTTCTCCAATAAACGTGGTTGCGTCCGTTATATCAAATACATCGTCCAGCAACGTCGTTGCGTATTGTCCCGGCGCAAGCCGGAATGACAGCCGCAACTGGTCATTGCCGTCCCAATCCCATTTTAGACCTTCAGGTTTCAGGTTCAGCGGCCGACGTTCCGGCTTCATACGGGTTGTAGAAAACACCGCTGCCAGCTCCGGGTGCCCCGCAACCACAGAACGCTCAATCTCGCCCTGTACCGATACCGCCTCGGTGCCACCGTCGCCCCAGAGAGGACCTGTCACCATCAGGTTCTGATTCTCACAGGCGCCTGGCTCTCCCTCCAGAGGTGTCAGCCAGGTGCCTGTCTCAACGCGATGGGCGAGCACCTCGTTGAATAACCACGAACGTGCCGCCGAAAAGTACAATACGTTCTTACTGTCGCGACTGCCAGAGGTTGACCGCCCTCGCCCACGTTTTTTGACATTGCGACCACCTCGACGGTTCAGTGTTGTCGGGTCCATGGTCAGAGCCCTGTCCAGATTAGCACCGCCATGGCCAAACCGTTGAGAGCCGAAATAATTCGGGCATCCGAGATCCCGCAACCGGGCCAGAGCCGCATCGATAGCCGATGTATCGCCGACCACTTCTTTTAGCACCAGTTCAAACCGGTTACCCCGATGATCGCCCCGCCTCAGTTTTCGTGCCTGGCGGTGCTTTGCCAATACCGGCCAGTGTTCCTCCACCGCCTGGATGAACGTCGCATCTTCGTCTTCCTGCCCCGGTCGATAAAGGCTAAACCACTGACGCGTAACCGCATGACGATCCTTCAGCCCGCAAAAACCCACGTCGAAATGCCGACAGCCGCAAATAGTAGCAAGCTGCCGCGCCACGTAGTCGGTGTTGTCCCCGACTTTTTCCAGACGCAGGCACAGGTGTTCTCCTCCACCGTCGCAGTCATCGGGCATAGACAGATCTTCATCCACGAAAAAATCGGCGGGGAGGGATTTGATACGCGCCGACGCCACCCGAGAGCCCGATGAGGTTGGCCAGTCGAGTCGCCAGCCTTTCGAAGCGTGCTGAGCATTCGTCATGATGAAACCTGTTCCAGCAGGCAAACCGCCTGGCATGCGATGCCTTCACCGCGGCCGGTAAAGCCCAGCTTTTCGGTGGTCGTCGCCTTGACGCTGACCCGGCTCGCCGGGATTGCAAGATCCTCGGCAATGGTCAACCGCATGGCCTCAATGTGGGGCGCCATCTTCGGGGACTGGGCAATAATGGTGGCATCCACGTTACCGACACCAAACCCTTCACCAGCAACACGCTCCATCACGCGGCGCAACAGGTCCCGGCTGTCCGCGCCCGCCCACTCCTCACTGGTGTCGGGAAACAGGTGGCCGATATCGCCGAGGGCCACGGCACCCAACAGAGCATCTGCAAGGGCGTGCAAAAGCACATCCCCATCGGAATGGGCCTTTAGGGCGTGAGTGTGCGGAATGGTCACACCGCCAATAACGACTTGATCGCCCTCACAGAAAGCATGGACATCAAAGCCCTGCCCGATTCGCATAGTGCTGTTTCCTTTTCAGTCAGTAACGATGCAGGCTCGCCGCTAAAGATGGCTGAGGATAAAACCGGCCAGTGCCAGATCAGCGGGTACCGTAATCTTTATATTATCCGGTCGCCCCTCCACGATACAGGGAGCATTGCCTGCGTATTCCATGGCTGAGGCTTCATCGGTCACCGGGTAACCTGATGCAATGGCAGCTTTCAGTGCCTGCCTCAAGGCGCCACAACGGAACATTTGAGGTGTCAGTGCGCGCCACAGATGACGACGGTCGATGGTTGTCTCCACCTGACTGCTGTCACTTGCCACAAGCTTGAGCGTATCGGCCACCGGCGTCGCCAGCAAGCCACCCACAGGATGATCCTGAAGTTGGATCAGCAATCGTTCGAGGTCATTGGGGTGCAGGCAGGGCCGTGCCGCATCGTGCACCAGAACCCAATCGTCATCACCCGCCTGATGTGCCAGCGCGTCAAGTGCAGCCAATACCGAATCCGCACGCTCAGCGCCTCCGGCACAAGTATCGATACGTGTATCAGAACTGGCCATGGTTTCCGGCCACCAGGGATCGTCCGCGCGAATAGCGACCACACAACCTGAAAAATCAGCATGACCCAATAGCCTGGAGAGAGTGATATCAAGGATATATTGCTGGTCCAGCTTGAGATACTGTTTGGGACAGTCTGCTTTCATTCGCTGGCCGGAACCTGCGGCGGGAACAATCAACCAATAGCGGGGTTTACTCATGGACGTGGTCAGCTTTGATCGGCCTGGCTTGCGGCTGGGTTACTGCTCGACCACCAGGAAGAAGGTTTCATCGTTACGGATCAGCCCCAGGTTCATACGGGCACGTTCCTCTACCGCGCCTTTCTCGCCGCGAAGGTTGCGAACTTCCGCATAGAGACGCTCATTGCGGACTGCAAGCTCAGCGTTCTCCTCACGCTGCTCGGCAATGGCGTTCTCCAGCCCCCATACCTGGGCAAAACTACCCTCGCCGATCCACAGGCGGACCTGTAGCAGGAGAATAAGAATAATCATGATAGACCAGAGCAACTTCATTGCGAATTCCGTTTACGATGCATCAACCGGACAGTAAGTATAGACCTTAGTGTAGTTTAGCAACAAGTTCTGCTAACCAGTTGTACAAAAAGGTCATCATGCCTCATATATTGAGGACCACGATGACCTTTCCGGATCTGTTACCCGTCAGCATCCCGCCGACAGGGTATCCTTAACAGGCGATCAGCCCTGGCCTTTGATCTCGCTCAGGCCACGATAGGGAGCCTTGCCATCCAACGCTTCCTCGATGCGAAGCAACTGGTTGTACTTGGCAACCCGGTCAGAGCGGCACAGGGAGCCGGTCTTGATCTGACCTGCACAGGTAGCCACGGCCAGATCGGCGATGGTGGTGTCTTCAGTTTCACCGGAGCGGTGGGAAATCACTGCCGTGTAACCCGCATCCTGGGCCATCTTGATGGCGTCCAGAGTTTCGCTCAAGCTACCAATCTGGTTGAATTTGATCAGGATGGAGTTCCCGACGCTCTTGTCGATACCCTGCTTGAGAATTTTGGTGTTGGTCACGAACAGGTCGTCACCCACCAGCTGAACCTTGTCACCCAGCTTCTCAGTCAGCACTTTCCAGCCGTCCCAGTCGCTCTCATCCATACCGTCTTCGATAGACACAATCGGATAACGCTCGCACAGGCCCGCGAGATAGTCGGCGAAACCGGCGGAATCAAAGGACTTGCCCTCTCCGGACAGCTGGTACTGGCCATCCTTGTAGAACTCGGAAGACGCACAGTCCAGCGCCAGGGTCACGTCGGTACCCAGCTTGTAGCCGGCCTTCTCCACCGCTTCCTGGATCACTGCCAGGGCGCCTTCGTTGGAAGGCAGATCCGGTGCAAAACCACCTTCGTCACCCACTGCAGTGTTGAGGCCCTTGCTGTTAAGAACCTTCTTCAGCGCGTGGAAAATTTCCGCACCAATGCGCAGCGCTTCGGCAAATGACTTCGCCGCCACCGGTTGGACCATAAATTCCTGGATATCGACGTTGTTGTCTGCGTGCTCGCCACCATTAAGGATGTTCATCATTGGCACAGGCATGCTGTACTTGCCGGAGGTGCCATTCAGATCCGCAATATGCGCGTACAACGGCTTGCCCAGTGACGCGGCAGCGGCTTTGGCAGCGGCCAGGGAAACAGCCAGAATAGCGTTAGCGCCCAGGTTGGCTTTGTTTTCAGTGCCGTCCAACTCAAGCATGATGTTGTCCAGGGCACGCTGGTCTGCGGCATCTTTGCCAATCAGCGCTTCACGGATTTTGGTGTTCACAGCTTCGACAGCCTTCAGAACACCTTTGCCCAAGTAGCGATTTGCGTCTTTATCTCGAAGCTCTAGAGCTTCACGGGAACCGGTAGACGCACCGGAGGGTGCACACGCACTACCAATGGTGCCGTCCTCAAGAATAACGTCCGCTTCAACCGTAGGGTTCCCACGAGAATCCAGTACTTCACGGCCTTTAATGTTGGCAATCTTGGTCATTCTTCTCTGTCTCCAAGTTTGATTTCAAAATTGGGAGTAAGAGCGAGCGGGAACGGCCCTACGAAAAACGCTACAAGCACATCCCTGTGCGCTTGGGCTCCGCCATCCATGGCTCCGCACATTTTCGTAGGGCCGTTCCCGCTCACTCCCATAGTCCTTCTGGAACGCAAAAAACCGCCAATCAGGCGGTATCAATAGGTTTGAAACTCTTCACAAGGTCATCAACGGCCTTCACCCGGGCCAGGAACGGCTCAAGCTGGCTCAGGCGGAGGGCACAGGGCCCGTCGCACTTGGCTTGATCCGGATCGGGATGTGCCTCGAGGAACAGACCCGCAAGCCCCTGGGACATACCCGCCAGGGCCAGGTCGGTTACCTGGGCTCGGCGGCCACCGGCAGAATCCGCGCGACCACCGGGCATCTGCAAGGCGTGAGTGACGTCAAACATCACCGGCACATTCAGGGACTTCATAATGCCGAAGCCCAACATATCCACCACAAGGTTGTTGTAACCGAAGCTGGTGCCACGCTCACACAGGATCACCTTGTCGTTACCGGCTTCTCCACACTTCGCAATGATGTGCTTCATTTCCTGTGGCGCCAGGAACTGGGCCTTCTTGATATTGATGACCGCACCGGTTTCCGCCATGGCGACGACGAGATCGGTCTGCCGGCTCAGGAAAGCCGGCAATTGGATAATATTGCAAACTTCTGCGGCGGGTGCAGCCTGCTCAGGCTCGTGAACATCAGAGATAATAGGGACACCGAACTTGCTTTTGATGTCCGCCAGAATCTGCAGCCCCTTCTCAAGACCGGGGCCACGGAAGGAGTGCACGGAAGAGCGGTTGGCCTTGTCAAACGACGCTTTGAATACGTAGGGAATCCCGAGTTTGCGGGTGGCTTCGACGTACGCCTCGGCCACTTCCATCGCCATTTCAGGGGATTCCAGCACGTTCATGCCACCAAACAACACGAACGGCTTATCGTTGGCAACCTCGATTCCCGAGACGTTCACCGTACTCTGCGCCATAATCAGGATTCCTTTTTACGGGCCAGAGCTGCCTCAACAAACCCCTTGAACAGCGGGTGGCCGTCACGAGGCGTGGAAGTAAATTCCGGGTGGAACTGGCAAGCCACGAACCAGGGATGATCAGGCACTTCCACAACCTCAACCAGTTTGCCATCGGTAGAACGACCGGAAATTCTCAGGCCGGCACCTTCCAGCTGCGGCAAGAAATGATTGTTCACCTCGAAACGATGACGGTGGCGTTCGCGGATGGTCTTACGACCGTAACAGTTGGCGATGGTGGATCCTTCAGCAACCACGCAGTCCTGGGCGCCCAGGCGCATGGTGCCGCCCAGATCGGACTCTTCGGTGCGCTCCTCTTTCTCACCGCTGGCATCCAGCCACTCCGTGATCAGCCCTACAACCGGCTCCGGGGTGTGTTCGCGGAACTCGGTGCTGTGGGCGTCCTTCAGGCCAGCCACGTTGCGGGCGTATTCAATAACGGCCACCTGCATACCCAGGCAGATACCCAGGTACGGGACCTTGTTTTCCCGGGCGTACTGCACCGTGCGGATCTTGCCTTCGACACCGCGCTCGCCAAAACCACCGGGAACCAGAATAGCGTCGGCACTGGCCAGCGCACCGGTACCATCGCGCTCAATGTCTTCGGAGTCGATGTAGTTCATCCGGACCTTGGTGCGGGTTTTGATACCGGCATGGAGCAGGGACTCAATCAAGGACTTATAAGCGTCCAATAGCTCCATGTACTTGCCGACCATGGCAATTGTAACTTCACCTTCCGGATTCATCAGGGATTCAACGACCGCATCCCATTCGCCCAAATTGGCCGGGCTGGCCTCCAGGCTGAAACGCTCTATAACCAGCTGATCCAGACCAAATTCGTGCAGCATGCGCGGAATGGCGTAAATGGACTTGGCGTCCTGCAGCGGAATGACCGCCCGCTCTTCTACGTTGGTGAACAGCGCGATCTTGCGACGGGAACTGGCGTCCACTTCGTGTTCCGAACGGCACAGCAGAATATCCGGCTGCAGGCCGATGGAACGCATTTCCTTCACCGAGTGCTGGGTAGGCTTGGTTTTGATTTCACCGGCAGTGGCGATGTAGGGAACCAGGGTCAGGTGCATGAACAACGCACGCTGCGGGCCGACTTCCACCTTCAACTGGCGGCAGGCCTCAAGGAATGGCAACGATTCAATGTCGCCCACCGTGCCGCCGATTTCGATCAGTGCCACATCGGCGCCGGAAGCGCCTTCAACCACACGACGCTTGATCTCGTCTGTAATGTGGGGAATCACCTGAACCGTGCCACCGAGGTAGTCACCCCGGCGCTCTTTACGAATCACTTCCTCGTAAACACGACCGGTAGTGAAGTTGTTCCGGCGTGACATCGGCGTGCGGATAAACCGCTCGTAGTGCCCCAGGTCCAGATCGGTTTCCGCGCCATCTTCGGTGACAAAAACCTCACCGTGCTGAAACGGGCTCATGGTGCCGGGGTCCACGTTGATGTACGGGTCCAGCTTGAGAATAGTGACCTTCAGGCCGCGTGCCTCTAGGATCGCAGCCAGAGAGGCCGATGCGATACCTTTCCCCAAGGAGGACACGACACCGCCGGTGACGAAAATATAACGCGTCATGCAGATTCCGTGATTTGTCTGGTTCGGTGAAGGAGGGAGATTGTCATCTCAAGATGGGACGCCAGACTACCAGAAAGGCCTCACCTTCTCAATTACATTCCCGCTCCACAACAATCCGCCAGCCACTGGCCGGGGCCTCTCCACAGTATTTGCCGGAAAGCCACAAGTCGCCAGCTCCGACCACTTCTTCATGGTCACCCACCGCCTCAAGAAGCAGCGGCAGCCGAGCCCTTTCCCAGGGTGGAACGTTTTTTTCCTGAAGCCAGTTCTTCAACGATTTCGACGGGCCACCAGGGGCTGGGCGGACACGTTCGCCCCCTGCCCTCGTAGATACCCTTATTTCCGGCGCCGGTGTTTTACGCATACCCGACGGCGCCAACGTCAATCGCCACCCGCCCCACGACAGCTCCTGATTTGGAACCAGGACTGGCTTATCGGCAGGCAATGCCGTGAACTCGGGGACCAGATACAGGCAACCCTGAAAACGTCGAATCACGAACCCCGTTCCACGAAGCTCCGGTTCCCTATCCACCGGCGAGCAAAGAAAATCCCCCAGAACCTGCGACCAGTCTGCAATGGCGGGAGGCTCGTAATGAAAATACCTTATCCACCAACGCAGCAGGTTTTTCTGCTCTGCCAGAGACAGCGCACCGACAGCACTCAAATAAAGCTCACCGGACTGGCCGGCACATTGCTGAAAGTGGATTTCCGCCAGCTTCCCGGCTAGCTCATCCCCTTCGCGGCACGAATGGGCAGTATGGCCAAGCCGGCTGATCAGCGACGGCCAGCGTGATTTGAGGAGAGGAAAAATCGACGTACGGAGAAAGTTGCGATCAAAGCGCTCATCGAGATTACTGGGATCTTCCATCCACTCGATACCATACTCTACTGCCCAGCCATAAAGCTCTGCGCGGCTGAAATCCAGCAGTGGCCGATACAGCCGACCATCACCCAGAGGGCGTGTCACCGGCATACCGCCCAGCCCCGCCACACCGGTCCCGCGCAATAATCGAAACAGCACCGTTTCAGCCTGGTCATCACCATGATGGGCCATCAACAATAACTCACCCGGCGCCAGAATCTCCTCAAACACCTGGTAACGCGCATTCCGGGCGGCTTCTTCAACACCACCACTGGCGCCGATGTCAGGACATTCTCGACCGGCGACGGTGACCCGGCGGCTGTCGAGCGACACACCAAGCTGCCGACAAATCCCCTGACAGAAACGCGCGGTTTGATCAGCATTTGGCTGTAACTGATGATTTATGTGAACCGCAGAAACTTGGCCAGTATGGGCATACAGCTGGGCGGCAACATGGAGAAGCAAAACCGAATCCATGCCGCCGCTGAGGGCAATGCGAAGGTGTGAATGATCAGGCAAATGCCTGACCGGAGCACATAGCGCTTCCGGCCAGTCTTGTCCGAAGCCGGGGTTACCGGCCGGTGTCATATCGGGTCAACCGCTCATAGCGGCGGGACACCAGTTCGTCTTCCGGCAGGCGACTGAGTTCGGCAATGCCCTTGCTCAGGGTCGCACGCAGGGATTCCGCCATTTCTTCCGGGCTGCGATGCGCTCCACCCAGCGGCTCGGTAATGACATTGTCCGCCAGCCCAAGGTCCTTCAATCGATCAGCGGTCACACCCATCGCCTCTGCCGCCTGGGAGGCGTATTCCGCACTCTTCCACAGAATCGAGGCACAACCCTCGGGTGAAATGACCGCATAGGTGGAATATTGAAGCATATTCAACTGGTCGCACACCCCGATGGCCAAGGCACCGCCGGAGCCACCCTCACCCACCACCGTGGAAATAATCGGCGTCTTCAGGCGGGACATGACCGCAAGGTTGAAGGCGATCGCTTCACTCTGGCCGCGCTCTTCAGCCCCGATACCGGGATAGGCGCCCGGGGTATCGATAAAGGTCAGGATCGGCATACGGAAACGCTCAGCCATTTCCATCAGCCGCAGGGCCTTACGATACCCTTCCGGGCGAGGCATACCAAAATTCCGCTTTACCTTGTCGCGCACCTCCCGACCTTTCTGGTGCCCAATTACCATGACCGGCTTTCCATCCAGGCGGGCTGTACCACCCACGATGGCCTGATCATCCGCATAACGACGGTCACCGTGCAACTCGTCGAAGTCGTCAAAGATCATGTCGACATAGTCGAGGGTATAAGGCCGGCGGGGATGACGTGCCAAGCGTGCCACGTCCCAGGGTTTCAGGTTCGAGAAGATGCTTTCCGTCAGGCTGACACTTTTCTTGCGCAGCCGACTGATCTCGTCGGTGATGTTGATGTCGGTGTCGTTTCCCACCATACGAAGCTCTTCGATCTTGGCTTCCAGGTCGGCAATCGGTTGTTCGAAATCCAGATAATTAGGGTTCATGATGTTCCATCATTTGCTTGCAAGGCGAGAATGTGTGTCGCCAAACCAGAATTTTGGACAAAGATAGCAGCGCCCGAGCATTGGCTAAAGCGGACCTTCGTATGAGTCCGCTTTCTGACAAAAACGTAATTTTTCAACGTGCCCGCCATACCCGGGATGAACCTTGCCGGATAGTATCAATCATAGACCAGTTCTACCGACTGGTCGCCTACGAGGTATTTCAACTCCAACAATAGGTCATCATCGGGCTGGACGCGCCACGATTCACCCAGTTCAATACGGGTGCTGGCATTAGCGCTGCTGTATTCAATCCACACCGGACTGCCCTCGCAACGGAAGGGCCTGAGCGTGGAGTCCAGTTTATCCAGCAGGCCGTTCTGAAGCTGATCCGCGTGTATAGCGAGCTTGAGACCACGGCTGAACTGTTGCCGAGCCGTACCAACGTCCATCACCGAGCTGACGCGCATCTTCATCTGGCCAGAATAATCATCATGGCTGACCTGGCCTTCCACCACAATGACCTGGTCGGACTGAAGCAACTCCCGATTCTCGAAAAAGGCCTCTGAAAACAAGGTAGCCTCGATGCGGGCACTGCGATCATCCAGGGTGATAAACGCCATGGTCGACCCTGTGCGGGTTTTCATGGAGCGCTGCGCAACGACAAGACCGGCAACACGCTGGGGCTGACGAGCCGGTTTAAGATCGGCAATGGATGAGCGCACAAACCGCCGCACTTCTTTCTCATATTCATCGAACGGGTGGCCGGTCAGGTATAGGCCCAGGGTATCCTTCTCGCCCTTGAGTCGCTCTTTCTTGGGCCATTCCCGCACATTCGCCACATCGGAATAAGGGTCTCCGTCTTCCCCGCCCATTAGCATGTCGCCGAACATATCGGTCATGCCTACGGACTCGTTGCGAGATTGCTGGCCGGCCTGCTGGATAGCCTTGTCGATGCTCGCCATCAACTGGGCGCGCCCTGCCCCCAGCTTATCCATAGCACCGGAACGGATCAGGGCTTCCATGGCCCGCTTGTTCACTTTTTTCAGATCCACCCGGCGGCAAAAATCAAAAATGTCCTGGTAGGGCTCACCGTCGGCGCGACCGGCCTGAATGCTGCCAATAGGGCCCTCACCGAGCCCCTTGATGGCGCCCAGACCGTACACGATGGCGCCATCATCGTTGACGGTAAAGGTGTATTCAGAGCGGCTGACGTCCGGCACCAGCAGCTCCAGCCCCATGCTGCGGCACTCCTCCACCAGCGTGACCACCTTGTCGGTGTTCTGCATATCCGCCGTGAGTACCGCGGCCATAAACTCAGCGGGATAATGAGCCTTCAGCCACAGTGTCTGGTAGGAAACCAGCGCGTAGGCAGCCGAGTGGGATTTGTTGAAGCCATAGCCGGCAAACTTTTCAACCAGGTCGAAAATGTTCTCCGCCAGGGTTTTGTTAATGTCATTGTTTTCACAGCCGTCGAGAAAGAACTGCTTCTGTTTGGCCATTTCCTCGGGCTTTTTCTTACCCATGGCCCGGCGCAACATGTCGGCGTTACCGAGACTGTAGCCAGCCATGACCTGGGCAATCTGCATGACCTGTTCCTGATACAGGATAACGCCATAGGTGGGCTCGAGAACGGGCTTCAATCCCTCATACTGATAATCTGGATGCGGGAACGACATGGGCTGCCTGCCATGCTTCCGGTCGATGAAGTCATCCACCATGCCCGACTGCAGCGGCCCCGGACGGAACAACGCCACCAGGGCGATCATATCCTCCAGGGAGTCCGGTTGCAGGCGACGGATCAGGTCTTTCATGCCGCGGGATTCAAGCTGAAACACCGCTGTGGTTTCCGCCTTCTTGAGCATGTCGAACGATGGCACGTCGTCCAGCGGAATTTCGTTGATGTCCAGCGCCGGTTTGCCCTGTTTCTCCAGGCGCGGATTAATCATCTTCAGGGCCCAGTCGATGATGGTCAGGGTTCGTAGCCCCAGGAAGTCAAACTTCACCAGGCCGGCATCTTCCACATCGCCCTTGTCGAACTGGGTCACCAGGCTACCGCCCTCATCATCACAGTACAGCGGCGAGAAATCGGTGATCTTGGTGGGTGCAATCACCACACCGCCGGCGTGCTTGCCAGCGTTTCGGCACACACCCTCGAGTTTCAGGGCCATCTCCCAGATTTCCTGGGCTTCCTCGTCATTTTCCAGGAATTCGACCAGCTGTGGTTCCTGTTCCAGGGCCTTCTCCAGAGTCATGCCCGGCTCAAAGGGGATCATCTTGGAGAGCTTGTCCGCCAGCCCGTATGACTTGCCCTGAACCCGGGCAACGTCCCGCACAACCGCCTTGGCAGCCATGGTGCCGAAGGTAATGATCTGGGACACCGCCTCCCGACCATATTTTTCCGCCACGTAGGCGATGACACGATCACGGCCCTCCATGCAGAAGTCGACGTCGAAGTCGGGCATCGAAACCCGTTCGGGGTTCAGGAAACGCTCGAACAGCAGGTCGTATTCCAGAGGATCAAGATCGGTAATCAACTGGGCGTAGGCTACCAGGGAGCCAGCACCGGAACCCCGGCCAGGGCCTACCGGCACGCCGTTATTCTTGGCCCACTTGATGAAGTCCATAACGATCAGGAAGTACCCCGGGAACCCCATCTGGATGATGATATCCAACTCGAAGTTCAGACGCTTGTAGTAAGCTTCACGCTTGCTGTCGTACTCCGGGTCGTCCTTGCTAAGGGTTTTCGCCAGCCGCTCTTCCAGGCCCTCTTCCGACACCTTGCGGAAGTACTCATCCATGGTCATGCCATCAGGGATGGGGTAGTTCGGCAGGAAATACTCTCCCATACGCACCGGGACTGAGCAGCGTCGGGCAATTTCCACCGTATTCTCAACCGCCTCGGGGATATCAGAGAACAATTCAATCATTTCATCGGCGCTGCGCAGATACTGCTGGTCGCTGAAACGACGATCCCGCCTCGGGTCATCCAGGGTGCGGCTCTCGCCAATGCAGACCCTTGCCTCATGGGCTTCGAAATCTTCGGCATGGAGGAAGTGGACATCGTTTGTCGCCACCACCGGGCAGCCCAGCGCCCCCGCCAGTTCAACACTCAGGTGCAGGCAATCTTCATCCCCCGGTCGGCCCGTGCGTTGCAGCTCCAGGTAGAACGACCCAGGATAGAGACTCATCCAGTATTCGGCGCGCTGTCTGGCAAGGTCCAGCTTACCCGACATCAACGCCTTGCCCACATCTCCCAGGCGCGCCCCAGACAGGGCAATCAGCCCTTCAGTCCGGCTTTCCAGCCACTGGCGCTGGATAATTGGCTTACCGAAACGTTGCCCCTCTGTGTACCCCAGCGAGACCACTTCGGTCAGGTTCAGGTAGCCATCGTTGTTGCGAGCCAGCAGAGTGATGCGAAACGGATTGTCAGGCTCGTCGGGATTTTCGACCCACAGGTCAGCGCCGATAATGGGCTTCACCCCGGCGCTCATGGCCGCCTTGTAGAAACGTACAAGGGAGCACATATTGGATTGCTCCGTAAGCCCGACAGCGGGCATACCCAGTTCTGCAACACGACCGATCAGGGGTTTCACGCGCACCAGGCCATCTACCATGGAGTATTCGGAATGCACGCGGAGGTGGACAAAGGTCTGTGACATAGCGTCGGAAATTTCCTGCAGGTTAATGGCGGTTCGGCCAGGTCAGCGACCAATCAATTCTTTGACGTCTTCTTCAGTTTGTGGGCCGAAGCGGGTCTCAACGAGGTTTCCATCCGGATCCACAATAAACGTTGCGGGCAGGGCTACGGGGGTTTTCCAGCCAAACTTCGGCCCTGGATCTTCCGCCAACATACTGTATTCAATACCCATTTTTCGTCCCAGGTCGATCAGTTCCTGGCCACGAACATCATCAAAATTCACGCCCAGGACTATCACGGCACCGGCGCGGTCGATACTGTTCAGCTCTGGAATTTCCTCCAGGCACGGCTTGCACCACTCGGCCCAGTAATTGACCAACACCCAATGTCCCCGCAGGCTCTCCCAGTCCAGGACGGTTCCGTCGGGCTTTTCAAACTCATGGTTCTGACAGCCGGCCAGCAACAACGAGGCCAATATTATACCGATCCTGCATAACCCGGCGGAATAACGCACCGTTGCAGGATACTTTGCAGGGTATTGCACAGGGTGCCCTCCTGTTAGACTACGGCGCTCAGACAAACTTGCGGTTAACCTGACCTGGGAAGAGGGAGAACCATGACAGAACCAACCCGAATTTTCCACAATCCGCGCTGTTCAAAATCTCGGCAAACCCTTGAACTCCTTCGCGAACAAGGTGTTGAACCCGACATTATACGTTACCTGGAAACGCCACCGACAGAGCAAATTCTGGAACAGATCCTTACAGCCCTGGACATCACTCCCAGAGAACTGATGAGAACCGGGGAAAAGGAATACAAGGAACTGGGCCTGGACAACCCCGAGCTTGGTCGTGAGATCCTGATCAAAGCCATGGTCGAAACTCCGAAGCTGATCGAGCGTCCTATCGTGATCAGGGGTAACAAAGTGGCCCTGGGCCGACCGCCCGAAAACGTCCTGAATATTCTCTAACCGGAGATAACCAATGGCGACCACCTCGCCCTATATCCTGGTGCTGTATTACAGCCGCACCGGGCAAACCGCCGAAATGGCCGCCCAGATCGCCCGGGGCGTTTCCCGGGTGCAGGGTATGGATGCCAGGATTCGCACCGTGCCCAGCGTGTCGCCGGATACCGAGGCATCCCTGCCAGGGGTGCCGGACGACGGTGCCCCCTACGCCAGCAAGGATGACCTGGCGAATTGCGCCGGCCTGGCCATAGGCAGCCCAACTCGCTTTGGTAACATGGCGGCACCGCTGAAATACTTTCTCGACGGCACCGGGGACCTGTGGCTGAACGGAACCCTCAGCGGAAAGCCTGCTGGGGCATTTACCTCCACCGGTAGCCTGCATGGTGGTCAGGAGAGCACTCTGCTGACGATGATGGTGCCACTACTTCACCACGGCATGGTGCTGTGCGGTGTGCCCTATTCCGAAAACGCGCTCAATGAGACCTCCGCGGGAGGGACCCCCTACGGCCCATCCCACTGGGCCGGCACCGGAGAGCCACAGGCAGTGAACGACCACGAAAAAACCATATGTCAGACGTTTGGCGAGCGCCTTGCCCGGCTCGCCATGAAATTGCGCTAACCCCGGCGCCACTCAACGACAACGGATCACCGAATGCTCCACAACCCCAAAGCCCGAATGACCGCCCGACTGACCATCCTGCTTTATCTGGCCACCCTGGCGGCCCTGCTTGTCAGCACCTTTTACCCCGCGCAGGTCGAGGGCGTCTCCGTCACGCTGATGCTCAGCGTAAAGCTGGTCCCGCTACTGGCCTTTGCCGTACCGGTGTTCCGAGGCCACAACCGCGGTTATATCTGGCTCAGTTTCGTGGTGATTTTCTATTTTACCCAATACGTCGTATCGTCGTGGCTCAGCGAGGGCGCCATTACCCCTCTGATCATCGCGGTGCTGACCTTCCTGCTGTTTACTGTGGCCATGGTCCACCTTAAGGTGAACCGTCCGCAGCCCGTTACAGAAACCTGACAGGAAACGCATCATGGCTGACAGCACTCATCCACCCGCGCCACATAGAAGTACCTTGACCCTGAGGGATATCTGCACGGCGCTGGTCACCGGTGGTGAGATCACGCAGGAGGATGCCGAACGGGTCCTTTCGGCCAATATTGGCATCCAGACAGGTAGTAGCGGGCCAGCCAGCCAGCGCCACCCATTGGAACTGGTAGCCAAGGCTGGGCTGGAAAGCCAGATTACCGGGCGCACGCTGGATCTGGACAGGCTGACCCAATGGCTGGCGGAGTGGGCGGAACAACGCTATTACCACATTGACCCCCTGAAGATAGACACACCCGCAATTGCCCGGGTGATGTCCTATGCCTTCGCCCAGCGACACGGCATTCTTGCGGTTGAAATCGGCCAGGATGAAGTGCTGATCGCCAGCACCGAGCCCTTCAAGAGTGACTGGGAAAGCAACCTGCGCCAGGCGGTCAGAAAAGACATCCGCCGCGTGGTCGCCAACCCCGAGGACATCCGTCGTTACACCGTCGAGTTCTATCAACTGGCGAGCTCCGTCAGCAAGGCCGGTGGCAACAATACGGTCAATCCCGCGGGTGCCCAGAATTTCGAGCAATTGCTGGACCTTGGGGCTAGCGAACACCCGGATGCCAACGACCAGCACGTAGTCAAGATTGTTGATTGGCTGCTGCAATATGCCTTCGATCAACGCGCATCGGATATTCACATTGAACCTCGGCGCAATGTCACCCAGGTGCGCTTTCGCATCGACGGGGTGCTGCACAACGTCTACGAATTTCCTGACCAGGTCGGTGTGGCCGTTACCAGCCGCCTGAAAATTCTCGGCAGGCTGAACGTGGCGGAAAAACGTCGCCCCCAGGATGGCCGCATCAAAACCCGAAAGCCGGACAACAGCGAAGTGGAACTGCGACTGGCCACCATGCCAACCGCGTTTGGTGAAAAAATGGTGTTGCGGATTTTTGATCCGGAAGTGCTGCTGAAGTCCTACGAACAACTGGGGTTTTCCAAGGAAGACCGGGAACGCTGGCAGGCTATTACCGACCACCCTCATGGCATTGTTCTGGTCACCGGCCCTACCGGCTCCGGTAAGACCACCACCCTGTACTCAACCCTCAAGCAACTGGCCACTCCCGAGGTGAATATCTGCACCATCGAGGACCCGATTGAGATGGTGGAGCCGGCCTTCAACCAGATGCAGGTTCAATCCAATATCGAACTGACCTTTGCCTCGGGCGTACGGGCGCTACTGCGACAGGACCCGGACATCATCATGATTGGTGAGATCCGTGACCTGGAAACTGCAGAAATGGCGGTTCAGGCCGCTCTGACCGGGCACCTCGTGCTGTCCACCCTGCACACCAACGATGCCCCCAGCGCCATCACCCGATTGATGGAACTGGGCATTCCCCCCTACCTGATTCGTGCCACGGTGCTGGGCGTCATGGCGCAACGGCTAACCAGAACCCTGTGCCCTCACTGCAAGGCGCCAGGGCCGGTGGACGAGCAGGCCTGGCAAAGCCTGACCCGTCCGTGGAAAGCCTCCATGCCCAAGCAGGTCTACCACCCGGTTGGCTGCCTTGAGTGCCGGAACACCGGTTACTATGGTCGGGCCGGCGTGTATGAAATCATGCAACTGTCCGGCAACCTGATCCGGCAGATTACCGAGCAGTGCGAGCTGGACCAACTGAGAGTGGATGCGTACAAGGATGGCATGAAATCCCTGCGGCTCAGCGGCGCGCAGAAAGTGGCCGCCGGTTCCACCACTGTCGAGGAAATCCTGCGGGTGACCCCCGAAAGCCAGCGTTGATGTGCTGCCCGACATGGTCGAGCTTCACTGGGGAGACGCTTCGCACTGAGTGAGCAACTGCCGCCAGCGCTGTTTATGGGCGGAAATGGCCCGGTCCAGTTGCACCCAGACGCTGTCGGCATTGCCCGTATCCAGATAGTGCCTATACCACTCACGAAAAGCAGAAGGCATAGTCTCCGACTGTTGGGCGGCAAGCGTATCCAGCGGCTTGATCAGCGCCTCCTTCGCCCGCTCAATGCGGTCGAGATAGTCCTCAATGCCATCGCCGTAACCATCGGTATAAATTTCCGCGAGCTCGCCGGGCAGCTCTTCAGACTCCGCCCCCGAGCAAAGTGGCGCTCCTTCCACTCTCTTGGCCAGCAAAGCTGTTGCGTCGCCAAGCCGCACTGTCATCAATCGTGCGCTGTTCAATAGCTGACCCGCACGATGTTCTGCCTGCCAGAGTTGATGCACACCACCCACATAGTCCAGCGGCTCACTTGTGTTGCCGTCCAGCAGGCCTCTGACCGTCTGGTTGACCCGCGTTACGCCGGAGGACAACTCCGCCAGAGCCTTGTCATCGCCGCTCCCGGGATAATATCCCTGCGACAGGGTAAACAGCCGTTCAATCTCCTCCACACCCCAGGTGGCGTTCCATACCGCAATGGGGAGCGTTTCGATTTTATGGGTGATGGCCTCTTCCAGTTCTTCCTGTATCTCCTCATCATCGGTCTCCGAAATACAGGCCTCAGCGGCACGGATAAAACGCGTTTCATAACGCAATCGATTCAACGGCTGCATCACCCGCCCCATGATTGAGTTCCTTTCGCCGACCACGTACTGCAACTCGCATCCGTAAAGGGAAAGGAAATCGAGCATTCCCATATCCAGACCCGGCATGTCGAGAACGCGTTCCCGCCGGCGCGGAATCTGGGGGACAGGGGCAATATCGGAAAATTCGGGACGCAGTTCCAGGGCATCGGCCACGCCCATGACGTACTCATCCATCATGCCTGGAACACCGGAGTCCGGCGCGCAGCCGGCAAGGTATAGGCACACCAAAGGCACTATCAGGTATCGGACGTCAGGCACCATGTAGGGTCAACCCTGCTGCAGAAACCTGTCGACTCCTGAAAAGTCCGTGGTCACCGCCCGCTTCGTGACCGGCAAATCTCCCTCACGTACAAGCCAGACCGTGCGCATGCCAGCGTCCTCAGCAGCCTTCAGTTCGGCCTCAACATCGGAGAGAAACAGCACAGTTCGGGGTTCGACTCCCAATTCGTCGATGATGTTGCTGTAGGAAGTTGACTCCTTCTTACCGCCGATACGGGTATCAAAGTAACCGGAAAAGAACGGCGTTAAATCCCCAGCTTCGCTGAAACCGAAAATCAGCTTCTGTGCCTTCACAGAACCGGACGAGTAGACGAACAGGCGCAGACCTCGATCATGCCAGCGCTGCAGATACTCGGCGGCATCGTCGTAGATGTGCCCCCGGAACGCACCCTGCTGGTAACCCTGCTCCCAGAGCATTCCCTGCAAGGCCTTCAAAGGCGTTTCCTTGCGATCTTCCCGAATCCAGGTGTCCAGCACCTCAATAAGCCCGTCGATATCCTCCCTGGCAACCCCAGAGGTGTCGGCAACGGCATCCAACTGCTCACGGATTTCAGTACTGTCTGCCGCGCCTTCCCGCACAAACTCGGCCATATGCTCCGCCGAGTAGGGAAACAAAACCTCATGTACAAAGGAGATCGAACTGGTGGTTCCCTCGATATCCGTCAAAATTACGCGGATCATCCCGCCACTCCCGCCAGCCGCTCGTAGCGGGGCAACCGGCTGGCAATGTCTTCACCTGTGAAGTCCGCCACCCAGCCTTCCGGGTTGGTAAACAGACGGATGCAGGTAAACGCAGGCTCCGGCCCCATATCAAACCAGTGGCGTGTGCCATCCGGCACGCTGATAAGGTCATTTTTCTGGCACAGAACGGCGTACACCTGGTCACCAAAGTGCAGGTAAAACAGGCCCTGCCCGCGAACAAAGAAACGCACCTCGTCTTCGCTGTGCACATGCTCATCCAGAAATTTCTGGCGGAAGGCCTCTTTCTGGGGGTTGTCCGGGTTCAGGCTGATGACATCCGCCGCCTGGAAGCCGCATTCCGCCTTCAGCGCCTGGATCTCACCGGAATAGGCCTCAAGAATGTCGTCAGATGACGCATCCGCAGGCAGATTCCGGGTAGCCCATTGTTCAAAGCGAACCCCGTGCTCTGCCAACAGGTTAGCGATTTTGCCCGCGTCTTCGGTCACGACACGGGGGGATTCGGGCACACTCTGGTCAAAAATGCTCAAGGTTGTCATCGGCGGACCCTCATGGTTTCAAGCTCACATTCGAAAAGGAATTCAAAGGCTTCGACGTGGCGCAGGCAGTCTGACATGGTCCTGCCCCAGGTATAAAGGCCGTGCCCACGAATCAGGTACCCGGGTTGTTCAGGGTGCTGACGAAACCAATCTCTGGTTTGGTCCGCCAGCGCCGGAATATCCTGGGTATTGTCGAACACTGGCACGGTCAGCTGCGACTCGTGGGTATCAACCCCTGAAAACGCCTTCTGTAACTCGTACCCCTGTAATGTCAGCGGTTCTCCAGCGGGCAGCAGCCGGCTCAGCACCGTTGCTTTGACGGAGTGGGTATGCAACACCGCACCAACGTCCGGAAAGGCCTGGTAAAGAACCGTATGCAAGCGTGTTTCAGCCGACGAGCGGGCATCGCTCTGAATTGGGTTGCCGGCAAGATCCACCACCATGACATCACCCGCCACCAGCTTGCCTTTGTGTCGACCGGACACCGTGACGGCAATATGCTCATCATCGATCCGCGCCGAATAGTTGCTACTGGTGGCCGGCGACCAGCCCTGGCCGTAGAGAAACTCGCCGGCATCAATGATGGACTGCGCGGCAATGGCGTAGCGGGTTACATCAAACAAAAAGTCACCTCGGAACAGACACGCCGGATCAGCGCTTGATGGTTTCCATTATAAGGATGAGCGTGTCGCCCGCAAAGGCCGACGAACGCTCACCGGTCGGCTTTGACAGCCACGGGTTATACCGTGGCTTTCAGGGGAAGGCTGCGTTGGCGTTTGCCGGTCAGTGCAAACAGCGCATTACCCAAAGCAGGTATCACCGGAGGTACGCCGGGCTCCCCCACACCGGTGGGCAATTCATCGCTATCGATGATTTTCACCACCACCTCGGGCCGCTGATCATGACGCATCAGCGGGTAATCGTGGAAATTGCTTTGCTTGACCTGTCCGTCTTCCAGGGTAATGTTGCCGTACAGGGCCGCCGTAAGGCCAAATATGATGCCGCCCTCAATCTGGTCGCGAACAATGTCCGGATTGACCACCTGACCGCAATCCACAGCACAGAACACCCTGTGCACCCGGATTTCCCCAAACTCGACGCTGGCCTCAACCACCTGGGCCACGTAGGTACCAAAACTGCGGAACAGGGCAACGCCACGGGCCCGTCCTTCGGGTGCCGCGCTGTCCCATTGGGCAAGTTGGGCAACCCTGTCCAGCACGCCCAGGTGTCTTGGTTCGTGATCAATCAATGAGCGCCGGAACCGGTACGGGTCCTGATCGACTTCATGGGCCAGCTCATCCATAAAGGTTTCAACGGCAAAGCCGTTGTGAGAGAAGCCCACGGACCGCCACCAGGACACCGGCACCCCTGGATCTGTATGGGTATGACGTATGTCGAGATTAGGCACCCGATACGGATATTCTATGGCACCTTCGATGGCGGAATGATCCTTCGGAGTCGCGATACCCTCGGCCATCAGCCCAACGCGACCCAGAGTGCCGTACAGGAATTTCGGAGCCCAGGGATACTGGGCCGGTGCAGCATTGCGCACGTACCAGTCCAGTATCTGAGGGCCAACAATCTGATGATGCCAGCCAGTGAGGCGATCGCCGCTGACACTGGCCCGCATCCGGTGCAGCATGGCCGGCCGATAAACATCGTGACGGGTATCCTCTTCCCGCGACCAGATCAGCTTGACCGGCTTGCGGATACGGTACGCGACAGACGACGCTTCCTCGATGTAATCATTGGTCAGGCGTCGCCCAAAACCGCCGCCGAGGAAGGTGGTATGAATGGTCACCTCGTCGGGCGAGAGGTCCGTCACCCTCGCAGCCGCGATCCGGCCAAGATCGGGTGCCTGAGTCGGTGCCCAGACGTCAATGGCGCCGTCCCGATACCACGCCGTGGCATTCATCGGCTCCAGCGTCGCGTGTGCAAGGTAAGGCTGCTCGTAACTGGCCTCCACCACGCGTTCCGCACCTTGCTGTGCGTCATCAAAATCACCTTCGCTGCGCTCGCTTTCCCCCGGATCTTCATCGGCGGCTTTGTGGTAAGAGGAGAACACCTGATCGGAGGACACATCCAACGCGCCGTCGTTATCCCATTCGATCGTCAGGGCGTCCTGGGCCTTACGGGCCCGCCAGTATTTATCCGCCACAACCGCCACGCCACGATCGATCTCGAACACGTCCAGCACGCCCGATAACCGGCGAGCGGCGGTATCATCGTATGATTTTACCCGAGCGCCATAGCGCGCAGGGCGGGACACGACCGCGTAAACCATGCCTTCCAGTTCGACATCAATGCCGTAGATTGGCGCGCCGGTGGACTTGGCTTCGGCGTCCAGGCGTCCCCGTTCCTTGCCGATGTACTTCCACTCCTCACGGGGTTTGAGTGACGGAGCCTCCGGCACCGGCTGCTTCGCCGCCAGTTCCGCCAGCCGACCGTAAGCCAGGCTGTCGCGTCCGTTCGGATGCACTACCCTGCCTTCGACAGCCCGGCACTCAGCGGGGCTGACGTCCCAGACACTGGCTGCGGCAGCAACGAGCATCATGCGGGCAGAGGCTCCCGCCGATCGTAGCGGCTGCCAACTGGTCGCCAGACTGGTACTGCCGCCGGTCAATTGCAGTTTGTAGAGGGGATTCCGGTATTCCGGGGCCGCAGGGGCAAATCGCGGTTTGATGGAGGCTGGCGCCACCCCAAGCTCTTCCGCAATGAGGGTGGTCAGGCCAGTGTAGGTTCCCTGCCCCATCTCAACACGCGCCAGGGTGAAGTAGACCTGATCATCGGTAGTCAGCTCCAGCCAGGCGTCCGGTCTCCAGCTACCATCCTGCTCATCATAACCGGTCTGGATGCCAGCACAGCCCGGAAGCGACAGGGACAGGACCAGCCCGCCAGAGGAGCCTGCGGTTACCTTAAGGAAATCGCGTCGATTCATGGACATATTACCCTTCCCCCCGATCGGGACGGGCTGCGCCATCACCAACCACGGACTCAACCGCCGCAACGATGCGGGAATAGGTACCGCAACGGCAGAGATTTCCGCTTACGGCGGCAACAATATCATCGCGGGAGGGAGCGTTGTTGTGCTGCAACAGGTGCGCTGCGCTCATGATCTGGCCGGACTGGCAGTAGCCACACTGGGGCACACCATGTTCGACCCATGCCTTTTGCAAGGGATGCAGATTTCCATCCTGCGACAGACCTTCGATGGTCGTCACATCCCCACCGTCGGCCAATTCAACCGGGGTGGAGCAGGAACGCACGGGGTGCCCGTTCAGGTGCACGGTACAGGCGCCGCAGAGCCCCATGCCGCATCCAAATTTGGTGCCTTTCAGTCCGAGTTCATCGCGAATCACCCATAGCAGCGGGGTATCGCTGTCTACGTCGAGCATTCGCTCCCGGCCATTGACGGTAAGGCTCACGGCCATGGTTGTTCTCTCCCCTGCTGCCCGGAGCCCTTGCCCCAGACTAGTTTTATTATTATGAACGCTGAACGTTCTTACTTGATGACGTCGTTGCCGTCCTTATCAGTCCAGATCTTCCGTTCGCCGGTTTCCATTTTGCCCTCGGAATCCCAGACCTCGCGGTCGGTTGTTGCCTCTTCCACCTTGCCGTTGTCATTCCAGATAACCCGGTCTTTGCACCCGGCCAGTGCCGCTACCACGAAAAGTACCAACATCAGTTGCTTCACACTTACCTCCGAACCGATTTTATCGGCGTTGGGTGAATAGTCAGGATCCGTGAATCTCACGGTTACGCTGTTTGTCGCGGTCGCCCTTGCGGACCATGACATAGACGGCACCAGTGCCGCCATGGCGCTTCTGGGCCGAATGAAACGCCAGCACATCATCCAGCTCTGGCAGCCATTTGGCCAGGTAACTCTTGAGCTGGGCGATGCCATCGGGGTTACGCTCTCCCTTACCGTGGAGAATAATGACGGATCGAAGCCCATAGCGCACGCAATCATTGATGAAGCCAAACACGTCCCGACGTGCTTCTTCGACGGTCATTCGATGCAGGTCCAGGCGCGCTTCGATCGGGTATTGCCCAAGACGGAGCTTACGGAATACGCCATGCTGCACACCGGGCCGCTGCCAACAGAGAACATCGTGCGCCGTCAGGGGCTCGACCATATCCGCCGTCAAAGGATTGCAGTCCCTGTGCGGCTGATCTATGGCGGACCGCTGACGCTCAAGGTGCCCTGGGGTCAAATCCTTTGGGGCTTTAACATCGGCTTTGTTCGGCTTCCGGATACGGCGGACATCCTTCATTTCCTCCAGGAAGCTCAGGCGCTCATCTTTGGTTGTCATGGCGATATCATTTACAGTCGAAGTTGCATGGACTTTACCACCCGGCTCACCCATCATAAAGGAGGCCCCTTGCCCTACCCGCTGCCGGGACGGGGCTGGCCCGCGCTCAGACAAACATCGTAGGGCCGGTAAACAGACGGTTGGTCTACACTTCAGGCTCATAAGAACGACAACGGACCGCGATTATGACTGCCGCATCGCAAGACAGTGCACGCCCCCAGAATACCCGTGCCATCATGGCATTTCTGCGGGAGCATTCGCCTTTTTCAAACATGGACGATGCACATCTGGCCCATTATGCCGAGCACGCCTCGCTGAGATTCTACGCCGATGGCGATGTTGTGCTGTCACCGGACGATGGCACGGTAGAACGGTTCTACGTGGTCAAACAGGGGCGCATCCGCGGCGAACGGGAGCGAGACAAGGACGGAGAAACCGAAACCACCTTTGAAATAAGCCAGGGCGAATGTTTTCCATTGGCCGCACTGATTGGAGAACGCCCCACTCGCACACTGCATCGCGCTTCCGGAGACACCTTCTGCCTGAGCATTGAACACGACACCTTTGTCATGCTGTTCTCGCAGAGTGACCCCTTTCGCGATTTCTGCCTGCGTGGTGTAAGCAGCCTTCTTGATCAGGTGAACCAGCGTATACAGACCGGCGCCATGGCCTCCATTGGCTCCAGCAACTCGCTGGACACGCCGCTGGAACGTTACGCCATTCGCAACCCCATCGTCTGCTCTCCGGACCTGCCAGTCCGAAAAGCGGTTGCGCGCATGCACGAGAACAGTGTCGGCAGCATCGTGATTACCGATGATAAACGGCATCCCACGGGCATATTCACCCTTAGGGACCTGCGCACCATGGTAGCGGAGGAAAAAGGCCCACTGGATACGCCCGTCGGCCAGGTCATGACCAAGAACCCCTGCTGCCTGACGGCCAACGCTGATGCTTTTGAAGCCGCCATGCTGATGGCAGAGCATCATTTCGCCCACATCTGCGTGGTGGATGACGAGCATCGACTGATTGGCATGGTATCCGAGCGTGATCTGTTCTCCCTTCAGCGCGTCGATCTCGTCAATCTTGCCAGGACCATTGGCACTGCCAGCCATCTCCGCACCCTTGTCAGCCTCCGTAAGGATGTGTCCCGACTGGTGGACGCCATGCTCGCCCACGGAGCCGATTCCGGCCAGGTGGTGAAAATCATCACCACCCTGAACGACGTTACTGTGAGACGGGTGCTGGAACTGAATATCAAGAAGAACGACCCAGGCATCCCTTTCACCTGGCTGACGTTCGGCAGCGAAGGTCGGCAGGAGCAAACCCTGCTGACGGATCAGGATAACGGCATTCTGTTCCAGACACCGGAGGGAATGACCGAGGAACAGGTCAGGGAAAAACTGTTGCCCTTCGCGGAAACTGTCAACAAGGAGTTGGCGGAATGCGGCTTTACACTGTGCAAAGGCAATATCATGGCCAGCAACCCCAAACTGTGTCTCAGCGGCGGGGAGTGGGATGACTGGTTTGCCCGGTTTATCGATGCCTCCACCCCACAGAACCTGGTGTACTCCTCGATCTTCCTCGACATGCGGGCGGTTTTCGGGCCGATGGAACCATTGGAAACGTTACTGGATAAAGTGCTTACGCGCATACGCAAGAACGACCTGTTCCAGAAGATGCTGGCGGGCAACGCCATTACCCGCAAACCTCCTCTGACCATGTTCCGCAGCTTCCGTTATGCCCCGGATGGCAAGAAAAACACACTTGATCTGAAGCGCCAGGGACTTGCTCCCTTTGTGGAGGCCGTTCGGGTATTTGCCCTCGCCCATAGTGTCGGTACAGCCAACACACTGGAGCGCATGCAGCAGCTCGCCATAAAAGGTGTCTTTGACACCAAAGACGCCAACGCCTGGCAAGAGGCCTACAGTCTGATACAGGCTATTCGGATGAGGGCGCACCAGGAAATGCTGGACCTGGGTGAGCCCTTGTCCAATTATATAAACCCGGACGACCTTAACCCGCTGGACCGCCGGATTCTTCGCGAATCCTTCCGCCAGGCACAACGCCTGCAGCAGAAACTGGAAATCACCTACCAACTCTGAAGACCGGGCCAACGTTTATGCTGGAGCAGTTCAAAAACTGGATCGAACGGCGTAGGGCCGGCAGCACCGGTGGTCCCGATCATGAACACTTGCCAACGCCAAAGGCGGCCGGAGACCAGCGCCTGTCAGACTGCCGACTGATCGTACTGGACCTGGAAACCACGGGGCTCAACCCGGCAAAGGACAATGTCATCGCCATCGGTGCGGTGGCCATTCGGCACAACTCCATTGACCTCGGCGACCAGTTTGATCTGATCCTGCGTCGCCCAGAGTTGGACATCAGCGAAACGGTACTCATCCACGGTATCGGTCCGGAAGCCCTAACACAGGGGCATGAGACTGAAGACGCGCTGCTCCATCTGCTGGAATGGATGAATGGCGACCCTATCCTTGCCTACCATTCCGCCTTTGACCAGAAATTCCTTGAAAAGGCTCTCAAGCAAACACTGAGTTACGCCCAGCTCCACACATGGCTCGATGTAGCCGAGATGCTCCCTGCCTTCTTTCCCAACTCCAAAACCGGAGGCAAAGGCCTGGACAACTGGGCCGATTTTTTCGACCTGGAAGTCAGCGCCCGCCATCATGCCGCTGCCGATGCCATGGTGACCGCTGAATTAACCCTTGCGGTCATCAACAAAGCACGAAAAAGCGGTGTCACCACATTGCGTGACCTCAATGAAAAACTGAAATACCACCGGCAACTGAAGAACATCCATCGGCGAGGCTAGAACCCCGGAACTGTGTCGCGTTTGTAGACGCTTTATCCCTCAAATTACTGAGAATTAGACCTTTTGCCAATATCTATCTATCGCTTGACGGGTAAAGTCGAATAGGACATCACGTCGGAGAAGAACTATATGAATAATAATTTCTCTACAACCAACACTTCACAGAAAACCCAACCAACCTCCACAACAACAACACAGGAGTGATCCTATGTCAGGTCATGACTACGATGCTGTGAATTACTGGAAGGCGAATCTTCGTCTTATATTCGGGAGCCTTATTGTCTGGGCCCTCGTGTCATATGGGTTTGCGATACTGCTTCGCCCCATGCTCGCCGGAATCCCCATTGGCGGAACCGACCTCGGCTTCTGGTTCGCCCAACAGGGTTCGATTCTTACTTTCATCGCGTTGATCTTCCATTACGCCTGGCGGATGAACAAGCTCGATGAAAAATTCGACGTGCATGAGGAGTAAGTTCGAATGAGTCAATTTGCCATTAACCTATTATTTGTGGGCGGCTCATTCGCCCTCTATATCGGTATCGCCATCTGGGCGAAGGCCGGTAGTACCAGTGACTTCTACGTTGCCGGTGGCGGCGTTCACCCGATCACCAACGGTGCGGCGATCGGTGCTGACTGGATGTCCGCAGCATCCTTTATTTCCATGGCGGGCCTGATTGCCGCCGGTGGTTATGCAAACTCTACATTCCTGATGGGCTGGACAGGCGGTTATGTTCTGCTGGCCATGCTTCTTGCACCTTACCTGCGCAAGTTCGGTAAGTTTACGGTTCCCGAATTTATCGGTGACCGCTTCTACAGCAAGAATGCCCGCCTCGTAGCGGTTATCTGCCTGATCGTGGCGTCCGTGACCTACGTTATCGGTCAAATGGCGGGTGCCGGCGTAGCCTTCTCTCGCTTCCTGGAAGTAGACGCCACCATGGGTCTGATTATCGCTGCCATCGTGGTATTTGCGTATGCCGTGCTCGGCGGCATGAAAGGTATTACCTACACTCAGGTGGCTCAGTACTGCGTACTGATTACTGCGTACACCATTCCTGCCGTCTTCATCTCCCTGCAGTTGACCGGTAACGCCCTGCCTCCACTTGGTCTGTTTTCCACTCACGTGGATTCCGGCATGCCGATTCTGGACAAACTGAATCAGGTCATCACGGATCTCGGCTTCAACGAGTACACCGCTGATGTGGACAATAAACTGAACATGGTTCTGTTCACCCTGACCCTGATGATCGGTACCGCTGGCCTGCCCCACGTTATTATCCGGTTCTTCACTGTGCCAAAAGTGGCTGATGCACGCTGGTCTGCAGGCTGGGCGCTTGTTTTCATCGCCCTGCTTTACCTGACTGCGCCTGCCGTTGCTTCTATGGCTCGTTTGAACCTGATGACAACCATCTACCCGGAAGGCACTCAAGCCGAGCCGATCCAGTACGATGAGCGTCCCAACTGGATCAAAGAGTGGGAAGTAACCGGACTGATTCAGTTCACCGACAAGAACGAAGACGGTCGTATCCAGCTGTACAACGACTCGCCAGAGTTTGAAAGCACGGCTCAGGCCCGTGGCTGGGAAGGCAACGAGCTGGTGGTTAACCGGGATATCCTGGTACTGGCCAACCCGGAAATCGCCAATCTGCCAGGATGGGTTATCGGCCTGATCGCCGCCGGTGGTCTGGCAGCAGCCCTGTCCACGGCGGCCGGTCTGTTGTTGGCAATATCGTCGGCAGTCAGTCACGACCTGATCAAAGGCTCGATTAATCCCAATATCACGGAGAAAGGCGAGTTGATGGCCGCCCGTATTTCAATGGCTGTTGCCATAGTGGTAGCCACCTATCTTGGCGCCAATCCCCCGGGGTTCGCAGCACAGGTAGTGGCATTGGCGTTCGGTATTGCGGCAGCCTCGCTGTTCCCGGCACTGATGATGGGTATCTTCTCCAAGCGGGTTAACAATATTGGCGCGATCGCCGGTATGCTGACCGGCCTGGCCTTTACCCTTTCGTACATTTTTGTGTACAAAGGTTGGCTGTTCATTCCGGGCACCAACAATCTGGCAGACACCCCTGAAAACTGGGTTCTGGGCATTTCGCCGCTGTCTATCGGTGCCATTGGTGCTATCGTCAACTTTGCGGTAGCCTTCATTGTGTCCAACGCAACTGAAGAACCGCCCGTTGAGATTCAGGAACTGGTTGAAAGCGTCCGCTACCCACGTGGTGCGAGTCAGGCTCACGACCACTAAGCAACGAATCAGCCTGATTCATTGAATGAATTAGAAGGTTGATGATGAACGGGCTTCCTCTGAGAGGGAGCCCGTTCTTTTTTAAGGAAACCCTTTTTATGTTCTGGACGTTTGTCGCTACCGCCTTTTGCGGCCTGGGCGCCGCAGGTATTGCACTTGGTATTCGGGCCGCGACCCGTAACCTGGCGCCGAAGTGGATCATCCCAGTATTTGCCGGAGCCGGCATGCTGGGGTATCTCATTTATACCGAGTACACCTGGTTTGAACAGAAACAGTCCCTGATGCCCGAAGAGGCTATCATTGTGGATACGGAGAGCAACGGCATACTCTGGCGCCCGTGGACGTTTTTCTTCCCTTACATCAACGCTTTCTCGACAGTGGATACCAAGAGCATCAGCGAAACCCCCTCAAATCCGAACGTAGTGCGATTCACTCTGTATCGTTTCGAGCAGAAGATGACCGACGCCGTCTCCCATAGGGTTCATATTCTCAACTGCAGTACCCACGAACTCGTACCACTGGGTTCGGACGGTGCTCCAAGGCTTGATAACATGAAGGAGCTGGATCCGCAGGACAAACTGCTGAACACCGTTTGCAGCGGATAACGATAAACTCAATGAACCCCGACAGTCCCGGGTAGAATAAAAAGAGCGAACTATGATTAGTGCCTGGTTGCTGGTTTTAATCTCCATCACCTACATTTCGATTCTTTTTATCATTGCCTGGGCCGGCGACAAACAGCCGGGTCTTTACCGCCGTCGACTGGCAAGAACCCACATCTACGCTTTGTCACTGGCGGTCTACTTCACCTCCTGGACGTTTTATGGCGCTGTAGGCCGGGCAACCCAGGAAGGTCTGGGTTTTTTACCGATCTATCTCGGCCCGTTGCTCGTTTTCATCTTTGGCGCCCCATTACTTCGCCGGATCATTTTCATCAGCAAACGTAACAACACCACCTCCATCGCTGACTTCATTGCGTCCCGCTACGGCAAATCCCAGTCACTCGCTGCAATGGTGGCAGTCTTTGCGTTGATCGGCAGCGTTCCCTACATTGCCTTGCAACTCAAAGCCATCTCCATGGGCTTTAGCGTCCTGTCAAACACAGGCGTGGAGCCCAATGAACTCAGTACCGCTGCATGGAACGACTCAGCCTGGTATATCACCCTGGTCCTCGCGGTATTTACGGTCCTGTTCGGCACCCGACACCTCGAATCGACCGAACATCACCGGGGCATGATACAGGCGGTAGCCTTCGAATCATTGATAAAGCTCGTGGCCTTCGTGGCCGTTGGCCTGTTCGTTATCTATGGTCTCTATGGCGGTTTCGGCGATCTCTGGAGCAACGTCCGCAGCGCAGGACTCGTTGGCACCCTGACCACTGACAGCGTTGAAGCACCGGCTTTTATTACACAGACGCTGGTGGCCATGCTCGCAATCATCTGCCTACCCCGACAATTTCATGTGATGGTGGTGGAAAACACCGACCACCGGGATTTTGAAACAGCCCGCTGGGCAATGCCGATTTACCTGATTATCGCCAGCGCATTTGTCCTGCCTATTGCGGCCGCAGGCCTGCTATCCCCGGAAGCCAGTGCATCCGATCCGGACATTCTGATCCTGAACCTGCCAATTCTCGCCGGGGAGCAATGGCTCGCCATCCTGGCGTTCCTGGGCGGTGGATCAGCGGCTGCAGCAATGGTCATCGTCTGTTCAGTCGCCATCGCAACCATGGTCAGCAACGAAATCATCATGCCGGCGCTGCTGAAGTTCTTCCGCCCACGCATGAACAAACGCTCGGATCTCAGCTACCTGCTTCTCAGCATTCGACGGGTTGCTATCTTCGTGGTGTTGCTCACTGCTTATGGTTTCTATCGCATGGCAGGTGCAGATTACAGTCTCACAGCCTTTGGCCTGCTCTCATTCGCTGCAGCGGCACAGTTCGGTCCGGCACTTGTCGGCGGTATTCTCTGGCGCAAGGGCAACCATACCGGCGCTGTCTGGGGCCTTGGCCTCGGTTTCCTGATGTGGTGCTATACCCTGCTGTTGCCCGCCCTGGCATCCACCGGCTGGTTGAGCGATACCCTCATTGATCATGGCGTTTGGGGTATTAACTGGACAAGGCCCACGGCTCTTTTCGGTTCTGAACTTGATCAGACCAGCCACGGAATTATCTGGAGCCTGGGCATCAACACCGTTACCTACATCGTTCTCTCCATGCTGACCCGGCAACGGGTGCGGGAAAAGATCCAGATCGCCTCGTTCTTCCACGATCCCCAACCGAGAGCGGAGACGCCGCAGCAACAGAGCTGGCAGGGCGAGATCATGACCTCTGACCTGCAGGCAATCTCCGACCGTTTCATGGGGGAAGAGCGAGCCGAAGCCATCTTCCGCAACTACGAGCGGCGCAATGCCATTCGACTGCACCCTCATAGGCCAGCTTCGTCACACCTGATGAAATTCATTGAGCGGCAACTGGCGTCAGTGATCGGGGCGTCCACGGCACGTGTGGTACTGGAGTCCACGCTTACCGGGCGGGACATGCAGATAGAGGACGTTGTCAGCATCGTCGATGAAGCCTCGCAAGCCATGACCTTCAGCCGGGAATTGCTGCAATCGGCAATAGAGAACATCAGCCTGGGTGTATCCGTCGTCAACCATCAACAACAGCTGGTGGTATGGAACCATCGCTATCTGGAGCAATTCAGCTACCCGAAAGGCTTCGTCCGGGTCGGCCGGCCGGTGGAGGACCTGATGCGGTACAACCTGACCAGTGCCAATCTGCCAGCGAGACGAATCGACGAGGTCATTGCTGATCGCTGCACCAGCATGCGCGAGGGTCAGCCGATGTCCTACGAGCGACAACGCCCGGACGGCACTGTACTGAGGATTGACGGTAGCCCGATTCCCGGCGGTGGTTACGTAACCACCTTCCAGGACATCACCGCCATGCGGCGGACAGAACAGGCACTGAAAGAAACCAATATCTACCTGGAGCAGCGCGTCAAGGAACGCACCCAGGAACTTCAGGTGATTAACGAGCAGATGCTCAAGGCGAAATCCGTGGCTGAACAGGCCAACCAGAGCAAAACCCGCTTTCTGGCGTCAGCAAGCCATGACCTTCTCCAACCCCTGAATGCCGCGCGGCTATTCACGTCCGCTCTGGCGGGAAAAGCCAGGGACCCTGAAATGACCGAACTGGTGGACCACATTGACAGCTCGCTGGGAGCCGCCGAAGAAATCATCAGCACCCTATTGGACATCTCGAAGCTGGACGCCGGTGCACTGGAACCGGATATCGGTGTGTTTCCGGTCAACGAGATCATGCGGCACCTGGCAACCGACTTCTCTGCCATCGCAAAAGACCAGGGCCTGGATCTTCATGTTGTCCCCAGCAGCGCCTGGGTGCGGTCAGACTCGAAACTGCTTCGGCGCGTTATCCAGAATTTTCTTTCCAACGCCATTCGTTACACCCCAAGCGGGAAAATTCTACTGGGCTGTCGGCGCCTGAAAGGGTATATCCGCATTGAGGTGTGGGATACCGGGCCAGGTATTCCAGAAGACCAGCTTACTCACATCTTCGAGGAATTCCGTCGTTTTCAGCAGGGTCGGGACAAAAAAGGCCTTGGTCTGGGGCTCGCGATTGTCGACCGCATCTGTGGCATGCTGAATCACCCGGTAAACGTGCAGTCGGTTCAGGGACTCGGCAGCGTATTCAGCATCACCGTGCCAGTTGCGCCGGCCGAGCATCGTGATCAGAACACCACCAAATCTGCACCTGCGTCGCGGCGTGTATCGAGCCTGGGGGGGCTTCACGTCGTCTGTATCGACAATGATCCTGCTATCCTCCACGGCATGAGCGCCTTGTTGGACAACTGGCACTGTGACGTGACGACAGCCGAAAGCCTGGAGGATGCTCGGGACAAGCTGAACGGTACGAAACCGGACATCATATTGGCCGACTACCAATTGGATGATAACCGGAATGGGCTCGATGCCATGGATTCATTGAGGGACGAGATCAGCAATGATATACCTGGCATACTCATTACCGGCTATATGGCTCCGGACGTCAGGGAGGATGCAATCAGCAGGGGATATCAGATCCTTTATAAACCGGTAAAGCCAGCCGCATTACGAGCACTGGTTAACAAGTTGCTGAAACAGAAACGGTCATGACCAAACCCACTAGCAATGCCATCGGCACCAGCTTCGGGAAACTCAGTTACCTGATCGTCGACGACTTCGAGAATTTTCGATTGTCTATGCGGCAAATCTTGCGGAATTGTGGCGCCGACAAGATCGAGTCAGTCGCCAACGCCTCTGCTGCCGTCCAATATTGTGCCTATAACCACGTAGACGTGGTGCTTTGCGACTACAACCTGGGCGAGGGCAAGAACGGCCAGCATATACTTGAGGAGCTCCGGTACAAGAAACTCCTGAAACGCTCTTCGCTGTTTTTGATGGTGACCGCCGAAACCTCCAAGGAGATGGTGATGGGCGCCCGGGAATACCAACCTGACGGCTACCTCACCAAACCTATCAACCGCGCCATGCTTGAAAAGCGACTGGGTGGCCTTATCGCACAACGCAATGCCCTGCTTCCCATCAACCGGGAGATCGATCGGGAAAATTTCCCCGAAGCCATTTCTCTCTGCCTGCAGACGCTACCCTCGCAACCCCGCTACAAGACCTGGCTTATGAAAACGCTGGCAGACCTCTACTACCAGGTTGGAGACTTCAGCCATGCCCTGAAAATCCATGACGACGTACTGAGCCAGCGCGATTTGTCCTGGGCAAGGCTTGGTCGTGGCAAGATCCTGATTGCCAACCAGAATTACGAAGACGCGGCGGCAACCCTGAAAGAGTTGGTGTTCGAACATCCGGATTACATGGAAGCGTATGACCTTCTTGCCGAAGCTCTCGAAAAACAGGGCCGGCCCATTCAGTCTCAGCAAATTCTTGAGACGGCGGCAGAGCACTCCCCTAACGCCCTGCTACGGCACAAGCACCTGGCCATCTTGGCCTCATCCAATCAGGATATACCGACAGCATGCAACGCCTGGCGACAGACCGTCAGCCTTGGCACCTACTCGGTACACGATAACTCCGAACACTATCTTGCGTTGGGTCAGTCACTGTCTGACCTCAGTGAAGGAGAGTCGTCGAATGAGGGTGCAGCCCATGCGGACGAAGCTCTGGCAATACTCCGGCGCATGGAAAAGCGGTTTGCCGGGGAAAAGGACGTCAAGCTACGGAGCCGAATTGTCGAGTCCCGGGTTCATGCCGGCCAGGACCGAATAAATGAAGCCCAAAATGCTCTAGACAGCATTGCGGACGAACTCGATCCTGAACTGATGGCCCCCGAAGCCTGCCTTGACTACGCCAAGACACTGTTCCGTCTGGGCCGGGAAAACGACGCCAAAAACCTGCTCAGCGCCCTTGCCATCCGCTGCAGCGACAACCCTCCACTATTGCAGAAAATCGAGAGTTTACTCGATGAGCCTGTGGGCTTTCGACAGAAACTACAGGCCCGGTCGTTGAATCGTGACGGTATCAAGGCCTTCGAGGCAGGCAATCTTGATGATGCCGTAGCTACGTTCAATCGGGCACTGGATATTGTGCCCTCCCACGCAGCTCTCAATTTGAACCTGGTACAGGTGTTGATGAAACAATATCAGGATGCATCAGGTGATCGCGAGCTTTTGAAACGCTGTGAAAGATGCCTGGAAAAACTCGCTAGTCTGCCAGAGCAACATCGCCAACACCGACGTCTGATCTCTTTGCGCAAGAAACTGGAGGGAATGATGCCATGACCACGAATGATCCTGATGAGTTGACCCACTCCCGGGGCGCACAGAGCATCGACTTTTCGATGGTTCTGGCCTCTGCCGTCCACGACATGAAGAATTCCCTCGGCATGTTGCTGAACTCCCTGGACGAGCTCCGCCAGGAGCAGGCAGACACCACCGGCGACTCTCCGCGTTTCAATACCCTGCAGTATGAAGCCGAACGCATGCACAACGATCTGGTGCAGTTGCTGGGCATTTACAGGCTTGGCGAAAACAATCTGTCTGCACACGTCGAGGAACACTTCGTTCCGGACTTCCTCGCCCAGCATATGGCCCGTCATACGCCGCTTCTTGAGGGTATGGGTATCAAACTGGCCATTGAATGCGATGACATCAACGGCTTCTTCGATGAGGACCTGCTGACCGGCGTGCTCAATAACACCATCAATAACGCCATCCGGTACACCAAGAGTATGATCAAACTAACAGCGGCGATGCAAAATGGGTTTCTGGTCATTGGCGTCGAAGATAACGGCGACGGATACCCGGAAAACATGCAACATAATGGAACTCCCAGCTTCAAATCGCTGAACTTCAACAGTGGAAGCACCAGTCTTGGGCTGTTCTTCGCATCATCGGTTGCCCAGCTTCATAGCAATGGTAACTGCCACGGATACATCAAACTGCACAATGACGGCCGCCTGGGCGGTGGCGTATTCGAGATCTGGCTGCCATGATGGAACACAGCCAATACTTCAGGAAGGGAATCAATGGCTCGAGGTCACGCATTAATTGTCGATGATTCATCGACCGCACGCATCATCCTGGCCCGCCTGCTGGAACGCGCCGACCTGACGACAAAAGGCGTCGCCAGCGCTGAAGAGGGCCTCGAACAGCTACGTGAACAGACGTTCGATCTGGTCTTTCTGGACCACCTCTTGCCCGGAATGAATGGCTTAGAAGCTCTGGACGTGATCAAGGCAGACTCTGAGCTACGGCACATCCCGGTTTTCATGTACACATCACAGAGCGCAGAACGATACCGACAGGATGCCAAGGCCCGTGGTGCCGCTGGTGTGATTGGAAAACAGGTTGACCGGGAACAGCTCCTTACCACTATCGAGGCTATCCTGACTGATGCCTCCACCTTACCTGGCCTATCGCCATTCGAAAATACCCCTGGCGAACTCATTGAACAAAGCTACACAAGACGACTGACAGGACGGCTCGCCACCCTGGAGATCGCCTATGAAGAAACCCACGACGAACTCAGGCACCTGCGCAAGACTGTTGCCTTATTGGAGGCCATGCACCAGGAAGGCCTTGATAGGCAGCGCAACCGGCTGAAGTGGCTGGCGCTCGGTGGTATTGCTGGCCTTTCTGGGATCGTTCTCTTCTTTGGCCTGGAATTGAGAGATCTGTCGACGGTGCTTGAAAGCGTGAACGGACAACTGGCCGTTATGCAGGAAATCGTAGGTAGCCTGGTTGACCTCGTGGAAACGGACAGGCAATAAAAAACCCCCGTCGGCGAAGCCGCGGGGGTTTTTGGTATTAAGAGCCTGACGATGACCTACTCTCACATGGGCAGAAGCCACACTACCATCGGCGCTGGTCTGTTTCACGGCTGAGTTCGGGATGGGATCAGGTGGTTCCAGACCGCTATGGTCGTCAGGCAAAACGGTTGATCACTGGGTGG